>PBSX01000019.1 GCA_002726375.1 Marinovum sp.
AATCGGTTTGCCTACGCCTGATTGTCGAGCGTGAAATGGAAATCGAAGCTTTTCAGGCCAAGGAATACTGGTCGGTGAAAGCGTTGCTCGGCTCTCCTCGCAGGCAAGATTTTGAAGCGCGGTTGGTCAGTTTGGCCGGCAAAAAGCTAGATACACACGATCTGGAGAACGGCACACAAGCCGAATTGGCCGTCCAAGCAATCAACAGCCGTGATTTACAGGTCACATCAGTTGAAGCCAAACCTGTAAACCGGAATCCATCAGCACCTTTTATGACATCGACGCTGCAGCAAGAGGCCTCGCGCAAGTTTGGCATGGGCGCGCGGCAAACCATGAATGCCGCGCAGCGGCTTTATGAGGCCGGGCTTATCACCTATATGCGGACCGACGGCATCGACATGGCACCCGAAGCGGTGATGGAAGCCCGAGATGCGATAACAGAGCGTTACGGCGATGACTATGTCCCCAGCAGCCCGCGCATGTATAAAAATAAAGCCAAAAACGCCCAAGAAGCCCATGAGTGCATCCGCCCCACAGATGCGCGCCGCGATACCGCAAGCCTGAAACTGACCGATGCAGACCAGAGGCGGCTTTACGATCTGATCTACAAGCGGACCATTGCTTGCCAGATGGCTGCGGCGCGGCTTGAACGCACCACGGTTGATATTGGCAGTGCAGATGCGCAGGTCGGGCTGCGTGCGACCGGCCAAGTGGTGCTGTTCGACGGATTTCTGCGGGTCTATGAAGAAGGCCGTGATGACAGCGCCAGCGACGATAACGACAAACGCCTGCCGCAGTTGATGCAAGGTGATGCGCTGGTCAAGCAAAGCATTACGCCGACCCAACATTTCACCCAGCCTCCGCCGCGCTTTACCGAAGCAACGTTGGTCAAGCGCATGGAAGAGCTGGGTATCGGGCGGCCGTCAACTTATGCCAGTATCGTGACCACTATTCAGGAGCGCGAATATGTCCGCAAAGAACAAAACCGTCTCTTTCCAGAAGACAAAGGGCGCATTGTAACCATCTTTTTGCTGAATTTCTTTCGCCGCTATGTCGGGTTTGATTTTACCGCTGGGCTGGAAGATCAGCTTGATCATGTCAGCGCTGGAAAAACAAACTACAAAGAGGTACTGGGGGCTTTTTGGCGGGATTTCTCGGCGGCAATTGCCGAAACATCAGAACTACGCATCACACAGGTGCTTGATATTCTTGACGAAAACCTCGCACCCCAGCTGTATCCGCCACGCGAAGACGGCAGCGATCCACGCGCTTGCCCACAATGCGGCGTTGGTCGCCTTCATCTTAAAACATCCCGCACGGGCGGTTTTGTTGGCTGTGGAAATTATCCAGAATGCCGCTATACCCGCCCGATCTCAGGCGAAAACGCCGAAAGCGGTGATCGTCTTTTGGGCGAAAATGAGGGCGATGAAATACACCTACGCTCTGGTCGGTTCGGGCCTTATGTGCAGCGCGGCGAAGCTACTGAAGACATTCCAAAACCGCCCCGCGCCAGCCTGCCCAAAGGCTGGCCCGCCGCCGATATGGATTTGGAAAAAGCTCTGATGCTGCTTGATTTGCCGCGTGAAGTAGGCCCACACCCCGAAGACGGGGTGATGATCGAGGCTGGCATTGGACGCTATGGGCCGTTCGTCAAACATGGCTCGCTCTATGCCAACATCAAAGAAGTTGACGAAGTCTTCACCATTGGCATGAACCGCGCCGTTGAAGAGCTTGCCAAAAAAGCAGCCAGCAGCGGCGGACGGCGGGCGGCGGCCAAGCCGATCAAGGAATTAGGCGAGCATCCAAGCGAAGGCGGACCGGTAAATGTGATGGACGGACGCTATGGTCCCTACGTCAAATTTGGCAAAATCAACGCGACACTGCCCAAAGATGTGGCGCCTGAAGACGTAACAATGGATATTGCGGTGGCTTTAATCGCGGAAAAGGCAGCAAAAAGCGGCAAAAAGCGCCCTGCTGCCCGTAAGAAAGCCAAAGCAAAATAATGATCTGATGCTCAGACGGGCTTTGATCTGCCGTGCTAATACCAAGTTTTTTTGAATTCTTGCGTGATTTCAACTTTTGAAACCCAGCTCTGAATTGACTCTGAGCCCGGCTTTGGTCACATATCTTTTTAAGATAGATGAGGGAGAGATTTCCGATGAAGAAAATATACGGCTCAGCTTCGGAGGCGTTAGACGGTTTGCTGTTTGACGGGATGTTTATTGCATCGGGCGGCTTTGGTCTGTGCGGGATACCGGAACTGCTTTTGCAGGCGATCAAAGAAGCCGGCACCAAGGATATGACTTTTGCCTCAAACAATGCCGGCGTTGATGATTTTGGCATAGGGATACTGCTGCAAACCAAGCAGGTCAAAAAGATGATCAGCTCTTATGTGGGGGAAAACGCCGAATTTATGCGCCAGTATCTTTCAGGCGAGCTAGAGCTTGAGTTTAACCCACAAGGCACGTTGGCCGAGCGGATGCGCGCAGGCGGCTGCGGCATCCCGGGGTTTTACACCAAGACCGGTGTGGGGACCGTGATTGCCGAGGGCAAAGAGCACAAAGATTTCGACGAGGAAACCTATATCATGGAGCGCGGTATTTTTGCCGATCTGGCGATTGTGAAAGCCTGGAAAGCTGATGAAACCGGCAATCTTGTGTTTCGCAAAACAGCGCGCAACTTCAATCCACCGGCGGCCATGTGCGGCAAGACCTGCGTTGTCGAAGTTGAAGAAATCGTCGAAACCGGATCGCTTGATCCCGACACTATTCACCTTCCAGGGATTTATGTGCACCGCTTGATTCAGGGCGAACATGAAAAACGCATTGAACAGCGCACAACGCGCCCAGCCGCATAAAGGAGATTTGATCATGTGGGACCGCAATCAAATGGCCGCGCGCGCTGCGCAAGAGCTGCAAGACGGCTGGTACGTCAATCTGGGTATCGGCATTCCAACGCTGGTCAGCAATTATATCCCCGATGGGATCGAGGTGACGCTGCAATCGGAAAATGGCATGCTGGGCATGGGGCCGTTTCCGATCGAAGGCACGGAAGATCCCGATCTTATCAACGCTGGCAAACAGACCATTACCGAATTGCCGCAGACCGCCTATTTCGACAGTGCCACCAGCTTTGGCATGATCCGAGGCGGCAAGATTGCAATGGCGATTTTGGGCGCGATGGAAGTGGCGGAAAACGGTGATCTGGCCAATTGGATGATCCCCGGCAAGCTGGTCAAAGGCATGGGCGGCGCGATGGATTTGGTGGCCGGTGTGGGCCGTGTGGTGGTGGTGATGGACCATACCAACAAACACGGGCAAAGCAAAGTGCTGAAAGCCTGTAGCCTGCCGCTCACCGGCAAGGGTGTCGTAGACCGGATTATCACCAACTTGGGTGTTCTTGATGTGGTTGAAGGCGGTCTGAAAATCGTCGAATGCGCCGAGGGCGTCAGCGAAGACGAGATGCGCGCCTCAACAGAAGCCACAATCGCCGACTAGGCCACGGCAACGATCCACGTCTGGGCTGCGCGATTATTTTGCGGCAGCCCGGCTGCTTTTGTTAAACCGTTGTGGTTTTGGTACTTTTTTTGCTATCAGATAGATATATGTATCAAAAGGCACGCATTGGGCAACCAAAGGGCAAAAATGAAACTATTTAAAGCGATCAGCTTTTTATTTGCTGCACTGCTAAGTGTCTTGGGCCCAGTCCTTGNTTTTGCCCAGTCGGTCAGTCTGAGCGAGATTGACACATCGGTGCGGNTGCATGCCGATACATCGCTGATCATTACNGTTCCTGANGGTATNCAAGAGGTNACCATTGCCAATCCTCGGATCGCTGATTTTTCAGTGGTCTCTGACACATCGCTTTATTTAATTGGAAAATTACCGGGTCTAACCTCGCTTACTTTTCTAAGTGATAGCGGTGATCTTTTAAAAACCATCGAGGTCAAAGTNGAAATAGATGTGCGCGAGTTGCGTGNCAGACTTAAAGAAGTGCTGCCCAAAGATAACCTTCGTGTGATGCCTGCCAATCAAGGTGTCATTGTATCCGGATCTGTTACCAGCCCAAAAAAATCAAAACTGGCACTGGAAATCGCAGAACAGTTTTTCNCTGGAAAAGTGTCCAATGCCATTACGATCCAAGCCGCCGCAAAACACAAATTTTCTCTCAATGTGATTAAGTTGGGCGGGTCTCAAATAGCCGGTCTAAAGCGCAAAAACCAACTTTTGGAAGAACCAAAAACTGCCGCGAGCANATTGCAACANTTACGTCAATACACCCTGCTTATGGGTGCATCACAAAAGCAAAAGTTCATTTCCGATAACCAAATTCCAACCATCAACCAGCAAACGTTAACAGTTAGCTCAGCAAAAGCCCAAACAGCTTTCTTTGGCCAAACTTTTGATGCCCCCACCCTGACCAAGAGCGCAGACATCATTATTTCACAGTTGCGCAGTGGATTGTTTGTGACAAGTAAAATTAGTGCGCAAGCAAATAATCTTGTTGAATTACAGCTAAAAGTTGAAAGTGCGACGCCTCAAGCTGTAGCTGCCAAGCCAAAGGGCTTTACCACCTATCTTATCGAGCGGCAGTCAGTGAGCCATAAAATGGCTTTGAACAAGGGGTATATCACGCTGTTGGAAATTGGAGGGTCCTCTGACACACTTCAAAGAGTGCACAGCATTTTTGATTTTTATGTCACTACATTGGTGCAACCCAACGCAAAACCGCAAAATGATGTAAGATATTTCTTAGTATTTGATGGCGCAGCAGGTGGGTAAATTACCCCACATGCCTTGTAACGCAAAGGTCTGTGGCGCGCGCTGTGCCTAGCCAAACCAATTAATTAATTAAGCAAAAAAACCCAATGATAGACAGTACAGACATAGTTCTTAAATGGGTTTCAAGCAAAGGCTGGCATCTGTTTCCCCATCAGCGCGACATGCTGCAAAGCGCCGATTTACCCGCCCAATTGTTGATCGCTCCNACCGGTGCAGGAAAAACTCTGGCCGGNTTTTTGCCNACGCTGGCAGAATTGGNAAATCATCCACACCAAGGCCTTCATACTATTTATGTCTCACCGCTGAAAGCTTTGACCGCAGATATCAAGCGCAACCTGATGACCCCAATTCGCGACATGAATTTGGACATAAAAGTTGAGGATCGTACCGGCGATACATCATCCCATATCAAACGTCGCCAGCGGGCCGATCCACCGCAGATTCTTTTGACAACACCAGAAAGCCTCGCGCTGCTTATATCTTATCCAGAAGCCCCACTAATCTTTGCAGGTTTGCAAAGAGTATTGGTGGATGAAATCCATGCATTGGCCGAAAGCAAGCGCGGCGATCAACTGGCTTTGGCATTAAGCCGCCTCAATGGAATTTGTCCCACCCTGCGCAGGGTTGGTCTATCCGCCACAGTNGANGATCCGCAGGCAATCACCGAATTGCTATCGGGCGCAGCAGATGCTTGCCCAGTCTGCGTTGCCGATGGTGGACCGGCGCCCGATATATCAATGNTAAAAACAGATATGCCGCCCCCGTGGTCAGGGGCGGGCGGGCGCTATGCGGTTGAGCCGGTCCTAGAGCAAATCAAACAACATAAAACAACGCTTATTTTTCACAACACGCGCGCGCAGGCAGAAATATTTTTCCACCACCTTTGGCTGGCCAACAGCGATCACCTACCAATTGCAATCCATCACGGCAGCCTTGATCGGGTGCAAAGGCAAAATGTCGAAGCTGCCATGACCGCAGGCGAGCTGCGCGCGATTGTGTGCACCGGCAGCCTTGATCTTGGAATTGACTGGGGGGACGTTGATCTGGTGATCCAGATCGGNGCACCAAAAAATGTCAAACGGTTGGTGCAGCGNATCGGNCGGGCGAACCACCGTTACAATGCCCCGTCCAAGGCGCTGATCGTTCCGGCCAACCGGTTTGAGATTGTTGAATGTGTGGCCGCACTTGAAGCCGTGATTGCAAATGATCTTGATGGGGAAAAGCGTGCCGGAAAACCATTGGATGTGCTCTGCCAGCATATCGTGTTGGTTGCTTGTGCCGGCCCTTTTGATGCAGACGAACTTTATGCCGAAGTCTGCACCACCGGCAGCTATAGCGCACTGACCCGGGCTGAGTTTGACCAATGTTTGGATTTTTGCACCACAGGAGGCTACGCACTTAGGCGTTATGATCAGTGGCACCGTTTAATCCAGCAACCAGATGATCAGTATNGCCTGCGGGACATGCGAAGTGCGCCGCGCATCCGGATGAATGCCGGCACCATACAAGACAATGATACCCTAAAAGTGCGACTTCAACGCCGGCGCGGTGGCAAGCCGCTGGGCGAAGTTGAAGAAGCCTTTGCCGCTACGCTGTCGCCGGGGGATACGTTTTTGATTGGCGGCCAAGTGGTGCGATTTGAAAANCTGCGTGAAATGACGGTCGAGGTGTCCCGTCACGCAAAGAAAAAACCAAAGATCGCAACATACAGCGGCACTAAATTTGCCACCTCAACCCAACTGTGCGACCGAATATTAAACCGTTTTTCTAACAAAAACTGGTCGTGTCTGCCGGCACACACAGTGCAGTGGCTGGAAAAGCAAATTGCAATCTCGGCGTTACCTCAGCCTGATACGCTTTTGCTTGAAACATTCCCCCGCCAAGACCTGCATCATTTGTGCGTGTATGGTTTTGCCGGACGTAATGCCCAACAGACACTGGGGCTTTTGCTAACCAAACAGCTTGAAGCAAGAGGGCTTGCGCCCTTGGGGTTCGTGGCCACGGACTATGCAACCCTGATTTGGGGCTTAGAGCCAATTAAAACCCCAAAAATCCTGTTTGATCCTAATGATTTGGAATGCGGTTTAGGCGAATGGCTGGCCAGCAACGCAGTGATGAAGCGCAGCTTTCGCTCAGTCGCTACCATTGCTGGTTTGATCGANCGAAACTTGCCGGGGCTGCAAAAATCGGGCCGCCAAGCGACTTTTTCTTCGGATATNCTCTATGACACTTTATTGAAATATGACCCAGACCACCTGATGATGCAAATAACCAAAGGCGAAGCAATGCGTGGGCTGGTGGATTTTTCTCGNATTCGGCAAATGCTTGACCGGATAAACGGGCGGATCGAACACCGCGATCTGCCATATCTGTCACCTTTTTCTGCTCCTTTATTTTTAGAAGCAGGACGGGTGCCAGTAGATGGACAAGCGGTAGAGCGATTGATTTCTGAACATACAGAAGCCCTTATTGAGGAAGCCGGATTGGATTTCTAGGCTTGCCAAATGCGCCGAACTCTGGCCTTTAGGGNNTATGAGCAGCTATCANTTTACACTGGCAGGCGCATCTTTGGTTGCTTTNGGCTCTGGTGCCATGTGGTGGCCAGAAAAAAATCTGCTTTGTGTTTCTGATCTGCATCTGGGCAAAGCCGACCGCGTTATGCGGCGCGGCGGCCCGATGTTGCCNCCCTATGAAACCCGCGATACGCTTTATCGTCTTGAGGCCGACATCACGCTGACCCGCGCCGAAGTGATTGTCTGTCTGGGCGATAGTTTTGATGACAAGCTCTCTGGGGACCGTTTGCCCGAAGCGGAACTTCAGTGGATTTCGCGTTTGCAAGCCGGGCGGCGATGGATTTGGATCGAGGGCAACCATGATCCTGGTCCGATGGAATTAGGCGGCACTTATATGACTGCGCTGCCCAAGCCCCCGTTGGTGTTCCGGCATATTTCAAGTAGCCGAGAAAATGGCGAAATTTCAGGGCATTATCACCCCAAAGCCCAAATAAGTCTGCGCGGGAAATCAATCTCAAAACCCTGTTTTTTGCTNGACAGTGANCGGTTGATCCTACCCGCCTACGGNACCTTTACAGGTGGCCTTAAAACCCAGTCCGAGGCGCTATGCNGNTTAATGCGGCCCGAAGCCGTTGCCATTTTAACCGGAAAACAGGCCCGGCCGATCCCGATGCCGCGCGATTAAACCGTAAGCCCTTTAGGCTCAGCCACACCGTTTGTGCGGCAGCAGGCGGTCACAGTGTTGGCCAAAAGACAGGCGATTGTCATTGGTCCAACGCCCCCTGGAACGGGCGTAATGGCACCGGCCACAGCTGCGCAGCTTTCATAATCTACGTCNCCNANCAAGCGCGTNCCGCCCTCGGGTTTGTCNATCCGGTTGATGCCGACATCAATGACCGTAGCGCCCGGTTTGATCCAGTCGCCNGGCANCATTTGCGCACGNCCAACGGCNGCCACCACAATATCAGCGCGGCGCACCACATCAGGCAGGTTTTTGGTTCGNCTGTGCGCCACGGTTACGGTGCAGCTATCATTGAGCAGCAGCTGCACCATGGGTTTGCCAACAATGTTTGAGCGTCCAATCACGACGGCGTCCAATCCTGACAAAGACCCATGATGATCACGTAGCATCATCAAACAGCCTAGCGGCGTACAAGGCACCATTGATTTCTGACCTGTTCCAAGCAATCCGACGTTCGAAATATGAAACCCGTCCACATCCTTTTCCGGCGCGATTGAGTTAATCACCAGATCTTCGTTTAAATGTTTGGGCAGCGGCAATTGTACCAAAATACCATGCACCGCAGGGTCNGCATTCAACTGATCAATCAAAGCCAATAGATCAGCCTCNGATGTGCCGGCATCAAGCTTATGCTCATANCTGTTCATCCCGACCTCNGTGGTTTGTTTNCCNTTNGAGCGCACATAAACCTGACTTGCGGGNTCTTCGCCCACAAGCACCACGGCCAGTCCTGGTGTGATTTGATGCTCGGCTTTAAGAGCAGCAACATGGACTGCAACCTGTNCGCGAATTTTTGCGGCAAAAGCTTTTCCATCAATAATCTTGGCGCCCATTGGTGCGTTCCTTTTGTCTATTTAGCGCTGTAGTGGTCTTGCCATAATTGTGCATTTCGCACGGCAAAGACCACCAGCAGTTACTCTATCAATTGGGTGAGGACAACCGATCTTGGATTAAAACAGCCCTTCAATCTGGCCCTCAGAATTGAGCATTATCGATTCCGAGGCTGGTACGGATGGCAGCCCGGGCATCGTCATAATCTCACCGCAGATGACAACAATAAATCCGGCTCCCGCGCTTAGGCGCACCTCACGCACCGGTACAGAATGGCCCAATGGCGCGCCGCGTCGGTTCGGATCGGTGGTAAAGCTATATTGGGTTTTCGCCATACAAACCGGAAGATGNCCATAACCCGCAGCTTCCCAATCTTTAAGTTGGTTGCGGATTTTGCCATCAGCCAAAACCTCATCCGCGCGGTAAATCCGCTTTGCCACTGTTTCGATTTTCTCAAACAGGCTTAGATCATCGCTGTAAAGCGGTGCAAAGTTGGCCATATCCGCATCGGCAATCTCAGCCACGCGAGTTGCCAGTTCGACCGTGCCTTCGGACCCTTTTTCCCAGTGCTGGCACAAAATGGCTTCTGCGCCCTGCTCNGCAACATAGTCCTTAACGGCTTGNACCTCGGCATCTGTATCGGTGACAAAATGGTTAATTCCAACCACCACAGGCACCCCAAAGGATTTTACATTCTCGATATGGCGGCCAAGGTTCGGGCAACCTGCTTTCACAGCGTCGACATTTTCCGGACCAAGGTCGGCCTTGGCCACCCCGCCGTTCATCTTCATTGCCCGGACAGTTGCCACGATCACCACAGCGGCAGGCGCAAGACCAGCTTTGCGGCATTTGATATTCATGAATTTTTCGGCCCCAAGATCGGCGCCAAATCCGGCTTCGGTNACCACATAATCGGCAACCTTTAGGGCTGTGGTTGTTGCCATCACCGAATTACAGCCATGGGCGATATTGGCAAAAGGGCCACCGTGGACAAAAGCGGGATTGTTTTCCAGCGTTTGAACCAAGTTTGGCTGCATCGCATCTTTAAGCAAAACCGTCATCGCGCCATCGGCTTTAATATCACGGCAATAGACCGGCGTTCTGTCCCGNCGGTAAGCCACAATGATATCGCCCAGACGCTTTTGTAGATCTTCAAGCGAGGTTGCCAGACACAAGATCGCCATAACCTCAGAGGCCACGGTNATATCAAACCCGGTTTGACGCGGATAGCCNTTGGTCACGCCACCAAGCGAGGTCACAATATCACGCAGCGCNCGATCGTTCATNTCCATGACCCGGCGCCACACCACACGGCGCTGATCAATCTCAAGCTTGTTGCCCCAGTATATGTGATTGTCAATCATCGCAGAGAGCAGATTATGCGCTGATGTGATAGCGTGAAAATCACCTGTAAAATGAAGGTTCATTTCCTCCATGGGNACAACTTGGGCATAGCCGCCGCCTGCTGCGCCGCCTTTCATCCCGAAACAAGGTCCAAGCGAGGCTTCGCGAATACAAATAGCTGCCCGCTTACCAATGCGGTTGAGCCCGTCGCCCAATCCAACGGTGGTGGTGGTTTTGCCTTCCCCTGCCGGTGTCGGGTTGATCGCAGTCACCAAGATAAGCTTGCCATCNGGCTTGCTTTGAACCGAGTTGATAAATTCCTGACTGACCTTTGCTTTGTCGTGGCCGTAGGGCAAAAGATGTTCGGACGGAATATCCAATTTTGCGCCGATCTCTTGGATCGGTTTTTTATTCGCTTCGCGGGCAATTTCGATATCTGACTTATAACTCATAATTCATTCCCTATTGGGTGCATGGGGTCGCTCATATGTGCGTATAATGTGCCTTGGCCAAAAACAGCACAGCGATTCCGACAATTTTTGGGTCGCATGCGGCGATTGATGGCATCGCAGTTTCGCATCCGAAACCTAAAGCGTTTAAAGAAACACGAATGTCATTTCAAAAACCCGACAATTTGGCCAGTTTGGGTAGTTTAAGCGGAACAAAATCAACAATGCCCCATAAACAGCCCATCACCACAAGGTCTTAACCGCCCGCTCTGGCCAGGCTCTATCAAACTCTTGCCCGCCCGCTTCACCGTTGCTGGCTTCGGCGATGATTTCGCCCATTGTTGGTAAATCTTGTGGCTCGCTGCTAGCCCATAATCCTGAGCGTAGAAGGGCGCGGGAACATTGAATATAGACTTCTGTAATTTTGATCACGATCACCGTTTCTGGGCGTCTGCCTTTGCGTTCAAAATCAGCCCTTAAGTTGGCATCAGTAGTTAATTTTGCCCTGCCATTTACACGAACCACCTCATTGCTGCCCGCAACCATGAACATCACAGACACCCGCCCGTCCACAACAATGTTGCGCAGGCTATCAAGCCGGTTATTGCCGCGCCAGTCGGGCATCAAAAGGGTTTGCGCATCGCTGATTTTAACAACCGGCTCGGCATCTCCGCGTGGACTGCCGTCCGTACCTTCGGGCCCAGTGGTCGTTAGAACACAAAATTGCGATACCGCGATCCATTTCGCATAAAGCGGGGTCAGAATATGAGATACTTTTTGAAGTGCCGCCGTACTGGGCTGACCATAAAGCGCCAATAAATCATCCAGATTTTCGATATACTTCATGGTTTTCCGCCTCTTGCATTAATATGTCTGACTGGGTCTCAACCACATTTTCCAATCGGGTTAAAAAATCTTCTTTGTTCAGCCCCGGTGCAATTGTCGGTAAAAATTCGACAACTGCCAGACCCGGTTTTCGGTAAACACCCCGCCGTGGCCAAAAAATCCCCACATTCGTCGCTGCGGGCACGCAGGGTTGACCGGTTTCTTTGTATAGAACCGCCGCGCCCACCTTATATGGTAGTTTTGCTCTCGGTGCGACGCGCGTGCCTTGAGGGTAAATAACAAGTTGACCTGCTTGCGCCGTGCCGTTGCTGATATCGGCTAACATTTTCTTAATCGCTTCAGCCCGGCGGCCACGCTTTACCGGAATGCAATCCAAAAAATAGGCATACCAGCCAACAACCGGCGCCCATCTAAGGATATTCTTCATAATGAACTTTGGCTTGGGAATAACGCTAACNATTAAAATAATATCAAAGAAACTTTGGTGTTTACTGGCGATCAAAACGCCATCCGTTGGAACCGGACCGCGAATTTCCGACTTTAGACCGATCATCCATCCAGCAGTCCAACGCACCCATCTGCAATAGGTTTGCACCGTAAAACAGGCAAAGCGGTGGCTGACAGCAGACAATGGGGCAAAGGCCACACCGATAACAGCCATCATAAGATACATTTGTATGGAAAATAAAAATGAAAGTAGCCAGCGCGCCGTATATCGCATTATCGAAGTCTCCGCAGTTCTCGGCGGGTCGCCTGCCGGGTTGCAAAAAAGGCCACCACCGCGATGACCGGTGGCAAAGTCAGCAACCACAGCCATTGCAGTTGTTGAAAACCAAGGCCAGACAAAATCATGGCTTGATCGTTTTTTGACGGCAAAAGGTAGACGGCCAAAGCACCGGCGGCTGTGCCGATAACCGCCCCTAAAAAAGCCCGCAGAGTAAAGCGGCGCACGAAAGCCGCTGCAATGTAGCTGTCGCGNGCGCCGATCAACCGGAGCACTGCAACCACCTGAGCATTGGCNGCCATTGCTGCCCGTGTCGCAAGGGTGATCATGGCCGCNCTGGTTGCCCCCATCAAAACNATAGAAAACAGTCCCAAAGCCCAAACCCGCTGGGCTGCTTTGACCAAGGGGCGCTGCCAACGGCTGTGATCGTCCAGCACCGCTCCGGGCACTTCGGCTGCTAGCCGCAAACGTAGCCCCTGCGGATCATAACCCCGTNCATCTTCGCGGATATCAATAAGGCGCGGAACAGGAAGCGCGTCAACCGGCAAATCAGGGCCAAACCATGGCTCAAGCAGCGCCTGTTGTTCTTCCGGCGTAATCACCCGAACTTCGGCAATCCCTGGTGTGGTATTGAGAACTTTCACCGCCTGCGCCAATTGGCTATCCATCTGCTCAGCTGGGGCTGAGATGCGCAGCGTCGCACCGCCAGCTAGGGCTGCGCTCCAACGATCTGATAATCGGTCTGCTGCCAGCGCGAGGGCCAGTGCAAACACCACCAAGAACGCCATAGCCGCTGAGGTAAAGGTCGTCAGGCCCGCCGTAAAACCAGTCGGCGGCACCACCCGGTCCCGACTGCCATCATGTGAAATCGGCAACCCNCTATCGTCGTTGGACACACTCACAGGTTGGCTCCGGCCAATTGCACACGTTTGTTGTAAATACGCAAAATACGCGCCTGAACTTCGGTTTTGGCGGCGCGTATCAGGCTTAGATCATGGCTGGCAATGACAACNGTTTTTCCCATGCGGTTAAGTTCGACTAGTAATTGCAAAAGCCGCTGTGACATTTCCCAATCGACATTTCCGGTGGGCTCATCGGCCAGAATAATATCCGGCGACATAATCACCGCCCGCGCAAGTGCCGCCCTTTGCCGCTCGCCGCCCGATAATTCAGGGGGCAGCGCATCGGCGCGGTGACCAAGACCGACCCAGTTCAGCAGTTCTTTGAGGTTGGCGCCATCTGCCAGGCTATCCTGCCCCGCTGNCGCCAGCGGTAGGGCAATATTATCNACCACATTCAGGTGGTCGAGAAACTGGCAATCTTGATGCACGACCCCGATGCGGCGGCGGGTGAGCGCAATGTCATCACGGGTCATAGTCCGCAGGTCCTGACCAAAGATGGTGATATTGCCAGCGGTGGGAACCAGTGCCCCGTAACACATTTTAAGAAAGGTGGTTTTACCAGACCCTGATGGACCCGTGAGAAAATAAAAAGCCCCTGACGCGATCGACAGCGTCATTTCTGATAACAGCTCGCCTCCACTATATGTGTAGGCCACATTTTCCAAATCTATCAAACCAAGTTCTCTCAGCAACAGCGACCCTTATCTGTGTTGTGCCCTAGCATCGCGCGCGTTGCAATCCATCTTGGCACATAGAAATTCACTTTTCCCTTTTGGCTAGAATATATATTGTGCCATAAGGTTAGGAGAAATCGGGAAATTAACGTGATAGAAGAGCCTAAAATGCTACTGCTGTGTCCGAATTGCGGCGCTCAGTATGAAGTTCCAGAAGACCATATTCCAAAAAAATATGGTCGCGATGTGCAATGTTCGGCTTGCAATCACACGTGGTTTCAAACCCATCCCGCGCAGGACTTACAGCCAGCACTCCGAGACGAGGCTGATGACCCTGGGTCGGCAAAGCAGCCTAGCGAAAGGTTTGACCCCTCACTGGCCGATGATCCAGCCGCCAGTTCGGACGCAACTGCTGTGAGCACCNGCCCGCAAATGCCGCCTTTGCGGCAAAAAAGATCACTGCATCCCTCTGTTGCCGGTGTGCTGCGCGAAGAAGCCAAGCGCGAAGTTGAAGAACGCGGCAGCAATGGGCCGCAGGCCTCTGGTAGCTCTTCCCGATCAGGGTCTTCTGATCAGGCCCGCGATGCCGATATGGATATGCAGGCCCTGGAAGCCCTGTANCAAAATAGCGAGCAANCTNCGAAAAGCACGCGCGGCGCCTTATTACCGGATATTGATGAGATAAATTCGACGCTCAGNACCAGNGGCGCAGAATGGCCTAGCGATAGTGANGCCTCAAAAGAAATCGCACAAAAAGGNCAACGCAGNNTGGGTTTTTTAGTTGGTATTGCTATTATTGTTGCCGCAGCAGCGCTTTATTATTTTGCCGACACATTGGGTGATGGTATACCCAGCTTGCAACAGCCGCTCGAGCTTTACCAGCAATGGATCAATAATATGCGTATTGTGTTGGACCAATGGATACGTCAAATACTAGATTGGCTACAAACGCGCTGGACCATGATCCAGCCCACCGCACAGTAATTTAAAGTATCCTGCTCAGCATCCAAAAAAGCCAGATAGGCGGCAACAGATGCATGGCGCCAGACAAAAGAAATATATCCGCTGTCTAGCGATTTTACAGCTTTGATTAAAGCCAGTAGGGCAAATTATCACGATTTATGATTTCGTCATAGCTTGGACGGGCTCGAATAACCGCGAATTGATCCCCGTTCACCAGAACCTCGGGTATTAAGGGCCTTGTATTGTATTCGCTGGCCATAACAGCGCCATAAGCGCCCGCCGAGCGAAAGGCCACAAGATCATCTTGGTTTTGCGCCACTAGGCTGCGGCCTTTGGCAAATGTATCACCGCTTTCACAGACCGGCCCGACAATATCATAAACTGCTCGTTCTGAGCCCGGGACAGGTTCTACAACAGGGATAATATCATGAAATGCATCATACATCGCCGGGCGCACAAGATCGTTCATGGCCGCATCCAAAATTAAAAAACGGCGGTCTTCACCCGATTTAACATAAACCACCGAGCTGACCAAAAGGCCTGCATTGCCAGCAATCAACCGGCCCGGTTCAATTTCAACTTCACAGCCCAAATGGCCCAGTTCGCGTTTCACCATTGCCCCATAATCAGTTGGCAGCGGCGGCGGTTCATTTGACTGCGTATAAGGGATGCCCAATCCTCCGCCCAAATCAAGCCGACGGATGTCATGCCCGTCGGCGCGCAATGTGGCTGTCAGCTCCGCCACTTTGCGGTATGCAGTCACAAAGGGCTCTAATTCAGTCAACTGGCTGCCGATGTGAACATCAATGCCCACGACATCTAAGCCTTTCAATTTCGCCGCTTTGGCATAAATCTCACGTGCTCTTGAGATCGGAATGCCAAATTTGTTCTCTGCTTTTCCAGTAGCGATTTTTTCATGAGTTTTGGGATCAACATCTGGATTGACCCGGATCGTGATGGGGGCAATCTGACCTACTGATAAAGCGACCTCGTTTAATATCTGTAATTCCGGCTCGCTTTCAACGTTGAACTGGCGCACTCCACCCTGCAAAGCCTGAAGCATTTCGCCCCGTGTTTTACCAACGCCGGAAAAGACAATCCGCTCACCCGGCACACCGGCAGCGCGGGCGCGCAAATACTCGCCCCCCGAGACCACATCCATGCCAGCACCAAGATTCGCCAAGGTTTTCAGGATGGCCTGATTTGAGGCCGCTTTCATCGCAAAACAAACCAGATGATCCAAGCCATCAAGGGCCTCATCAAAAAGTTTGAAATGGCGGGTCAGCGTGGCGGTTGAATAGACATAAAACGGTGTGCCCACCTGCGCGGCAATGTCCTGAATTGCTACATCTTCTGCATGCAGCATGCCATCGCGATAAAGAAAATGATCCATGATCCTTGCCCCGGTTGTATAGATCAGAAGTGAAGATCACCTAGACTATTCAGCATATTAAGAAAACCCTTCAACTGACACAAGAGCACTTGTTTAGCTACATCTTGTCCCAGAAAGAAATGTTTTTACCTAGTTTTAGCTCAAAAGTGGTCGAATACGATCAATTGCACGTTCGATATTTTCTATGCTGTTCGCATAGGAAAACCGGATAAATCCCTCTCCATGAACCCCAAAGCTGGTGCCGGCAATTATGGCCACACCGGCCTGTTCCAAAAACAGGTCCTGAGCGTCTTTGGCGCTTAACCCAGTGCCAGTGATATTGGGGAAAGCATAAAACGCACCAGCGGCATTAGTGCAGCGAACCCCCGGCAAAGCATTCAGAGCGTCCACAATAATCCGCCGCCGGCTGTCAAACTCGGTAACCATTTGATGCACGGCATCCTTAGGTCCGGTCAACGCCGCAAGGCCGGCAAATTGCGCCGCGGCATTAACGCATGAATGGTCATTAATACACAGACGCGTTACCGGATCGACCATGGCATCAGGCCAGACCGCATAGCCCATCCGCCAACCGGTCATTGCATAGGTTTTTGACCATCCATCCAGCACAATCAACCGGTCGCGTATTTCGGGATAATTCAGCAGGCTCACATGCGTACGCCCATCATACAGCATTTCGCTATAAATTTCATCCGACAGAATGGCCACATGCGGATGCTGGCGCAAACCGGCCACCAATTTATCGATCTGTTCCTTTGGCGTCACGCCGCCCGTTGGGTTGGCAGGGCTGTTAATAATGATTAACCGGGTCCGTTCATTTATTTGCGACAGCACCGTATCTGCATCGAATGCAAACCCATTTTGCTCGCTCAAGGCCATTGGAACAGCTTTGGCGCCGCTGTAACGGATCACGGATTCATAAATAGGAAAGCCTGGATTGGGATAGATAATTTCCGCGCCCGGTTCGCCAAACATCAAAATAGCGAAAAACATCGTCGGCTTTCCGCCGGGCACCACAATAACATTGTCTGGGTTGACATCCGCGCCATGCCGCACCGCAAGATCTTCGGCCACCGCAGTTCTGAGTTGGGGCAATCCATTGGCCGGCGTATAGCCATGATGGCCGTCCTGCAGCGCTTTGATGCCAGCCTGCACGATATGGTCAGGGGTGCGAAAATCCGGCTGGCCAATCCCCAGATTGATAATGTCCCGGCCCTCTGCGGCCAATTTCTGGGCCCGAGCCAGAACGATAAATGCGGACTCAGTGCCCAGACGGGCAATACCTTTGGAAAACCTTAGCTCTGACATCACGACCCCAAATTTTACTGACCATCGCTAGACTTGCCGCTCAAAGCCAAATCTAGTGTGTTTTAAACGGCCTTAGCTGCCCTTTGAAACTTGTCTAAATCAGCGGCTGCTGTCAATGACGAAGGGCAAAAATTTACTTTCAATTTCAACAAGATATTTAATTTTAAACAGGGCTATTCTGTATCCTGTGAGCTTGGCGGAGCTGGCAATCCATCGACGCCGCAGCCTGCGGTAAAAGCCAATAGAGCCGTTATCATTAGCACTTTGAAAATATTCATATCGCAAGCCTGCCTTTCCACTTTGCAACTTGGGCACGCACCTGCTCTGGTGCTGTGCCGCCGAAAGATACCCGCGATGCGACCGAGTTTTCAACACCAAGTACGGAAAATACATCTTCGGTTATTGCGCTGTGAACCGATTGCATATCTGCAAGGCTAAGCTCTGGCAGATCACAGCTGCGTTTTTCAGCCAAAGCCACCAATGCGCCCGTCACATGATGGGCATCACGAAACGGCATATCCAACGCTCGTACCAACCAATCTGCAAGGTCGGTGGCGGTGGAAAACCCAGATCCGGCGGCTGCGGCCAAAGCCTCTTGATTGGCCTGCATATCGCGCACCATGCCGTCCATTGCGGCAAGGGCCAAAATCAAATGGTCAGCCGCATCAAACACCTGCTCTTTATCCTCTTGCATGTCCTTGGAATAGGCAAGCGGCAAGCCTTTCATCACCATCATCAACGCAACATGGGCACCGAAAATCCGCCCAACTTTGGCGCGAATTAACTCTGCTGCATCGGGGTTTTTCTTTTGCGGCATGATCGAGGACCCTGTCGAAAACCTGTCCGACAAAGAAACGAAACGAAATTGCGCCGAGGACCAAATCACCAACTCTTCTGCAAACCGGCTAAGATGCATCGCGCAAATAGATGCAACACTGAGAAATTCCAGCGCAAAGTCGCGGTCGCTGACCGCATCCAGAGAATTGGCTGACGGCCGGTCAAAACCAAGCGCCTTTGCAGTATGGTCCCGGTCAATTGGAAACGACGTTCCTGCAAGCGCGGCCGCCCCGAGCGGGCACTCATTCATCCGCGCACGCGCATCGCGAACCCGCCCAAGATCCCGGGCAAACATTTCGACATAGGCCATCATGTGATGCCCCCAAGTCACGGGTTGGGCCGTTTGCAGGTGGGTAAACCCGGGCATCACCCATCCCGCGCCGGCTTCGGCTTGGGTCAATAGCGCCGAAATCAGGGAGGTAAGTGCCTGATCAGCAGCATCGANTTGATCGCGCACCCACAGCCGGAAATCAGTGGCCACCTGATCATTGCGCGAGCGCGCTGTATGTANCCTCCCTGCCGGGTCGCCTATAATTTCTTTCANCCGCGCTTCGACNTTCATATGAATGTCCTCAAGCGCGGTGGAAAACTGAAATTCACCACTTTGGATTTCTGACAAGACCGTGAACAGGCCTTTCCTTATTGCTTCGGCATCGCTATCTGAGATGATATCCTGTGCTGCAAGCATTGCGGCGTGGGCCTGCGATCCGGCAATATCTTGTGCTGCCAGACGCTGGTCAAATCCAATGGACGCATTAATTGCTTCCATAATGGCATCCGGACCAGCGGCGAAACGGCCACCCCACATCTGGTTCGAGGACTTGTTTGACATATTGGTGCCTTTCGGAGGACGCATGCGCGCTATTTCTTTAATCATTCTTTATACTGCTCTGATTGCAGGTGCAAACGGCACTTTGGCAGAAAACACTAACGTTTTCGCGCTCAATGAACTGCGTAAAGGCGACATGCAAAAGCTGGTGCTTCATACTGCGCCCAAACGAGTTTCTGATATTTCGTTTTTGACCGAGAGCGGTGCGCAAAAATCGCTGGATGATTACAGTGGACGTTATGTTTTGGTGAATTTCTGGGCTACTTGGTGCGCACCCTGCCGCGCTGAAATGCCAAGCCTTTCTGCATTGCAATCGCGCCTTGGCACAGATGATTTTAAGGTTCTGACCATTGCTACCGGCCGTAATACGCCAGCGGCAATGAGTAAGTTCTTTGCAGAAATTGGGGTTCAAAACCTGCCAATGTACCGCGACCCAAAACAAAAATTGGCGCGCGACATGGCAGTGCTTGGACTGCCCGCGAGTATTTTAATTTCACCTGATGGGCATGAAATTGGTCGACTGCTTGGGGATGCTAATTGGTCAGATGCTGCCGCGCTTACTCTTCTGTCGAATTGGACTAAACAGAAGTAACAAGCCCAACCCTCCTATAATTTGTATTTTTGGTTTGCACTTAAAACTTTAAAATAAACCGAACCGAACCCAGTATTTGGCCTTTGGGTTGTCCGGAAAACTCTTTGCTGAGCCAAGTAAGCCCTGCAAAGCCCTGTTTGGAATTCTGACCCCAATGCAAACCAGTGCGAAACCTCAATCGACGATGAAGCATAGTCGATTCTGCGCCATCAAAAAATGCGCTTTTTGAGACGTGGCCAATATCGCCACCAATAGAAAAACCAAATTTTTCTTCACTCGCCCCAATGGTTCTATATCGCTGACCAGTCACTTGATCTCGTATATATAATGAGTTTGAAAATCCATTTCCAAAATAAATATCCGCTCCCAAGCGTGCAAGCGTTTCCGCTGTTGAATAAGCTTCAAAGAAGGGCCTAATATGTACCTCATCGTCCCCAGGGACAGTTTTGGCAACTTCCACAAGCGGCCCAAACAGCACCTGATCGCCGATCTGGCTCGATAGCACTAACTCCGATGCTACTTTCTCATTCAAAGCTTTGCGAAAATCGCTTTGGAATTTATCTAGCCCGGTTTGCTTACCCAAAACAGACGACCCAACGCCAACGCTATACTCTAGCCCTTTGCGTTGAAAATGGCTGTGCAGGCCGAAGCCCAAATGACCAACAAAAGGTCTATCGATACCACCTTTTCCACTTAAGTCTGAGGGCGCTATTATCTCGCCCAGAAATCGGACTTCAATTACCTCAGTAAATTCGTGAGGCAGTTGACCAAGCCATTTTGGCCCCCAAATACGGCTTGAGCTAAATGACCCAGTTCGCCATCGGTCTTTGCCATCCCCGAACACATCGTTTGTAATCAACCGGCCATAACCAATATAGTACTTTTTCTGTTTGTCTTCGGCCAAGTCCTCTGCGGCTAATTGCTCAGTAGAAAAACCCAACAGGAGTGAAAGCCCCAAAGCTAGAACAAATAATAACTTCATAAAGTTGTCGCCTTAAAAAAAATTAAAAACAAACGAAACAAATAAATCAATTAGCTACCAAATCTGATTGCAGCATGCCTCGAAGCCCATAAGTAGTTCCTTGGAAAATAACAACCGAAAAACACTAAAAACATTCACAAACTAAGGTTATTGCTCACCCAAATTGTCATCATCTAAGCCCACGTCCTATCCTTATATTGGTTGGTTGTTGCAAATCCGCCCCTTGAAACGATCACGACACATTGCTTTTTCGAAAATAGATATCTAGATGCGATTGTAATTCGCTAAATTTGAGAAAAAATAGTCAACTGGACCTTTTACCATTTTTAATAAATAAAATTGGATTGATATTTTCATGCAAATCACCTAATCTACTATTAGGCGAGTTAACCTAATCTCATCTTTAAAAGAAAACAGTAAGAAAATAAACAAAGCAAAAGTAAATTTGAAAAATAGTTTCAAAAAGAAACCCGAACAATTCAATACTTTCAAAATATGGATAACATTATGAAACCTGACTTGGAAACATACACTTTACAAGAACTAACCTCCTTAAAAAAAGATGTCGAAGCTGCCATAAATTCGTTTAATGCGCGCGCTTTGGCACATGCCCGTCAAGAATTAGAAAAAACTGCAAAGTCAATGGGCTACAAGCTTGATGAAATCATCGAAATGCGCAAGCCACGTGCTAAAGTTGCGCCAAAATATCGTAATTCAGACGAACCTGGGCAAACTTGGACAGGTCGGGGCCGCACACCCAAGTGGGTTGAATACGCACTTGAGAATGGAAAAGCGCTAGAAGATCTTAAAATCTAATTATCTTTGCCCCTAAAGTGCGGTTTCGGCCTTTCAGCCTATGCAAATGGTTAACAAAGTGGGGTGGCGCAGAGTTTTAATTTGCTTCGGCCATTAAAGCGCTATGTCAGGCCTCAATTTCAAAAACGGCCGATAGTGGCCAATCAAACATGATCCCGATACCTGCAGTATTTGGCGCAAATGCATAATGGCAGTCGAG
>PBSX01000020.1 GCA_002726375.1 Marinovum sp.
TTGCCCAGTGCTTCAACGGTTTCCACCGCACTGCTTTCCAAAGCCTCAAAGCCGTAATGATGATAAACCCCCGCAATATCTTCTAGCATCTTTGTCCGCTGGGACACTTCTGCACCGAAATAGTCGCGAAACCCTTTCGGGGTCTGCGCCTTTGGGCGGGGTGTTTTCTTGTCTTTGGCCATGGTGCCTTTCCTAAGCTGAAAGCCTGAGGGCGGTGTAACCGAGCAGGCCAAAATGAGCAAGCGATGGGATACCTAGGACTTAAACTTCTTGATTGTATCCCTGCGCCCCCTAAGTCGCAGATTATGGAAAATGTTTTGCTTATTGGACAAAGTGGAGGGATCGGCAGCGCCTTACACAAGGCACTTCTGGATCGGGGCGGACAGGTTTTGGGGCTGTCGCGGTCAACCGATGGTTTTGATATTACCAGCGAGATCAGCGTGAAAGATGCATTTGCCACGCTGAAGCCTCAAAGTTTTGACTCTGTTATCATTGCCAGCGGCGCTTTGGAAATAAACGGAGCACAGCCGGAAAAATCGCTGTCGCAGTTGACGCCCGAAGCGATGATGGATCAATTCAAAGTGAATACAATCGGCCCTGCACTGGTGTTAAAGCACGCCCGGCGGGTGCTGGCCAAAGACCGGCGCTCTGTGTTTGCCGCCCTGTCTGCCCGCGTGGGTTCCATCGAAGACAACCGGCTTGGGGGGTGGTATTCCTATCGCAGCGCCAAAGCCGCCCTTAACCAAATGATCCGCTGCGGCGCGATTGAACTTGCCCGAACCCATCCAAAGGCGATCTGCGTGTCGCTGCATCCCGGCACAGTGCAGACAAACTTCACCCGCAAATACCTTGGACGTCATCCAGCTGTTGCACCGCATGAAGCCGCAGAAAACCTTTTGCAGGTACTTGAGAGCNTNACCNCCGATGAAAGCGGTCAGTTTTTTGACTGGGCCGGAAAAAGAATCNCGTGGTAAAAGGCTATTCNTCTTTCACAACGCCATCTTGGTCGGTTGAAACGAGCGCGCCATCTTTCCAGCTTCCAGTGGCCTCTTCACCACTTGCAAACTTGATCGTGCCTTGTCCCTGACGTTTGCCTTTCACAAAAGTGCCTTCATAGATATCGCCATTGGCATAGGTGGCAGTCCCCTGCCCTGTGATTTCGCCGTTCTCCCAATCACCTTGATAGACAAATCCATCAGGCAGTTGAATTTTACCTTTGCCATGGCGGCGTCCTGCCAAATAGTCACCTTCATAGACCATGCCGTCGGCAAATGTGGCTTTGCCCTGACCATTGCGCATACCGTCCTGCCAATTGCCTTCGTAGATATACCCATCGCTGTAGCGCATGACACCAAAGCCATGGTTGCGCGCGCCTTTAAATCCACCTTTGTAGGTGATGCCATTGGGGTATATCGCCAACCCTTCGCCTTCAATAACTCCAGCGACCCACGCACCTTGATAGCTTGAACCATCGGGATAGGTTATTTTGCCTTCGCCTTCAGCAAGCCCATTGCCAAAAGCGCCAGTATANACAGATCCATCAGGATAGATGACCCGACCTTGACCTTGGATTTGGCCGTTTTCCCAGTTCCCTGTGTATTCATACCCGTCAGAGCCAATAAAGCTTCCTTTGCCNTGACGNTGNTCATTTTCAAAATTTCCGTCGTATATGTCGCCATTGTCATAGGTCACCCGGCCACGTCCNTGCCGNCGTCCATTGGCGAGCATACCTTCGTAGACATCGCCGTTAGGTTGGATCAACTTGCCTGAGCCGTTGATTTCGCCATCTTTCCACAGACCGTCGAACACGAGGCCCTCGGGCATTTCCAATACNCCGCGGCCTTCACGCGCGCCGCGCACAATGCTGCCTTTGTAGATNGCGCCATCGGGATAGGTCACCTTGGCATCACCCTCTTTGACGCCGCTCACCCAATCACCGTTATAGATATACCCGTCCGGGTTGGACATNGTTCCAAGCCCGTGGTGCATCGCATTTAGNAAACCGCCCTCATAGCGCGCGCCATTGGCATAGGTTGCAACNCCCTGACCGGTTATTTTCCCGTCCTGCCAAGTACCCTCATACGTTCCTTCGTCAGAAAAAGTTATTTTGCCCAAGCCTTCGGGTTTGCCTTTAACAAAACTACCCTCGTAAATCGATCCATTGGGGAACGCAGCGACACCCTGACCGCGTATTTCACCTTCTACCCATTCGCCAGTGTATTTATACCCGTTTGGTAGGCTATAGGTTCCTTCGCCATGTTGTAGACCGTTTTTAAAGGTCCCTTCGTAAATACCGCCGTCGTCATATTGCTTTGTCACCACTCCAGCAGTCTGTGCCAGCGCGGCCCCAGATGTTGCGAGTAGTAAGATCATGACCCCAGAAATGATCAGTTTATTTTTCATTGCACTTGCTGCCTCTTATCCTCAGTGGACACGCGAAACCTAAAGGACGCGTTAGCATCTGACAATTGAAAATTAAGATATTTCTGCATGTAACGCGTTTGCAGGATGGCCTAACCCTCAAGACAGCGTAAAACACTTCACAAATCTAGGCTTCGCAGCAGCTTTGGAAGCCCACTTAATTAGTCTTGGTGTGAGGCATTATTATCAAGCCAANCTGAGGGTTATCAAATTGCATAAACATGTAAATCAATGAATTGTATGATTAATTTCAACACNAAGGTTGAACAGGCGGCTTTACAATTATCCCTAAGAGAACCAATCTTTACTTCCAATTTGTGGGTAAAGGGGGAAATTGAGCGAAGTGTGGCTGTTTTGTCAAAGACCCGTGGCACTAAACAAGCGGGNGNGCAGATACNANCATNGGGTGAACCGAAATTTAAAGGGNGCTACTTATGGTTGTTTTCTGCANCCTGTAGCTCCTTTTGCAGACCTGTTACTGTGAATGGGTCACATGAGATGCGCCCTCATGTGACCTTAAAAATTCTCTCGTCTGCTCCCTAGCCCAATAATGCGTGGAAGAAAATCTTTGGCAATTTGAACCAGCTTGGTTTGTATTGGAACTTGGTCAGTGCCTTGCCAAGCTTATGTTGACGTTTGTTGGTGATGAAGAAAGGAGGGCGCGGCAATAGGGTGAACTGCCCTGACAAAAGCCCCCTTGGGAAAGGACGCCAAGGGGCTTGCACAACCACTTTNTCAGTCCTTTCCAACATGAAAGCGTTATGNACCGTCCCAATGCCAGAGCCAACATCTTNCAGCGTGCTNCCCGGATAGGCGCCCCAAGGGCAATTCNTGATCAAAAATCCAAGAGCGCACCAGCCATTGATACCGATGGTGCCGTATTTGAAATCGGCAAGAATTTCCTCGAACCGCTTTTTGCCAATCTGGCGAATGGTTTTCGGATGGATGACAATATTCGCACCAAGCGTTCCCCAAAGCTGGGTATTGGCATAATCGATCGAGGCAATAAGAAATGCTTCGGCGTCCGATCCATCGAGTTCTTTGATCCCAAGGGCCGGGCCAAAAACCTCACAAGACCGATTATAGCTGTCTTCGCCAATATCGCCGATGACCAGCGGCGGAGCACTGTCGCCGCGTGCAATTTTTTCAACTTTTCCACCGTGGTCTGCATAGCTTTCCAGACGCCCAAGGGCCCCCGGATACCAGGTGGGGCGGGTCGATGTGCTGATAACCTTTTTCAGCTCGTCCAAAAGTGCACCAGCTTTGTCCCATCCGCTCGGCATGAGCAGCGCCTGTGTCGAAACGCAATTATGTCCCGAGTTATGCAGCTTCATCGTGGCAATGTTTTCCGCCTGATACCGGATATCAGCAGCGCTCCAAGGCCCCGGAACTACGATGGTTGGGCTGACTGATCCCAACTCGGATGTGATGCGCTTGGTATTTTTGGGGGCGCCAGCTTTTTTGTTTGCGATCCCTTCTTCGCCCACACCCCAGGCAATGGCATCATGCGTGGCATCAGATCCGGTTATATGCAGCTCTTCTACGATGGGATGTTCACATAGATACGCGCCGCCCTTGGCGTCGCCCTTGACGATCCGCAGAAATCCACCGTCGATAAAGGGTTTCATGGCGATCTGGAAATAGTCCGTCAGATAATCATTGATCGGGTTCATTTTTAGAATGACGACCTGATTTTCGAGGATCAGTTTCTGCAAAACATCAAGTGGGGTGATGGCCGCAATATTGCCTGCCCCCAGAACCAGCGCAACCTTGCCCACGCGGTCGTTGACCGGCACATCATACGCCACAGCGGCATGTTTTTTTAGATTGGACGCCGTGACATCTTTTTGCATCCAGACCTCGGCGGATATCCCACTTAACAGCAGGTGATCCCAGATCGTATGTGGCAAGACGCGCACACCAAGTTGACCCGTGGTAAGTTGACGTGTGCGCAAATGATCAATGAACGTCTTGCCGTCCATCTGGGCAAGCGTGCCCATCAAAGCATTAACCCCNGCCATTGTGGCATAGGGCCCNGCAATCCATTCTTCACCCGCAATGGCGGTGCCCGGGATCAGACCCTTTTTGCGCGCTGCGGNTTCTGCCCAGCCTTCGGCAACCTTCATAATGCCGTCCTTCATTNCCGACAGCAACGCGATACGTTCAGCAGGGGGCAAGCGCGCCCATTTATCCTTGGCCGCGTCAAGCTCTGAAAGAGCAATATCATAATCTTCATANAGAGCNTCTTGGCCCTCAAAACTTAGCTGTGCACCTTCGGGCATATCATGCTCCTTTCAATCTATTTCTGGTTTGTTCAATTCGCATAGGCTGCTTTGACCNTATCAACCGCTTTCTCAGCGATCATGATGGTCGGCGCATTGGTATTGCCAGACACCAAAGCGGGCATGATCGAAGCATCAACAACCCGAAGGCCCTGCATCCCATGCACCCGCAAATTGCTATCCACCACGGCCATCTCATCATGGCCCATCTTACAAGTGCCCACCGGATGATAGACCGTGTCAGAGCGGTTTCGGATATGCTGTTCCCATTCANANTCTGTTGTGTCNTCGCTGACACCAAAGAGTTCTTTNTGCNTGTATTTGGCCATTGCTGGTGCTTCAAGCATCGCGCGCGTCATCTTNGCGCCGCGGATCAGGGTCTGCAGATCTCGCTCATCANACAGGAACCTTGGGTCTATCCCAGGGGCCGCAAGCGGGTCTGCCGATTTCAAAAACACCTCTCCCCGCGAGTAGGGGCGCAACACGCAGACGTGACAGGAATAACCGTAACCCAAATGCAATTTGCGGGCGTGATCATCCACAATGGAAATCACGAAATGGGTTTGCACATCAGGACGGTCTAAGTTTGGGTCAGTTTTGAAAAAGCTGCCNCACTCGGTAATGGTAGATGCAATCATCGAATTGCCGTGTTTGCGCCACTTGAGCATTTCTGCGATCAATTTCAAAGAGCCGCGTACCCCGATACCAAAATTGTCGGTATCCTTGGATTTATAACCCATGATGAAATCAAGGTGGTCTTGCAGGTTCTGTCCTACGCCGGGCAATTCATGCACCATGCCTATGCCGTGCGGCGTGATATCCTCGGACCGCCCCACACCTGACAGCTGCAACAACTGCGGCGACTGGAACGCCCCGCCGCAAAGGATAACTTCTTTGCCGGCGCGCACTTCCTTGTCTTGCTTGCCCTGACGATAGGCGACACCTACTGCGCGTTTGCCATCAAAGATGATCCGGGTCGCATGGGCCTTGGTGATCACGGTCAGGTTCGCACGCTGGTCCATCACGGGAAACAAATACCCTGCCGCCGCTGAGCATCGCTCGCCATTCTTTTCNNGGCTGTGATGAATGGTGGTCTGCCAATAGCCNGCCCCTTCGTTGTCACCCCCATTGAAATCTTNGGTTCGGTGCAGCTGCATCTGGGTGCAAGCTTGGATATAGGCTTCAGAAATTGGCCGGGGCGCTTTCTGGTCAGACACCTGTAACGGCCCGCTGTCCCCATGCGCGGCATCAGCGCCGCGAGAATTATTCTCGGCCTTTTTGAAATAGGGTAGCACACTGTCCCAATCCCAACCTTCGTTGCCAAGATCGGCCCAGTTGTCGTAATCTTCCTTTTGGCCGCGGACATAAAGCATGGCGTTGATTGCAGACGAGCCACCCAGTGCTTTGCCACGCGGTTGATAGCCGCGGCGGCCATTTAAACCCGGTTGTGATTCAGTGTTAAACGCCCAGTTGTTGATCTTGGGGCGCCCAGGAAGCATCGCAACCACCCCTGCCGGTGCCCGCACAAGTATACCGTTTCCGTCGCCTCCCGCCTCTAATAGGCACACGCTTACATTCGGATCTTCGGTAAGACGCGATGCCATAGTTGACCCCGCCGAACCACCCCCCACGATTACAAAATCATAGCTCATCGTTTACTCCCTGTTTTCTGCGATAAGAATGGATTGGACATCATTCACGGCAAAGTGTGCTGAAGAATACAGCTGCTCGACAAAATGCAATCATCCCTTCGCACGCAGCCTGCCCAGATAAAAAGACCCGTCTTGCTGCATTTAAAGATATTGGAATAACTAAGAACAAAATAACCAAAAAAATATATTAAGACCCTATCACACAAAGATCTTTTATCAAGCTTGCACATCACAAATCATGACGAGTGACGTAACATCATAACCCGCCAAGCGCAGCTTAGGGTTTAACGAAGCTATGGTTTCGAGCTCACATGTAATCGAATCATAGATTCAATAAAAATAAGCAATACCTAATGGCAGGAAGAGTGGTTTTGCATCAAAACACCGGCAAAATCCGCTAGANCANGNGATCATGTTTCCATGAATTTGCCGGNATATTTTAAACGGCTAGGCAAATCACNAGATGCAGCGCTGGGAGAGGGGAAGTGGCTGGGATGGTAGGATTCGAACCTACGGTACACTGTACCAAAAACAGTTGCCTTACCACTTGGCTACATCCCAACGTCGAAACGCTATTTAAGGTGCTATGATCCTATGATCAAGTCCAAAAAAACACGCTGGTAAACCTGTCGAAATGATACGGTTGTTTAGTGAACTTGGCTAAATCCGTCATTTTAGGCTTTGGGTTTGGGTCGATGCATAAAAAAGAGCCCATCGCGGTGATGCTTTACCTTCGGCTCAGTTTGAAAAATCTGAGCCTTTTTGAGCGCAAAAGAATCAGTCTAATGATATTTGATGCACTTTAAAGTTTTTTAAATAGACTTGACCAAAACTGGTTAGGGCGTTCGCAAAATTTTGCGATCAAAACTTTTCTCAAAAATTAACTTTCCACCTTTGAATGCGCTTACCTTTGCGGCGATAAAATAGTTATCTTGATCGCAGGACATCTGAGTTTCAGTTTTTGTTTCTGCAAGCCATTTTCCACGCTGATACTTAAAGTTCCACGAAATGTGAGCCTGCGCAGACAAGGTATCGCCATCCTCAATTTCATAGCGCTCGGATTTAGTGGCAGAGGTAGAAAGCCCATGGTCATCATAGATTTGCTCACCAAGATCATCCACGATTTCCACAATCGTTTTGCCATTTGCGAGATCACGGTGCACGTGACGTTGTGACTTTGAGGCGCGGTTTTCAGTCATGTTTGGCTTTGGCGGTGCAGTGGGCGGGTCAACCAAAACTTTCTCACTTTCAACCATCTTTTTTTGGGGCAATGTAAGAACGCTAGCCCCCCCTGAAAGGCTGAGCGCTGGATTATCAACCGCCGGCCAGATTAGTGGCCAATAGGCGGTAGACAGAGCCACGCGGAGCCTATGATTGGNGACAAATCTATGAGCTGTGTAATCTANCGGCACCTCGATTTTCTGAACTTTATTTANAGGCATCNCGGCAGGGGATACATTTNCATTTCGATGGCATAGATTGATAACCCCGATGGACACCAACTCAGAGCTTCCATCCGGCGCNACATCACAAAGCCGCGCTATTAGATGGCCTGTCGGTGCTGACGAACTAAGCGAAATAGTCAAGGCAGGACGGCCAAGGATATCAAACNCTTCATTCAAAGGCGCCCCATCAAAACAGGTACTTTGGGCNTCTATCGCGCGCTGNTCACCGGCGATTTCCACACCTGAACAATGGGGTATCCATTCCCCTGCTAGCGCTCCTGTTGACACAGGAGAGTGAATTTTAAAATCCGTGCAGGTGGTAGAAGTCGCGGAAAGCGTGCCATCGCCCAAATATAATGCAGTCGAATGGCAAGACGCAGGAGGCCAGTTNTCCTGCCGTATCCAGAAGCCCGGCAAATTGGTTGCATTTGGAGTTGGCGCTGCGCTTTCTTTTAAAAACACCAACTGGGTTTTGTGCCCGAACTCTTTAANAGGCGGTTCGCCCAACCATTTTTGCCACCACTGCAGTGTATCGGCTAAATAATCATACGTCGGCCCAGGCGTTGCCAGATGGGGGAAATTATGGGCCCATGGACCGCATACCGCATGGCAGGCTCCGCTTAGATTTTCAAGCAACCCAGGCAAAGCATTTACATAAAGATCGTTCAACCCCCCGACGATCATCACTGGGACTTTGATATTTTGATATTCTTCTTTTACTGAGCCATGCTTCCAATAGTCATTATAGGTTTGGTTTTCGATCCATTTTTCTGCAAAGAAGGGCAAGTTTTCCAAACGTTGAAGCCATATTTCTTCCCAATTTTTCCCGACCACCTCTGGATCTGGCGGACGGGTGGTAAAGGCTGTAAGTGATGACCCCCAGCCAAAATTCTCATTCAACATACACCCATTTTTATAATGAATATCATCATTGTAGCGATCAACGGTCGCACCGACAGCAATAATAGCTTTCAGCGGTGCGGGATTACGGGCTGCTACCTGAAGCGATGCAAATCCCCCCCAGGACAGGCCTGTCATGCCGACGTTTCCATTGCACCAAGGTTGCCGTGAAACCCAATCAATTACATCCACTGCATCATTTTGCTCTATGGNTAAATATTCGTCCATCAAGAACCCTTGCGAGTCCCCGCAGCCCCTTAGATCAACCCGAATGGCGGCAATACCATTTCCTGCCCAATAGGGATGAATGCGCTCATCAACGGGCAATGTACCATCACGCCTGCGGTAAGGAATTATTTCAATAACAGCTGGGACTTTAATGGCCGGATCAACCTCAGGCCGCCAAACTCGCGCCGCCAAGCGGGTACCATCGCTTACGGAAATCCACTCGGTTTCTGTCTCGATCACTTTGAAAGGCATCTGCAAAACTGGATGAATATCACTCGACTTAAGATCGGGAAACACGCTGTGTTCCTTTCTCGCGCTAAGACCACTTTCGTTTCTGGCCTAATACATCGACAGCCATGATTTTATCATTGTAAACAAACAGCGGATTTATCTCTAGTTCCGTGATGTCAGGAGCCAAGGATTGCATTTGCTGGCAAAGCCGCAGAATTTGATTTGAGAGCAGTTCAAAATTAGCGGGCTTGGCCCCTCGAAACCCACTCAGCAATTTGCCAATCTTAAGACTGCGAAGGGCGCTCTCAATGCTCTTTGCATTGGTTGGCAACAACAAATGCTTCACGTCCCCGACCAGTTCAACAAACACACCACCGCTGCCGATCGCAAGCACCCAGCCAAATTGTTGATCCTGCCGTATGGCAACGACAAGCTCTGCCAATGGCAGATTGGCCATCGCTTCGACCAGAAATTGATCAGACAGGCAATCAGGATCGAACTGCTGCACGGATTGGATTATTACGTTTGCTGCATCCTTCAATTCAGCGGCAGATTTTAGGTTGATGGCCACCGCCCCGGCCTCAGTTTTATGCTCTAATCCTGAACCAACCATTTTGAGCACCACAGGATACCCTATATCCTCGGCCACCGAGGTAAGGCCATCGATATTCGTGACGGCGCCTTTGGGAATGTCCACTCCAAAGCTGTGAACAATGGCTTTGCCCTCGGCTTCGTTCATTTGCGCCGCGCCCACCATAGGCGAGGGTGGGGCCATGGGCTCATAGGGGTTTTTGCGCAATTGATCGCATCGAAAACGCCACCAAGCCGCCGAAGAAACCGCATTCAACGTTTCTTCGATGCCCTGCATCGGCGCAACCCCTTGGGCAATTAAAAACTCACGTGTGGCCTTGTCCAAATTCTCAGGAATTGTGGCGCATATGGCGGCTGGAATACCGAGCGATTTGGCCGCTGTGGCAAAAGCAAGCGCATCATTTTGATAAAAAACCTTGCTCTCATCAAGCCCCTCTGCCGGATAGTCCTGCACCAACACAGCAGCCTGCACATCATTGTGTTCTAGCGCGGCCCGAAAAACAGGCTCTGTGAGTTTGGGCTGACCCCAAATTGGGGTTGTATAATCCAAAGGGTTTGACACCGTTGCAATGGGCGGCAAATGCTGCTCAAGGATGTGCGCAGCGGGGCTGTCGAAACTTGGAAACTCAAGACCTATTTCTTCGCCGTAATCCGCAAGCATCGTGGCGCCGCCCCCTGAACAGGTGAAACCGGCAATATTTTTGCCTTTCGGAGGTTCCACGACGCAAAGATATTTAAGCGTTTCCAGAAGCTGTGAGGGATTAGTAACACTGATAATTCCCAATCGATCAAAAAGCGCCTCGTAGAGATCGTTAGAGCCAGACAATGATCCAGTATGGCTAACAGTGAGTGCGCTNCCAATTTCCGACTTCCCCGTCTTGAGGGCCACAATTGGTGTGCTTTGGGCAAGTGCTTTCAGGGCAGCTTTTTCNAACTTTGGTATATNGGAAAGGCCTTCGATATGAAGCCCGATGGCCNTTGTGGCAGGATTTTCACATAGGATATCTATGAAATCCTCTATTCCNAAAACTGCCTGATTACCCGCTGAAACCATGTGGGTAAGCGGTAGCGAGCGCTGGCTCATGGATATATCAGAGGACAGCATACCGCTTTGTGTGATGATCGCCGCCCCATAGCCGGGGCAGCTGCCACCATGGGCAAATGGCCACAGGGCGCTGTTGTCAAGATAGTTAATAATGCCGTAGCAATTCGGTCCGATCAAAGCCATATCGCCAACTGCATTTAGCAAGTCTTGTTCGAGCTTTTGGCCATCACGTCCAGCCTCTTTAAANCCCGCCGTATAGCATACAATACCCCCNGCCCCTATTTCGCGCAGGGTATCAACCGCGGCTACAGCTGCAGGTGCGGGAATGGCTAGAAACACCGCATCCGGCGCTTCGGGCAGCGCGTCAATATCCNCAAAACATGGAAAGCCGCCCAATTCTTNACGGCGTGGGTTAACAGGCCAGTATTCACCTTTGAAGCCACGCCTTTTTGCTTCACCGATCGCAATCAGCGCATCGCGGCCTCCGATAAAGGCAATATGCCTTGGTGACAAAAGCCGGTCAAAGTTCTGACGCTGCTTGGGGGTCATGCTCCCAAGGGTCGCAGGATCGACCGTGTTACAATGTGCCTCTGAATCTCAGAGGTTCCATCCCAAATTCTTTCTAACCGGCTGTCGCGCCACAGCCGCTGAATGGGCAGCTCTTCCATAAGTCNCATGCCGCCAAATATCTGCACAGTGTCATCTGCGACCTTGTTCAGAAGTTCGGAACAATAGACTTTGACCATGGCCGCATCGCGGTCTTCCATCCGGCCCTCATCTGCACGGCGCACGGCATCGGCCACAAGCAGGTCCGCTGTCCGCAAGCCGATGGCCATATCGGCGAGACGAAATCCTGTTGCCTGAAACTGGCCGATGGGTTTGCCGAACTGTTTACGGGTGGCTGCCCAGTCTGTGGCCATACNCATCATGCGCTCAACCTTGCCGCAGCACGATGCCCCCACCCAGATACGGCCCATCCCAAGCCATTTACCCGAAAGCTCAAGCCCNCGCCCTTCTTCGCCNAAAATCTGATCTGGACCAAGGCGGACATTATCAAAGCTAAGCTGAAAGTTTTTATATCCACGGTAGCTGACGCATTTATGGCCTTCTTTGCATTCAAACCCCGGCAATCCGACATCCACAAGGAAAGCCGTCACCCGCTTGCGCGGCCCGCGTGNTGTTTCATCGATCCCGGTGGCCGCAAAGACAATGGCAAAATCNGGCATCACGGGTCCNGAAATGAAATGCTTTGAGCCGTTTAATANCCAATCNTCCCNGTCCTTTTTGGCATTGGTTTTCATNCCCATGACGTCCGAGCCNGCTTCCGGCTCTGTNAGNGCAAAGAGCTCACGTTTTTCGCCTGTCANGCAGGGNTCAAGGTAGCGTGCGATCTGATCGCCTTTGCAGGCCAATAAAATNTCCGTCGGCCGCGCAATCCATGAGTGCAAAGCATGCGTGGTTTTTCCGTATTCCCGCTCAACCAGCGACATCGCGGTATAATCCAATCCACCGCCGCCAACCGCTTCGGGCAGGTTGGATGCAAAAAGACCCACCTCTTTCGCGCGCTCTTCTATTTGCCGGCCAAGCTCAATCGGCACCTCACCTGTGCGGTCNACCTCGTCTTCATGCGGGTAAATTTCCGCCTCTANAAAAGATTGGACAGTTTTAAGTAACAACTCGTTTTCATGCGAATGTTCAGAGGTCATTTTTCTTCCTGTGCTCAGCGATCGCTTTACCTAAGGCACCTATTCATCGGCGCCTCTTAATTTCAATTTATTGCGGGCCTCTTGCGGTGTCAGCGCGCGCGCGCCCATTCTTTCAAGAATTTCCACGGCCCGGGTCACCAATTGACCATTGGTGGCCAAAACCCCCCGATCAAGATAAATATTATCCTCNAGCCCAACCCGCACATTTCCGCCCATGGCCACGGCAGTGGCGGCCATTGGCATTTGCATGCGCGAAATNCCAAACCCCGCCCAGCTTGCACCNGATGGCAGGTGATCTTTCATCACTTTCATCGTATCGACGCTTTGATCTGCGCCCCAAGGAATACCAAGGCATATCTGAAACATCGGCGGCTNTGCGATTAGGCCTTCTGCAATCATTTGCGTGGCAAAGCGGATATGCCCCAACTCAAACACCTCTAGCTCAGGCTTCACGCCCCATTCTTTGGTCAGCGCAGCCATTTGCCGTAACATCGGCGGTGTTGAGATATAAATCTCGTTTCCATTGCCAAAATTCAACGTTCCACAATCCAGAGAACATATTTCAGGCTGGCATTCATACACATGGGTCAGCCGCTCTTCTGCCGAAATCATGTCGGTTCCAGGTCCGGGCATAGAGGGATCATCTTCTGACGGTACCCAGTCGCCGCCCATGCCAGCGGTTAGGTTGATGACAACGTCCGTGCCGCTATCGCGGACACGGTCAACCACTTCCTTGAACAGCTTTGGATCCCGCGATCCTTGACCCGTTTGCGGGTCGCGCACGTGGATATGAGCAATCGCTGCGCCTGCTTTTGCGGCTTCGATCGCGGCATCGGCAACCTCTTTTGGCGTTACCGGAACATGGGAGCTTTTGCCTGTGGTATCTCCAGCACCTGTGACAGCACAGGTNACAACGACATCGTAATTCATGGTCACAAACCTCCCTTGTTTTGATCACTATCTTGAAGCCAAGACGAATCCGAGTTGTCGATTTTTCGCCACCTTTTGATCTTTACTTGTCGAAATTTAGTGTCCATGGCATGTTTCAAGAAACTTATTTAGTCACAAAATCGCGTAGAGGGGTCATGACACAAAANATATATTGTCTGCTGCTGCCGCGGTTCAACATGTATTCGCTGATGAATATTGTGGAAGCGCCGCGCATTGCCAATTACCTTTCACCTGCGCCGCTTTATGCTGTGCATCATATTTCCTTTGATGGCGCATCTATCGCCGCCAGTAACAATATGTCAGTTGAGTGTGCGTTGCCTCCAGAGCGACTGGATCGCAACGACATGCTGTTTGTGGTCGGCAGCTGGGGGGCAGAGCGGTATGCCAACAAAAAGCTATTTTCATGGATAAGGGTTCAGGCCCGCTTGGGTGTGAAAATTTATTCTGTTGAGCAAGGGGCTTATTTGCTGGCGCGGGCTGGACTTCTGAACAACCGCAAAGCCACGACCCATTGGTCCTATATCGCGGGCTTTCAAGAACAGTTTCCTGACATAGATATCGCAGAACAGCTTTTTACCGAGGCAGGGCAAATTACCTGTTGCTCTGGCTCGACAGCGGGGATTGACCTGATGCTCAAGGTCATCAGGGATCATCACGGCGAAGCCTTGGCCGGAGAAATTTCAAACCAAGTCATGCATCATCCGGTTCGNTCGGGCAAAGANCCGCAAAGAAAAAGCCTTGGACGCGGNCTNGAGCGNCTTGGCCCAGACGTCAGAGCCGCGATTGAAATTATTGAGTCCAATATCGCAGACCCGCTCAACGTGCCGGAAATTGCACGGCAGGTGGGGCTTTCGCAGCGGCAATTGGAACGGCAATTCAACAAATCGGTGGGCTGCAGCATCGTGCAGTTTGGATTGTTNCTTCGGTTNCAGCACGCACGGGTGCTGCTCATTTCAACCGATTTGGGCGTGCGGGAAATTGCTACGGCCTCGGGTTTTAATTCGCTTTCACACTTTGCCCAAGCCTTCAAAAAATGTTTTGGCCGCAGACCAAGCGCCAATCGGCAAGCCTGGCCCGAACAGGACGCCGCACCACACTGGCCCGGCACATTGGGAGGCTTCCTTGAAACGTTGAATGCGCAGCACAAGGCCAAACTGGAAAACCAAAAAGCGCTTTAGCCGCTGTCTCGAANGGCACGTAGAACGGCGACGATCTGTGCGTCACGCTTTGCCGCCATGTCTTCAAACCGCTGATCGCCTGCGATATCATTGCATCCGTCAACCATCCTGTTGCGNAACTCTTGTGTGAGTTCGGGTGCCTCNAGNCGTGTCCANGGCAATTTNAGCGCCGGGCCAAACTGATCAAGATTGGTGGCCATACCGCCTTCGCCGCAGGCCACATGAAAGGCCATACACTGGCCCTGAACTGCCATGCGCGGCGCGGGTCCATTCATGAGGGCATTGTCAATATCGGCAGGGGAAGCTTCGCCGTTTGCCACCATATGCAGGGCCTCACGCCAAAGCGCTTCTTGCAGCCGCGTGGCCACAAANCCNGGGATTTCCTTTTTCATCACCAAGGACGATTTTCCCGCGATCTCATAAAAAGCGCTGGCCCATTGAACCGCTTCAGGTTCGGTTTGATCACCGCCCACGATTTCCACAAGAGGCAGCAAGTAAGGCGGGTTAAACGGATGCCCGATAACGCATCTTTGCGGGGTTGGGCATTTGGCTTGTATGTCGGTCATGGTCAGACCCGAGGTTGATGAGCCGATCACAATATCCTCGGAAATTAGCGTGCCAAGCTCTTGGTANAGCTTTTGTTTCAGCCCAAGGTTTTCCGGCGCGCTTTCTTGGATAAATTCAGCGCCGTCCAAAGCATCCTTTAGATTTGTAACGATCCGCAACCGATCAAGAGAGGCTGCGGGGTGCAAGCCGAGCGCAGAAAGGCTTTTCCACGCCGTTTCCAATATTGTCTGAAACGCGGGCTCTTCTGAGGCATCGTGCAGATAAAGATTCACATCATATCCGCGTGCCAAAAAATGAGCGGCCCATCCCCCGCCGATTGGTCCGCCNCCAATAGAGGCAACGCAGGATACTTTTTCAGGTGCTATGTACCCCATCATTCCCCCTTGAACTTNGGTTCCCGTTTTTCAACAAAAGCCGCAACGCCTTCGGCAGCATCATCGGATTTGAGCATTTTTCGGTAGGTCGGCATTGGGTCAGTGCGCATTTTATGAAAGGCTTGCTCTAACGGCACGCATTCAATTGTGCGCAACACTTCTTTCACGCTTTGCATNGCAAGCGGCGCGGACCAAGCAATTGANGCGGCCCATTCATAGGCGGCCGCCATCAGCTTTTCTTTGGGAACAACCTTGTTGACCAATCCGTAATGCGCCGCCTCATCTGCGCTCATCCGCCGCCCCAAAAGCAGCATTTCCATTGCGATGTTATGCGGAATGCGGCGCGGCAGGCGCTGCAGTGCGCCNGCATCGGGCACAATACCCAAAGGCATTTCGGGCAAGCCAAACTCAACATGATCCGCTGCAATTAAGAGATCGCATCCCATGGCCATTTCGAAACCACCGCCAATGGCCAACCCGTTGATCGCTGCGATTACCGGCTTATTCAGGCTCCAGTTTTCTGTAAGACCGGTAAATCCACCTTCGCCATAGTCATCGGTTTCCCACCAGTTATCGAGCTGCATCTCGCCATCATTAAGCGCTTTAAGGTCCCAACCTGCAGAAAATATTTTATCCCCGCCACCGGTAAGGATCGCGACACGAAGGTCTTTATCGTCACGAAACTCGGCAAAGGCGGCCGCGAGGGCCTGCGAAGTGGGCACATCTATTGCATTGACTTTCCCGCGTGCCAGCTTGACCTCTAGGATATGGCCATCGCGTTTTACTTCAACACCATCTGTCATGATTTTATCCTTATTGAAATGCGGGAACGACTTCATCACAGAAAAGCTGCAAAGAACGTTTTTGCGCCTCGATGCCCATCCCCATGCTGGCATAGAAAATAAACTCATCCACGCCCAAAGCCTGATATNGTTTGAGCTTTTCTATCACCANATCAGGTGATCCAAAAAGAAGATTTTCCTCAAGCATGTGTGGATTATACTGTTCACGCCCCTCTAGATCATCCAATGATACTTTTTGGGGAAATCCGTTGAGAACATCATCCATATTGCGAAATAAATTTTCGAACTGNCCAAGGACACCTTGGATGGCGGAAATCGCTTCATCCCGGTCATTATCATTCGTATAGACAGCAGCATGGCGCATCATGGCGAAGGTTGGCCTAAACCCATTATCGGCTTTCTGAACTGCCTCATCGAGCTGCTTTTTATAGAGCTCGGCCTCTGAAAACGGCCGGGTGAGGGGCCAGCTCATGACATTGCATTTTTCACGAAGCGCATAATCAAATGTGATCGGTGAGCGCGCCGCAACCCAGACCGGCACGTCACTTTGCAGCGGCTTGGGACAGGATGTGGATTTTGGAAACNGCCAGAATTGTCCGTCATGTTCCACGTCGCCCTGCCAAAGTGCACGCACAACTGGAAGCATCTCTTGCATATATTGCCATGCGTCCGATTGTTTAAGNCCCGGGCGCATGCGGTCNAATTCCCGTTGGTATGCCCCCGATCCAATCCCAAATTCNAACCGGCCGCCCGAAATNAGATCTAAAAAAGCAGCCTCGCCAGCCAAGTTGATAGGATGCCAGTAGGCGGCTGTCGCCACAGCCGTCCCTAGGCGGATATGGTTTGTTTCTGCCGCCCACCATGTCAAAATCTGAAATGGATTTGGCGCNATGGTCATTTCCAATGCGTGATGCTCGGCAGCCCAAACGGTGCTAAATCCGCCCTGCTCTGCGCTTTGAACCATATCAATGGTATGGCGCGCGACTTGTTGCATATCTGCGCTGTCATCCATGCGCTCTAAATTAACGGCCAATTGAAATTTCATTGGTAGATCCTCCTCACCGCATTACAAATGGATTTGCCATGGGCTCCGATGATGTGTTGAGCCAAATGGTTTTGGGACGGGTATAGTCGTACATGGCTTGGAANCCGCTTTCGCGGCCATAGCCAGAGCCCTTATTGCCGCCAAACTCGGCAATTGGTGATACAACCCGATANGTGTTTACCCAAACGATGCCCGCTTCAATCGCACGTGCAACGCGCATGGATCGCGCGCTGTCTTTGGTAAAAATACCGGCCGCCAATCCATGCACCGTATCATTGGCNAGCTCGATCACTTCCTGCTCTGTTTTGAACCGCAGTACAGACAAAACAGGGCCAAACANTTCGGTATCGACAATATGCATTTTCTGGCTTGGGCACTCGATAATCGTCGGCTCATAATAGTTNCCGCCCAGCCCCTTTGGGCGCTGACCACCGCACAGCAAGGTCCCNCCCTCATCCAAGGCTCTGGCCACTTCANGCTCGACGCAGTCCATTTGACCTTGGGTGCAAAGCGGCCCCATTTGGGTGGCGTCTGCCAGCGGATCGCCGATCACAATGTCTTTGGCCAATCCGACCATCCGTTCCAGAAATTCATCGGCAATATCTTCTTGTAGATAGAGCCGCGAGCCAGCAACACAGCTTTGNCCGGTTGCGCCAAAAATCCCAGCGATTGAGCCATTCACCGCGCTTTCAATATTTGCATCCTCAAAGACAATAAAAGGCGATTTTCCACCAAGCTCTANNGACACTTCGGCAAAGTTTTCTGCNGANTTATGNAGAATTTGNCTGGCGGCTCCGGGCCCGCCGGTAAAGGACACNCGGGCAACTTTTTTATGGCTGGTCAACGCTTTTCCGCAGGGATCACCATGNCCCGTTACGATATTGACAACACCGGGGGGAAAGCCNGCCTTTTCAATTAATTCGCCAAACTCCAGCATGGCGGCCGAAGCGTGCTCTGATGCTTTTAAGACAACAGTATTACCGGCGGCCAAGGCAGGGCCGATTTTCACTGCAACCAAAAACAGCTGAGAATTCCAAGGCACCACAGCGGCGACAACNCCCAAGGGTTCCCGGTTGGTAAAAACAAACATATCGGGCTTATCAATGGGCAAAACATCGCCAGCAATTTTATCTGCACAGCCGGCATAAAACTGAAAAAANTCGGCTATATACTTGGCTTGCCACCGTGTTTCCTTGAGCATTTTACCCGTATCAATGCTTTCAATGCGTCCTAAATTTTCTGAATTTTCCGCCAGTAATTCCGCAAGTTTCCGCAGACATTGACCGCGCTGGGTCGGTAACATNGAAGCCCAGGGACCCTGTTTAAAAGCCCGATGCGCTGCTTGCACCGCGCGATCAACATCCTTTTCGGTGGCCTCTGGGATATGGCACCAAACATCACCGTTTGAAGGGTTTTCGCACGCAAAATTTTGCCCATCCAATGCGTCAACCCATTCACCATCGATGAGCATCTTGTAGGTTTGAATGTCCACCATCTTTGCACTCCNTAGGTTGCTATTCGATTCCTATTCTTGACAATATTTGAATATAAAAATGTGATTTTTCGCCATTTGATGGCGAAAATTTAATGCTTGATGCCAATGGCCAAGTTAATCTTGAACCGACTGCATACGTGTTGCAGGCAATCGAGGCAAAAATGACATCTAGCTCTTTTGATGGAACCGCCCTTGCTGAATATGGTGATCCCTCAGCACCCGCGCTGGTGTTGATACATGGCTTAGGGTTAAATCAGTCTGCTTGGCGATGGCAGATCGCGAGGCTTTCGAAAAGCCATCATGTCATCACCTATGATCTTTTTGGGCACGGCCATAGCACCAATCCCCCCAAAACCCCTTGTTTGGCCTTGTTTTGCAAGCAATTGCTTGGTGTTTTGGACCATTGCAAATGCCCCAAAGCAANCCTTGTTGGGTTTTCCTTGGGAGGCATGATCGTGCGTAAATTTGCGCAAGACTATCCAAACCGGGTTGACAAAATGGTGATCCTGCATTCACCNCATCGCAGAACCAACGCCGCCCAGAAAGCGATTTTGGACCGCGTTGAACAAGCGCGCACTGACGGGCCCTCTGCAACGGTTGAAGCCGCTTTAGAGCGTTGGTTCACGGCGCCTTTTCGCAAAAATAACCCCGAAATGATGGATTTGGTGCGGGGTTGGGTGATGGCCAATAAAACAGATGTGTATCATACGATCTATCAGGTGCTNGCAGACGGAATTGATGAAATTATTGCGCCAGATCCTGCCATTGAATGCCCANCCTTAGTGATTACAGGCGAAGAAGATTATGGCAACGGGCCGGAAATGACCCANGCTATTGCTGCGGAAATACCCGGAGCAAAATCCATTATTTTAAAAGGGCTGCGGCATATGGCTCTGGCAGAAGATCCTGATGCCATATCCCGACCCATTGTTGAATTCCTCAAAAGCACAGGAGCCTGAAAAGAGTTGCCACAGACTAAAGGTATATTAAATGGCGTTCGCGTTCTGGACCTTAGCCGTATGCTGTCCGGGCCTTATTGCACCATGATGCTGTCCGATCATGGCGCTGAAGTAATTAAAATTGAAAGCGGAACGGGTGACAGCAGCCGGCTCAATGGTCCGTTTCGCAAAGATGATCCGAAACAAGAATGGGCTGGATATTTTGTCAGCCTGAACCGGTCCAAAAAAAGCGTGGATATTGATCTAAAATCGCAAGAGGGCAAAGATGCATTTCTATCTCTTGTTACATCGGCGGATGTTGTTGTGGAAAACTTTCGCCCCGGGGTGATGGAACGCCTTGGACTATCCTTCGAGACATTGTCCGAATTGAACCCCCGTCTGGTTTATGCGGCCATTCGGGGTTTTGGCGATCCAAGGTCCGGCAAAAGCCCCTATTCAGATTGGCCCTCTTATGACGTGGTCGCGCAGGCCATGGGGGGGGTTATGTCGCTGACCGGACCGGATGCAGACAGCTTTACCAAAGTCGGACCGGGAGTTGGCGATATCTTTTCAGGCATGGTGATGGCGTTTGGCATCATGGCAGCGCTGCGGCATGCAGAAGCCACAGGTGAGGGGCAATTTGTAGATGTGGCCATGTATGATGCNGTGCTCAGCCTGTGTGAACGTGCGGTTTACTTAAATGATTTTAACGGCACAACGCCCGGACCCGAAGGAAATAACCACCCGTTTCTTTCGCCCTTCGGTCTGTTTAAGGCAAAAGACGGCGCTGTTGCGATTGGCGTTGTAGAAGATAAGTTTTGGCAAATATTGGCCAATGCCATGGGCGGCGATGCGCTTTGCAACAATGCAAACTTTGCAACCCGCGCAGCGCGCGCNGAGCATAAGGACGCGCTCAACTCTTTGGTCGAAACATGGACCAAAGCGCACACCAAAGCCGAACTGTCAGCCATGCTTGGCGGCAAAATTCCTTTTGGACCGCTGAATTCAATCACNGACATCGTGGATGATCCGCATGTTGCAAATAGAAATATGCTGGCGCAGGTGTCCAACCCTGATGAGCCAACGGCCCCGTGGACCGTGGCGTCAAACCCTTTGCGGTTTTCAGCCTCTAAATCACCGCCACTTGGATCGCCTCCAAGGCTTGGCCAGCACACCCAGCAATACCTAAGCCCCAATCCTGAAAACGCGTCACGTGAATTTGACCCGCGCAGCTTGCGAAGCGCCTTTGGGAAATTTGCCACCGGNGTTACCATCATCACCACCTGCCAGTCTGATGGAACACCNCGCGGNATTACTGCAAATTCGTTCACCTCTGTTTCGCTTGATCCTCCGATGCTGCTCATCTGCATTGCGAAGTCGGCCTTTAGCAAAAGCATCTTTTCCGAATGTGAACATTTCGGGATCAATATTCTGCACAGCACCCAGCAAGATATCTCAACACTTTTCGCCTCAAAATCTGCCGAGAAATTTGACAAANTCGACTATGAAAAATCATTGCATGGAACGCCTGTNATCAAAGAAACCCTCGCTAATTTCATTTGCCAAAGACAAAAAAGCGTCGATGCCGGTGACCACCTAGTTATTTTTGGCGAGGTGATTGATTTCCGGTCAAACGAGGGATCGCCTTTGCTATATTTCAACGGTGCGTATCGCTCGATTGACCAAGNTCATGCGGGATAGAGCTTTTATATGCCAAAACCAAAAAGGGAGTAAAACTGATGATAATGCCAGANCTTCGAAAGGTCGTGACATTTGACGAAGATATTCATCGGGAAGGCGAAAGGCCTGCTGAACCNGTTTTAAGGATCATCGGTGTTGCCGCTGTCGTCAAAAACCCNTGGGCGGGCCAGGGATATGTAGAAGACTTGCAGCCGGAAATTCAGCGCATGGCGCCCCCACTTGGGCAAATGCTTACCGAACGTTTGATTGCTCTGGCGGGATCAGGATCAGCCATAGAAGCCTATGGAAAGGCTTGCGTTGCTGGAACNGACTGCGAACTTGAACACGCATCTGCTTTGATCCACACTTTGCAATATGGCAATTTCTACCGCGAAGCAGTTGCTGCAAAAAGTTATCTGGGGTTCACNAATACCCGNGGACCGGCAAACACCCAGATCGCTATTCCGCTCATGGATAAGCACGACACAGGTCGAAGATCGCATTACCTAACTGTGCAGTTTTCCATTTATGATGCACCCGCTGCCGATGAACTTATTGTTGCGCTTGGCGCGGCAACAGGGGGTCGGCCACATCACCGGATCGGTGATCGGTATTCAGATTTGGCGCGGTTGGGGCGCGATGTCGATAATCCGGCCAATGTGACATAGAAGGCATTCTTAATTTCTGCCATTGGTCTTTAGAACCCGCGTTCTTTAGTGGATTTTTATGGCCAGAAACACCCCTCAAACCGCTTAAAAGACGTTAGTAATCCATCCCCAATGCGGCCCATTCGAATTAATGATCCGAAATATTGAAAAGTCGTAGTCAGACCTAAAATAGTCGTTGTCAACGTAATTTACTGCGCTTAGCATGGTTTACTGACTAAACAGAAACTGAAGCCAAAAATGGCAAGTGATAAACCAGGGAGAAAGTTGATGAAAACAATTACAAAGAAGGCAAGGCACCTAGGTCTTGCGGCAAGTGCAGGTCTTGCGCTTAGCTTTGCAGCTGGATCAGCTCAGGCATCTGACTGCGGTGAAATTTCCATTACAGAAATGGATTGGGGATCAGCAATCATTGTGACCCAAGTTGCCAAATTCTTGCTTGAGCAAGGCTACGGCTGTACCGTGCAGATCGTTCCATCGGCATCAACACCAGCCTTGGCATCAGTGTCGGAAACTGGTGAGCCAGATATCATTACAGAAGTTTGGACCAATTCAGCGCCAGCTTATATTCCATTGAAAGAAGATGGGAAAATCAAAGAGCTGACAGAAGTTCTGTCTGATGGTGGTGTTGAGGGTCTGTTCATTCCTGAATATCTTGCCGAAGCCCATCCGGAACTGACCACCATCGCNGGCGTTTTGGCCAATCCTGATCTGGTTGGCAACAGAATGCACAACTGCCCTGTGGGCTGGACCTGTCAGGTTGTAGGCTCGCAAATGGCTGTGGCCGGTGGATTTGAAGCCGCTGGCATTGAGGACTTTGTGCACGGTTCGGGTGAAACACTCGCGGCCTCTATCGGCTCGGCATATTCATCCAAAGAACCTTGGTTCGGATACTATTGGTCGCCAAGCACCGTATTGGGTAAATTCCCAATGGTACAGGTTGAGTTGGGCCCACATGATCCTTCCGTACATTCGTGTAACGCAGACAAAGAATGTCCAAACCCAACACTGCAATCTTGGCCAAGCAGTGTCGTAACGACAGTGGTTACAGATACNTTTGAAGCGGCTCATCCAGCTGAAACTGAACTGATGCGCAACCTGTCCTTCAGCAACAAAATGATGAACGGGCTTCTAGGTTGGCAGGACGCAAATCAGGCCACTGGTGAAGAAGCAGCTGTCTATTTCCTTACAACACAAAGTGATGTTTGGGGAACGTGGATAAACGATGCTGCCCGCGAAAATCTTGCGGCTCTATTGCAATAATTGCAGTTGAAATAAACAAAAAGAAGGCGCGCCTTAGGTGCGCCTTCCTTAATGAGGGAGNGGACTTTCATGGCTTATTATGACGGCATATTCAATGCTTTGGGGCTTAGAACTTGGTGCGATGCCGATGCCGGCGGCTCAAATCTATCAATGGCAAGCTTGTTGGCAAAAACCAAGCCCGGAACGGCCGATGATGGGCCTCTGTTTCCATTTCCGTCCATGGATGAGCTGCATCAAGCCTGCTCATCTATGCCGCAATCACGTGACTTCACAGCATCGGTAGAAGCCGCGTTTCTAGAAGTAAAAGATGTCTTGAAACTGGTTTTGGANCCANTNACCCAACCACTTTCNTGGCTTTTAGAGNTGGCCTTNACNGGNTTTGTNTCCGCCCCTTGGTGGATTATCCTGCCGCTTTTATTGTTGTTCGTGTGGTATGTTTCGCGCTCTGTTGCGGTCACTGCTTTTGTCACACTATCCTTTGTCTTTCTCGGCTTTATTGATCACCTAGAAGCGGCTTTGCAAACGCTCGCTATCATCGGGGTTTGTACCGGCATATGTATCATATTGGGCGTTCCAATCGGGATTGCGATGGCAAAATCCAACAGCTTGCAAAGGGCCTTGATCCCGCTGCTTGATCTTCTTCAGACATTGCCGACCTTTGTCTATCTTATTCCTTTGATCTTTTTGTTTAGCGTGACCGAGCCGAAACTCTACGGCATTGCGATCATTGTCTATGCCATCGTTCCGGTTATCCGGCTTACCGATCTTGGAATACGGCTGGTGGACCGCGATGTTGTTGAGGCGGCGAATGCCTTTGGTATGTCACCAAGACAAAAACTATTCGGTGTTGAGCTGCCGCTTGCGCTGCCTAATATCATGGCCGGTGTGAACCAGACCATCATGATGAGCCTTGCAATGGTAGTCATTGCCTCGCTGGTCTCTGCGCCGGGGCTCGGTGTGCTTGTTCTTCGCGGCATTCGAAATCTGGAACTGGGTGTTGGCCTAATCGCTGGCCTTGGGATTGTGCTTCTCGCGATCATCCTTGACCGGGTATCCAAAGCGGCCATTGCGCGCGTCTCTTCAGATCAAACACAAGGATAGGTACGAGCAATGACCAGCAATGCAAAAATTCAAATTCGTAACCTTTATAAGATTTTTGGTACCGACCCCAAGTCCGCACTAAACTTTGTTAAAGATGGAATGAACAAAGACGAATTGCTAGCCAAGCATGGACATGTTTTGGGATTAAATGACATTTCTGTCGACATGAAGGAGGGCGCTATTACCGTAGTGATGGGGCTATCGGGGTCTGGAAAATCCACTTTAATTCGACACATAAACCGTTTGATTGAACCTACTGACGGTCAGGTTTTGATCGATGGTGAGGATGCCTTGTTGCTGGGAACCGAGGCATTGCGCGAAAAACGCCGGTCAGATATGTCGATGGTTTTTCAAAAATTTGCACTTTTGCCCCATCGCACAGTGCTGGATAATTCCGCTCTTCCTTTAGAAGTGCGCGGCGTTGAGCGCGAAGAGCGCCGGCGCGCAGCTGCTGGTTGGCTTGAGAGGGTTGGCCTTGGCGGGTATGAAAATCATCATCCCAACCAACTGTCTGGCGGTATGCAGCAACGGGTTGGCCTTGCTCGGGCGCTCACCTCAAACTCAGACATTATGCTGATGGACGAAGCCTTTTCAGCACTTGATCCACTGATCCGTAGCGATATGCAAAAGCTTTTACTTGATCTGCATTTGGAATTGAGAAAAACGATAATCTTTATCACCCATGATCTTGATGAGGCCCTGCGTTTGGCCAACCACCTTGTCATTCTAAAAGATGGCGCGATTGTTCAACAGGGCGAACCTCAGAGCATTTTGTTGAACCCAGGCGATCCTTATATTGAGGATTTTGTGAGCGACATCAACCGAGCCCGTGTTTTGCGTGTTAAATCAATTATGGAGGACACGGTTTCCGCCAGTAGCTTTGCTGGTGACATCGAGATGGAAGATAACCTCGAATCTGTGATTGCTCTTTCCGGTGGCGATACCGGACATACCTACAGGGTGGTTAAAAATGGTGAGCCTATGGGTCAGCTTGACATGAAAGCGGTCATGCGCGCGCTAGTGCCACGCGCAGCTTCAGGACCTCGAAGGGTCGCATAGATAGTCAAAATAAACACACTCCTATTTTTTGGCATTTGCGCTGTCTATGAATTTATTGGCTCTGGCGCAGACTCTAATGTTCCCGTGCAAATAATAAGAAAGAGCTTATCTTTTCTTCTGCCAAATGTTAGATTCCCATTGACAGCAATCAATCTTTGCTCTGCTGGCGCCTAAAATCCCAGGCGTCTAGATTTCACTAGGGTGCCAACAAGAAAGGTAATTTCATGACTTCTTCTGATCAGATTTTCCGCACGCAAGGGCGCGGCACCATATATAATTCTATCGTTGAAACCGTTGGAAATACCCCGGTTGTCCGGCTCAACAGGATCGCGCCAGAGCATGTAAACATATACGTAAAAATCGAAGCCTTTAACCCTGCGGCCTCAGTTAAGGATCGTCTGGCGCTCAATATAATCGAAGCGGCGGAACGCTCTGGGGATTTAAAACCAGGACAGACTGTGGTCGAAGCCACCAGCGGAAATACTGGCATTGGGCTGGCAATGGTTTGCGCTGCAAAAGGATATCCTTTGGTGGTGACTATGGCCGATAGCTTTTCCATCGAACGGCGCAAACTCATGCGCTTTCTGGGGGCTAAGGTTGTACTGACACCCCGCGCCGAAAAAGGCTTTGGCATGTATCAAAAAGCCAAAGAACTGGCCGAGGCTAATGGCTGGTTTTTAGCGCATCAGTTTGAGACAGCAGCCAATGCAGATATTCATGCCTCGACCACCGGTGCGGAAATCTTAAGTGACTTTAGTGATAAAAAACTGGATTATTTTGTCACTGGCTATGGCACCGGCGGTACCATAACCGGCGTCGCACGCGCTTTGCGTGCATCAATTCCAGATACGAAAATCGTTCTGAGTGAGCCAGCGAACGCAGCACTGTTGACCTCCAAACTAGAACAAGAGCGCAATGCGGCAGGCGAACCCACCAAAAGCCATCCCGAGTTCCAGCCACACCCAATCCAAGGCTGGACACCGGATTTTATTCCTCTTGTACTGCAAGAGGCTATCGACAATGCGCTCTATGATGATTTGCTGAAAGTCAGTGGCGATGATGGAATGAAATGGGCCAAACGACTGGCAAGGGAAGAAGGAATTTTCACCGGAGTATCAGGCGGATCAAGCCTTGCAGTTGCCATTGAGGTCGCCTCTCACGCGCCCGCTGGCTCAAATATACTGTGCATGCTGCCGGATACCGGCGAGCGGTATTTATCAACACCGCTATTTGATGACATCGAGGAAGAGATGTCCGCAGCTGAAATTGATTTATCGCAATCTACCCCNGGGTATCAATTGGGCTAAAGGAAGGGCGAGCGCTCTAAAAACGCTCGGTCTTTTGCATTCAAGCCGCTGATCCCCGTTTAGGCCTGCATCCCACGATGCAAGATATAGGTTTTGACCTGGCCAGCGCCCTTGACCGTAATTTCGCCTCGGAGTTCTGTTTTGTACTGATCTTTGACTGCTTCGTAAAAATTCTGACTGATTTGAATCTGGTTAGGAAGTCCTGTGGACTCCATACGACTAGCCATATTCACGCTTTCGCCCCACAGATCATAGATGAATTTTGAAGTCCCAATAACGCCGGCGACAACAGGACCACAATGTAGTCCTACGCGCATTTTCATTTCAGTCCCATTGCGACGATTAAATTCCTCTAACTTTCCTAAAATACCTAATGCCAGTTCTGCCATAACTTGAGTATGATTTTCATTTGGCATTGGCAGGCCGCAAACCGCCATATAGGCATCGCCCATCGTTTTAATTTTTTCTACGCCAAGCTCTTTTGCAACCTGATCGAAGGATCCGAACAATTCATCGAGCATAGTCAAAACCGCCATAGCGGGCATTCCTTTGGACCACGCGGTAAAGCCTANGAGATCAGTAAAGATAATGCTCGCGCTNGCATAGGCATCTGCAATGTTAGATTCACCACTTTTAAGACGCTCTGCGATCGGGGGCGGAAGCACATTCAGCAATAATTTGGTGTTTTCCTCAACTTGCTGCTCTATTGCCGCGCGTTGATCACGTAAATTAACCACCATCTGATTAAAGTTTTCGGTCAATAGACCNATTTCATCTTTGGATTTCACCGGCNACTCAACCTTTGTATTGCCCGAACTTACCTCTTCGGCAGCCCCTGCCAATGCTCTAATGGGACCAATGAACCGTCCGGCGACCAAGGCCGCGATAAGACCAACTCCAAGGGCTATCACCACTGCCGACAGAGCAAGATTTTGACTTANTTTTGCAACTGGCGCAAAGGCTTCTGCTGCGTCAATTTCCGAGATAACTGCCCATTGGTCATCACCATATTTTAATGGCGTATAAGAGCTTAGAACAGAAACACCCCGNTAATCNTCAATAATCGCTGTTTCAGTTTTGCCGGATAAGGCCTGTGTAGCNGCCTGTGTTTGAACATTTTGTAATAAAATTGAAGTATCAAAATTATCCAATTGCTTGATCGTCTTTTCTGGATATGAAAGGCCGCGAAGCGCTTCGAAATACCCATCACGGTCTTCAATCAAAAACCGCGATACGCTACGCATTGAACCATCCGAGCCCACCAAATAAGTTTCGNCAGAATTGCCTAACCCGTCATTGATCCAATTTTGTCCCCCAGTCATGATTTCATTAATCTGGTCTACGGGAAGCTGGAAAACCAAGACCCCAACCCGTGTGTCCCCCTCGTATATCGGGCTGCCCACAAAGGCGGCCGGCGCTCCATAAGAAGGTTCATAATATTTAAAGTCGGTAAATTTCACAGGGTCAGACGTTTTCAGTTCCCGCGCCGACTGAAATGCATCTGCAATGTTTGATCGACTAAATGCACCAGAAATCAAGCTGGTGGCATAGTCGGTTTCTTTGAATACCGAATAGATGATTTAACCAGTTTCATCATCGATCAGAAAAATATCATAATAGCCAAATTTTTGCAGATAACTTCTAAAAATGGAATGATACTTTTCATGAACCGCGCTATAGCTGCTGCCATCCTGAGCATTGTTCATTTCGTCTTTGCTGCCCACTGGTGCCGCGTTTTTAGCAATATAGTGGTGCTGTAAGTATATCGAAACGTCTGAATTTGGCAAAACTGGTCAAGTTCCTGAGCTTCACGCGACCCTTTTTCGAGCCTTGGCAGAAATTCACTCTCATAATAGCTATAAAGTGGGCTTCCGGCTTTAACCATTTCTGTGGGTCGCTTTGCCGCCATCAATTCCTGCGATAATGCAGTAAACGCAGATTTATATTCCTGCATCGCATCAATTGTCA
>PBSX01000100.1 GCA_002726375.1 Marinovum sp.
CGTTGGCGCGGCCGGCTTAATCGCGCCACGCACCGGGCTTGCTCTTACGGCCAATCTGCCTGCTTCGGGCAAACCATTCCCAAAAGATCTGGCGCGCGCATGCGGTCGGGCGATAACCTATCTGAACGATTGCCGCGCTTTTGCTCTTTCTGAGGCGATTTTCGGAGCTGGTCGGCCCTTTCGCACAATGGTCGGGATTGTGTTTGGCACGGGCAATGGCGGCGGGGTTGTGGTGGATGAGCAACTTTTGTCCCCAAGCTTGGGCGTCAGCGGTGAATTCGGCCATATTTATGCCCCCGCCCATCTTGTAAAAGCCTATGACCTGCCAATCATTCAATGCGGCTGTGGCCGTATGGGGTGCATTGAAACGCTTGTCTCAGGCCAAGGCATGTCAAGGCTTGCACAAGCGCTCACCGGCCGCTCTGTGCCACCTGCTGATATCGCAACCGCGCGGCACAATGATCCGCAAATGGAAAAGGTCTGGCAGGTCTGGTGCGAAATCGTTGCTGAGCAATTTCTGGCCTTTGATTACATTTTGAACCCAGACGTTATTGTTTTGGGGGGTGGGCTTTCAAATATATCCGGGCTCTGTAATGACCTAAGCGCAGCTCTGCAAAACGCCCAGTTTAAAGACTTTCCCATCCCCAAATTACTTTTGGCGCAGGGCGGCGATGTCAGCGGAGTGCGCGGGGCAGCCTATGCCGCCTGGCAGGAGGCGCAAAATGGTTAATGCGCTGTTGGATATCGTCCATCGAAACCGCGCCGGTGAAAGCATTGCGATCCCTTCGGTTTGCACGGCCCACCCAGATGTTTTGCGCATTGTCTTAAAATTTGCCGCCGCCGAAAACCAGCCGGTTGTCATAGAAGCCACCTCAAATCAGGTCAACCAAGAGGGCGGTTATACCGGCATGACACCCAGCCAGTTTGTCGCTTTCGTGTCGAGCTTGGCGCTCAATGCTGGCGCTGATCCAACCGCCATTATTTTTGGCGGCGATCATTTGGGGCCTCAGGCCTGGCGCAATTTGCCCGCCGAAGAGGCAATGGCCAAAGCAGATGTGATGATCCGTGAATATGTTAAGGCCGGCTTTTGTAAAATCCATTTAGACTGCTCGGAAGGCTGCGCGGGCGAACCTGCGCAAGTGGATGAGCAAACCGCCGCCCAGCGCGCAGCGCGTTTGATGTCTGTTGCATTAAGCGCCAGAGAAAACCCTGAGGGTTTAACCTTTGTCATCGGCACAGAGGTCCCGCCTCCTGGCGGTGCCAAAGTGGACAGCCACGGCGATATCGCGGCCACCACCCCAGAAAGTGCAGCATCGACACTGCAGGCCCATGAGAGCGCTTTTTTGGATGCCGGGCTTGGGGACGTGCGGGCTTTGGTTTCGGGTCTTGTGGTGCAGCCGGGTGTCGAGTTCGGACCTATGACGGTCTATCACCTCCCCCTAGAGCACTCCTTTGATTTGCGCTCGGTCATGATGCGCTGGCCTAATTTGGCACTTGAGGCCCATTCAACCGACTATCAAGAGCCCGCGGCATACCCGCGTCTTGCCGAACTGGGTTTTGCCTATCAAAAAGTTGGACCCGCCTTAACGTTTGCTTGGCGGCAAGCCGTTTATGCCTTGGATCAAATGCTGTCGTTTCTAGATGGATCAGCGCCGATTGTCAGCCCGGTAATGGAGCGTATCATGGTTAAAGACAGGGGCGCATGGCAATCGCATTACCACGGCGATCCAGATGCCCAGTTCGCACAGCGGCATTTGGCCTTGGCGGATCGTATTCGCTATTACTGGCCACACCCTGACGCACAGGCCTCTGTGAGCGCATTGTTGGCGGCGCTGGAAAGCCGAGATTTAAGCCGTGCTTTAGTCGAGCAATTTTTCCCCACCCCTACAATCAACCGCGCCGAACTGGGCGGGGCTTTGAACGCTGCGACATTGATCGCCGCCAATGTAGAGCAAAGTTTAAAGCCTTACTTTTTCACCACAGAACACCGGGCGACACCTAAACAAGAGAGGTCAGAGTGATGACGCAGATGAATAGATGGATAAAACCTACGCGCATCTTTGACGGTAATGATCTTCTATCAGGTCACGCGTTACGAATTGAAGACGGGAATTTGGTTCAGATAATACCAGTGGATGAAATGCCCAACACCGCTTCGGCGGTTGACTTGAGCGGTATTTTGACACCCGGTTTTGTGGATTTGCAAGTCAACGGTGGCGGCGGCGTCTTGCTTAACAATCAGCCCAGCCACCAAACAATGCGTCAAATTCTTCGCGCTCATCGGCGCTATGGCACAGTCGCCGTTTTGCCGACCGTCATCACCGATACCCGCGAGGTATTGCATGCCGCGGTTGACGCCGCCCTAGAGGCAAAAGAGGAAGCTGGCATCATTGGGCTGCATATCGAAGGCCCCCACCTTGCCATAAGCCGCCGCGGCACCCATGCAAAGGAGCATATTCGCCCCTTTGATTCCGAAACCCTTGGCTTGGTGAAAAAACTGCGCGACTCCGACATTCCTGTCATAATCACCGTAGCGCCCGAAATTGTGGGTAAGACAGTGATTTCAGATCTCGCCGAACTGGGGGCGGTTGTGTCCATCGGCCACACAAATGCCACCGCAGAAGAAGGCCGGATGGCGCTTGCAGAGGGGGCGCGGTGCTTTACCCATTTGTTTAACGCCATGCCGCCCATGATCAACCGAGACCCGGGCGTAGTCGCCGCCGCCATAAATTCCGATGCCTATGCGGGGATTATTTGCGATGGGTATCATGTGTCTGACGACCTTATAAAAATGGCCTTACGTGCGCGGCCCTGCCCCGATCGCATGTTCGTCATTTCAGACGCGATGCCAACAATCAGCGGCCCTGAGCATTTCAAGCTTTATAATGCAGAGGTGAAAATAAAAGGTGGGCGGTTGATAAATAGCCAAGGCAATCTGGCCGGTGCGCATATCACTATGTCGCAAAGTGTCAAAAGGCTCATTGAAAACATCGGCCTCTCCCCCTCTGAGGCCCTAAGGATGGCGATCTCAGTGCCCGCTGCAGTTATCGGAAAACCTGAACTCGGCCTATTATTAAACCGCCCTATTGGAGATTTAATAATACTAAAAGACAATTTTGAATTTGACAAATTTGCCTTTTAAAAGTTTCACGCCAAAATTGTTTTATTTGCAAATGAATATTTATCTAAATATCTTTTCAGTTTTTTTGTGACTCCCACATAATAAATATGTAATAATTTAATATACGGATTAAATTATTTAGTTCTCATTTTTATTCGGGGCTTCACTATGCGAGAAACAACAGTTTTGGCGTTAGATGTGGTTGGGTTTTCAAAACAAGTTGCTGAAAACCCCACGGTGACCATCGATGTATTGTCTGCCCGAAGAAAACGCATTCACAGTCTTGTCCTTTCCATGAGTGGGCGTGTTTTTAATGAGGCCGGAGATAGCATTGTTTCAGAATTTGCAGAAGCGGATAAAGCCGCACTTTGCGCAGTGGCCATTCAAGAAGAAATGGCCCGTCTAAATGCCGGATCACCCACAGAACGGCGGATGATGTTTCGTGCAGGTATCAACTATGGCGCGGTCATGGATGCAGATGACAATGTGTTCGGGGACACTGTTAATGTCGCGGCGCGGCTTGAAGCCGCCTCGTCTCCCGAAGGGGTTTATGTAAGCAAAAGTGCTTTTGATAAGCTGCTGTCAGAAACCCAAAGTTCCTTTGCCTATTTGGGTGAATTAAGCCTAAAGAACATTTCAAACCCGACAGCTGTTTATATGTGGAAATCAGGGTATCAAATGGGGCGCTATGGGGCCTCAAACACTGAAAAAGTTGTCAATGTCGAAACCCTGCCCGGTTCAATTGCGGTATTACTTTTAAAGAACCTAAGTTCTGATGAAGAGCAGCAATATTTCTGCGAGGGCGTTTCAGAAGATCTAATTAGTGCTTTGTCCCGTTATAAATCTCTGCGTGTAACTTCAAGCAATGCCAGCTTTGCTTTTCTTGCAGGTGAAAAGTCACTAAAGGAAATCGGGCAAGCCTTGTCTGCCAAATATATATTGTCAGGCGCTGTTCGCAGCATGGGCAACCGTGTTCGTGTTAATATCAAATTAGATAACTCGGAAAACAGTCAAACCATTTGGTCAGAGAAATTTGAAACCACCAAAGAGGGGATTTGGGAATTAGAAGAAACCTTGGCATCGACCGTTGCATCAAAACTTGTCGGTCAAGTTGAAAAAGACGAGGTGCGCTCATCGGCCAATAAACCGCCAGAGGATGCACGTGCGTATGATCTTGTTCTTCAGGGCCTGAAGCATCACAGAAATTCGATTATTTCGCGCGAAGATGCGCGCAAGGCCTATGACCTTTTCAGCAGAGCTGTGGATATTGATCCAAACTATCCAAGAGCGCTGGCATGGAAAGTTTGCTCGACGGCCAACCTATCATCTTGGGAACCCGAGATTTTAGGCCCTAACTGGATGCAAGAGGCATTAAAAAGCATTGAGAAAGCCCTTCAACTTGACCCTGACGACGCTGAGGCGAACAGGATCATGGGCGCTATGCAGTTGTCAAATGGAAACTACGAATCTTCATTGGCGCATCACCGCCATGCCTGTAGTCTTTGCCCCTCTGATCTATATATTGCTGCCAAGCACTGCAAAGTACTAATGTATGACGGCCGATTGGACGAAGCTCAGAACGAATTGGATCGGGCGAAAAAAATAAATCCAACGGCGTCTGATCTGCTTTACGAAATAGAAGGTGTATTGAAATTCTGGCAACATGACCATCAAGCCAGCGATGATATTTTCAAAAGAATAAAGTTTCCAGATCCAATTATATCTGTATTTGAGTCCGCCAATAATTACCATTTGGGTCATGTTGACCTAGCGGCGGGAAAAGTGGCGGAAATTGAAACAGATTATGGGCTTTCTGTCGAACGGTTGATCCAAGACGAGCCTTATCGAAAAGATGAAATGAAATCCATGCTNGANCCAATTCTTAAATCCAGCGCCTTGGTGTGAAGCAGATAACAGCCATANAAGCTAAATTGTANAGACAATCACCTTTGNGCATTTGCAGAANATACAGGATANTTTGCACCACATGTTTCTATTAATAGAAAAGCNTTTGAGGCGCGTATCAATCAAAANCTCCTTGTAAGCCGAGNNTACANGAAGGCCAAAATTTTAATCCANTTAAATTTAGCTTGGATCGCTTTGGCTATACCTACATAAATAGCGTGTGTCACCCGNTGACCGCATCAGAAACGGCCATCTGANATTCAAGATTTGGGTAGATCAAATGAAAATCGAACGNATCGAAGAAATGCGGCTGTCAAAACGCGACGANAAGGCAATTGGGAGCTTGCTTGACGGATCCTTTGGCGTGGATTACGGCACACGCAGTTTTTTTCAGCAACGCCACCACATTCGTCTTTTGATGCGTCAAAAAGCGGCTGTCATTGGCCATATGGGCATTACCATCAGAGCCATAAGAATGGGCGGCAAACTTTTAACCATTGCGGGTCTGGGTGATGTGGCAACAGATATAAGCTATCGGGGGCAAGGTATTGCAACGCAGCTTCTGCATCACGCTATTAAAGAGGTTAAATCCTCTCAATGCGCGTTTTTCTTGCTCTTTGGCAACCGGCCTCTTTATGCAGCATCCGGTTTTAAATCAGTACCCAATAAAGTCAGGTGTACTTCTTTGATCGGTGTAAAAACCGGTGAAGTTATTGAATTAAGCGATAGCAAATTCATGGTGATGCCCCTTGGATCAATTCTTTGGGATGAGGCCACAGTGATCGATCTGGTAGGTCACGCGTTTTAGATTTGCCGATAAACTCAAAGGTTAGGGTTTAAGCCAAGCATAGCAGCAGCGTCTTTACCCCAGTTTTGCCCTGCAGCAGAAATGCAACAACCATCCAAACGCCGCTATAATATGCGTTTGAGCCGTTGATAAAACGGTCAAGGTAAATTATCCGATACTCAGGACGAACCCGCGCCGGGGCATGTATCTAGGATACCCCCCAGATTGCCTCGGCGCCCGTTCAAATTAAAAGGGCGTCCTACCACCTGAAAGGTTATAGAACGCCCTAGGAAAACTACTGCTTCTGAGCCGTTAATCTACCTATACACTGTTCACCAGCTTTTCAGAGCGAACTCTAATCTTCTGGTAGGATGAACCTCATATAAACAGCAACTCGGAAAACGGTTAACCTCTAATCTCGACAATTTAGCTGATGTTACTCGGCCTCCTTGCTTTAATCTTTGATTACCCCCCAGTTGAGATCCTAAGATCATCGTGTCACGAAACATGTTTAAATCAATATAAAAAATCATATTTCTTGAGTTTCTCGGGCTTATCCACAGAATTGTTTATCTTATCCATAGGTTCTCCACAGGCAGAGATCATTTTGGATCTGTTTTAACCCATTTTTTCCCGAATCACTGTGTGCGATTACATTCTGATCACCCATTACATCTAATAAATTGCCAAGCTTAACTGCATTTACGCAACGACAGAGGATTTATGTTTGAGCGCTTAAATAACACTTGCTATAGATTTGTAATTGGCAAAGGGGAAATAGGATGAATTCCAGAAATAAATCCACGTCATCTCCAAATACCTGGGATCGCAGCGGGCTTCCAGCGTGGAGTTTTTTTAACAAAGAAATGCTGGAACAGGAAAAAGAGCTTCTTTTTCGCCGCCATTGGCAGTTGATTTGTCACCAAAGTGATATTCCGGAACCGGGCAACTTCATAACATGCGATTTCGTCGATGAACGCGCATTAATCATACGCGGCAAAGACGATCAGATACGCGCCTTTCATAATTTGTGCCGGCATCGCGGATCGCGGGTTGTTGCCGACGAAAAAGGCAGCTGCAGATCAGCAATCATATGCCCTTTCCACGGCTGGGCTTATAATCTTGACGGGACATTGCGAGGCGCAGCGCAGCCCGCGTCTCTGCCTGATTTAGATCCTATAAAATACGGTTTGAAACCAATTGAGATGGAAAATTGGAACGGGTTTATCTTTGTGAGGTTTCAACCGGGGCCACAGCCTTCCATTCGTGAAATTCTTGCGCCATTTGATGCCGAGATTGAGCAATATGAACTCTCCGATCTATTGCCATCTGGCGATGATTACTGGACAGAAGATGTTGCTGCTAACTGGAAGTGCGTGCGCGATGTTGATAACGAAGGCTACCATGTGCCTTTGGCACATCCGGGGTTGCATGACCTTTTCGGATCAAACTATCACGATGAACCCTTTACCAACGGAACCGCACGATCTGTGGGCGCCTTTCGCGAAGGAAAAGGCCGGTTATGGAGCGTGCAAAACTATAAGAAAATCCTAAGCCACAAGGAAGGGCTTGATAAAGAGCATCAAAATTGCTGGCTGTATATTGGAGTATTTCCAAATCTTGTCTTCGGACTCTACCCAGACTCGGTCATTTTTTATCAAGAATTCCCCGTTGAAAACGGCAAAACCATTCAACGTGGTGCATCATATAAGTTTCGAAACGAAGACAGACAAAAACGGCTTTCTCGGTATCTGAGCATGCGCATCGATCGGTATACCTCAAAGGAAGATGAGCAATTGATAGAATGGACTTGGGAGGCTGCCTTCTCAAGTGGATATGATGGTATCATTCTGTCAGATTTAGAATACGGGGTGCGCAGTTACCATGATGCACTGCGGGTCTATTTTCCTATTTTGGACGCACCAGAACCGCCTCAAGGAAAGCTTGAAGAAATGAATAAGGATTTGCTTGCTAGTAATCCATAAATTAGGCCAGAGTTGAGAAAAGTGATAACCAACCAATAAATGAAAGGGAACATTGAGGTGAACGGGAAATGAAACCAGTAGCAGCGAAAGATCGCCGTGTCGTCAACATCAAAGACGCCAAGTTCACCCCCTATGATCCCGAAGAAACCGGGGAAAAGGGTACTTCTTTTCTAAAACTCAATCCTGACATGCCACCAAATTTAGGTTTCTACATTTATAAAATGGAACCCGGTGCAAGCTCTGCGCCGCATCGCCATGGGGGCGCGGAAGAATTTTATGTCATCGAAGGCGAGCTTAAAGATCATGATGGATCAATCTACAAAGCCGGCGATGTGGTTTGGCTTGCCCCGGGAAGCGAGCATAACTCATACTCGGAAAAAGGATGCATTGTTGCTGTATTTTCTGAGCATTCAGAAGAGCCACCTGATTAGGGTACCAGCCCCCTTTTTGGTTAGGGTTGCAACGTATCCATCATTCGCTTCCACGTCAGCGCAATGGTTATGCCGCTGCCTCTAAACTGATTTAGAGGAACTTTTTTTACTGGTGAAATAGGCAGAAACTCATTGTCCTCAATTTCGCCCAAACAGTGTTTGGCAAGAATTTTCCCAAATGTGGTTGTCATGGCAACCCCGCGACCATTAAAGCCAAGCCCACAGAATATACCGTCGGCCAATTTGTGAATATGGGGAACGTGATCAAGGGTTAAGGCAACTCGTCCGGTCCACAAATGCTGTAACTCAACGCCTTTGATATCAGGAAAAATTTCATATAGACGCCGAATACCAAATGAGAATTTATTTTGGTCAATTGACTCGATTTGTGCATTGGTGCGGCTGCCAAAGATAAGGCGGTTTTGCGCATCAAGCCCAAATCAAGATAACAGTCTTTGGGTATCCGC
>PBSX01000101.1 GCA_002726375.1 Marinovum sp.
CGCAATGGGCGTGTCGGCGGAACAACCGCAATTTTTGATCGTAACAGCAATGCACTTTATTTTTCCAAAGAGGTTTTGCCGTTCCTGCAGCTTGAGCAACTTACCGATAAGGCCGATATTCCGGTCTATCATCACGTCGGCGTTTACGCCTATCGGCCTGCGGCGCTAAAGGCCTATATGCAATGGCCCGAAGGCCGTTTGGAAAAGCTTGAAGGGCTTGAACAGCTTAGGTTTTTAGAAAATGCCACACAAGTTAAATGCGTCGAGGTTGACGCGCGCGGAAAGGTCTTTTGGGAGTTGAACAATCCAGAGGACATCGCCCGCATTGAAAAAGTTTTAGAGGCTTAAGAATGCTACAGAAAACTGTTAAAGTTGCTAATATTGAGATTGGTGAAAATCACCCCATCGCCTTTATTACTGGCCCCTGCCAGCTTGAGAACCGCAATCATGCGATGATGATGGCCGATAAAATTTCAAACCTTTGTGCAAGAAAAGGCGCGCAGTTTATATTCAAAGCCAGCTATGACAAAGCCAACCGGTCATCCATTTCATCCGCACGCGGGATAGGTATGGAAGAAGGCCTGCGTATCCTACAAGATATTTCACGAGAATTTAACTGCCCAGTTATCACCGATGTGCATGAGGCAAGCCAATGTCAGCCAGCCAGCGAAGCAGTTGATATCTTGCAAATACCGGCCTTTCTATGCCGGCAAACCGATCTGCTTCTGGCCGCTGGTAAAACGGGAAAGCCCGTCAATGTCAAAAAGGGTCAGTTCATGGCGCCTTGGGATATGTGGAATGTGGCCGAAAAAATCGCCAGTTCCGGCAATCGAGATATTCTACTGTGCGAGCGCGGCACATCGTTTGGCTATAACACTTTGGTCAATGACTTTCGCGGTCTGCAAACCATGGCTGAAACAGGATATCCGGTTATTTTTGATGCCACCCATTCGGTGCAGCAACCCAGTGGTCAAGGCAATACATCGGGCGGTGAGCGGCAGTTCGTGGCCGGATTGGCCCGCGCTGCCTGTGCTATGGGGGTCAGCGGTGTTTTTATTGAAACCCATCAGGATCCTGATAATGCCCCCTGCGACGGCCCAAACATGATCAATATTGGTCAAATGGGGGCTTTAATGGACGAGTTGCTGGCCTTTGACGCGCTGCGCAAGAAATTATAATCAGTTTACTGGTTAAAGCGGGGATGGGTTTAACTTTGGTTCCTTTCGCCTAGGATGTTAAGGTAGTTGGCCGCAAAGATAATCCCTGCCCCCAAAATCACCAGTGCATCCACAGGTTCAGAATAAAAGATAAATCCAATCATGACGATGGCCGGCAAACGGATAAAATCTATGGGCGCAATCAGCGTGGCCGGTGCAAGTGAAAGTGCGGTGGTCAGCGAAAAATGAGCGGTCAGGCCTGCACAGGCAATAAGGATCACCCAAGGCAGGTTTTGGGCAGATGGCAGCGCTATATCGCCGTCATACCCTGCGCAGATTAGACCAAAGCCCAGTTGAAAAAGCGTCATGTAAAAAAGTACGGTTAAAATTGTTTCGCTTTGCGTTAACTTTTTGGTCAATACAATTGAACCCGCAAAACCAACCGCCGCAAGCGCTGCGCTCATCACCCCGAAGCTCAGGCCCGACATCGCCGGTTGAGCAACCAGCAAAGCGCCGCCAAAGCCAATGAGACCAACTGAGATGTTTTTGCGGGTCAACCGCTCGCCTAGAATAAACGGTGACAGGAGTAAAATCCAAAGTGGCGTGGTAAACTCAAGCGCAAAAACCTGCGCTAGCGGGATCACAGTGATGGCAAAGAACCACAGGTTCTGGCCAGTAAAATGAAACAGATTTCGGATCACATGGATACCCATGTGCCGCCGCGATATATTTTTTCCCTCATCCCGAACCAAAATAAAGCCAAGAACAAGCAAAAATCCGATAAAACTACGAAAAAGCATTATTTCAAAGGTATCAAGTTGAAAGCTGACAGCACGCCCGGCCACGGCCATCGCTACAAACGAGGCAATGGCACCAGTCATATAAAAGATTGCTTTAGTATGCTGAATTTGGCTCTCGGCCATAAAATTAAACCCTATTGTATCGTTGCCAAGGGGCACCTGACCAATCGGCGGCAGAAAATTTTGATCACGCGTTAGTTTTGCCAAGGTCAAAGCGATCCTATCTGGGATATAAACTGTTCAAAAATTTTTCAATCAATAGTTTTGCTAGCGATACTGCAACTTCAACAGAGGCTTGGCGAAGGCTGGTGAAAATATTGTGACTTTCTCAGATCTTTTGGATAAAATCAGGCGCTCTTACATCAGATAAGATTTGACCCACGCCGCTAGTCTGGCTACCTAGCTAGAAAAACCCTTGGGATACTGGCATGATCTACGACTCTTCATCGCATTGGCTCGGAGCGCAGCATAAACGCGTGATGCTTTTTGGCATGTCCGGACTGGGTAAAACCCATGTATCCTCGCTTTTGCGCGGCTCGGGAAACTGGTTTCACTATTCTGTCGATTATCGCATCGGCACGCGGTACATGGGGGAAAATATCGCGGATAATTTCAAGCAGATTGCGATGCAAAACCCTGAGCTTCGTGATCTGTTGCTATCAGACTCGATTTATATCGCGTCTAATATCACCTTTGACAATTTAACGCCGCTCTCGACCTATTTGGGAAAACCAGGAGATCAAAGCAAAGGGGGCTTGCCATTTGCAGAATATTTGCGCCGCCAAGAACAGCATCGGCAGGCGGAAATATCGGCCCTAATGGATACCACCCGCTTTATATCGCGGGCAGAAGAAATTTATCAACATGATAACTTCATCTGTGATACCAGCGGCTCGATCTGTGAAGTTGTAAATCCTGAAAATCCAAATGATCCGGTTTTAAGCGCGCTCGCGGATCAGGTTTTAATGGTTGCCATAGAAGGCTCAGACAATCATACAGCCAAGCTGATCAAAAGGTTCGATCGTGCGCCCAAGCCAATGTATTATCAGCCCCAGTTCTTGGCCGAAAAATGGGTGCAATATCTTGCACTAAACAAGGTTGAAGAGGCCTCCGTAAACCCGGATGACTTTATCCGCTGGGCCTATGCGCAGGCACTGGCACATCGCCAACCCCGCTATGCTGCAATGGCAAAGTGGGGCGTTAAAATCACAGCCGATGAAATAAACCAAATACAAAGCCCGACGGAATTCAATAATTTGATTGGTATGGCACTTGATCGCCGCGCCGGCACTCAATAAATTTCCATAAATTTTACAGGATTAAAACCAATGCCGATTAAAATCCCATCCGACCTTCCTGCCTTTGACGTGCTGACGCGCGAAGGCGTTATGGTGATGGGGGAAGATCAGGCATCGCGTCAGGACATCCGACCCATTCGCATTGGTCTTTTGAATTTGATGCCCAAGAAAATTCAAACGGAAAATCAATTTGCGCGCTTGATCGGGGCCACTCCCTTACAGATTGATCTATCGCTTATCCGTATGAGCGAGCATCAGACAAAAAATACTGCTGCGGACCATATGGAAAGCTTTTACCGGCCATTTTCAGAGGTGCTCGCAAGTGATGAGAAATTCGACGGTTTGATCATCACTGGGGCTCCAATTGAACATTTGCCCTTTGAGGACGTTTCCTATTGGGAAGAGCTTAAAACTGTTTTTAACTGGACTCAAAGCCATGTCCATTCAACCTTTGGCGTATGCTGGGGGGGGATGGCAATGATCAAGCATTTCCATAAAATTGATAAACAGATGCTTGATGCCAAGGCTTTTGGATGCTTTCGTCATAAGAACCTAAAGTCAAACTCACCCTATTTGCGCGGGTTTTCAGATGACTGTGTCATTCCTGTCAGCCGCTGGACTGAAATCCTTGTACCAGATGTAAAGGCTGAACCCGCACTTGAAATTTTACTGGGCAGCGACGAGGTCGGTCCCTGTTTGATCGAGGATGCAGCCCACCGAGCGCTATATATTTTCAATCATTTTGAATACGACAGCGAGACGCTTAAACAAGAATATGATCGTGATATATCCGAAGGTCGAAGCATTAACGTGCCGAATAACTATTATCCTGATGATAATCCACACATGCCGCCCCAAAACCGTTGGCGCAGTCATGCGCATTTATTATACGGCAACTGGATCAATGAAATTTATCAATCTACACCCTATGACATGAATGACATTGGTACTTAGCACCCTTGTAGTTTTAGTCGCCCTTGTTGGAACTGGGGCTTATTTGCTTGCAATGTATAAATCGGCGCAAGCGGTTAAGAATTTCCCCATCACTGGGCAATTGATTGATGTTACGGGCACAAAAATCCATGTTGCTGTTATGGGCGCGGGCGCTGATCTGGTGGTGATACATGGCTCAAGTGGAAATCTGCGTGATTTTACAACATCACTGGCACCGCGTTTAGCCAAAGCCTACCGTGTTATATTGCTAGACCGGCCTGGCTTGGGACATTCTGAGGGCTTTGATGCACGCGGAGAAACACTGCGAGACCAAGCCCTCATGCTGCGCGATGTGTCGCTACAACTCGGAGTGAAAAAACCTCTGGTGCTGGGCCACAGCTTTGGCGGTGCCGTGGCCTTGGCCTGGGCGCTACATGCCCCAAAAGATATTTCCGCCTTGATACTGCTGTCCGCGCCCTCTCATCCCTGGGACACCGGGCTCAGCGCATATTATAAAATAATGTCCGCACCATTCTTTGGGAATTACACAAGCCGTCTTGTTTGTGCTTTTGCGCCCGAGCGCGCCATCCAGAAAAACCTAAAAGAAACCTTTTCCCCCCAAACGATCCCAGAAGATTATCGGGATAAAATAGGACTTGAGCTTTATCTGCAGCCAAAAGTCATGTTGGCAAACGCCCGCCAAAGACGCAATTTGAAAAAACAAATCCGTGAAATGACACCACACTATCCGAAAATATCAGTGCCAACGGAAATTGTGCATGGAACCTCAGATCATATTGTGCCACTCGAAATTCATGCAAAACTACTCGCAAAAGACTTACCAAACTCAAATCTGACAGCGTTAACAGGAATTGGCCATATGCCGCACCATTGGTCTCAAGAAGCCGTTTGCGAGGCAATTGACAATGCAGCCAAACGTGCTGGATTGCGCTCAGATCAATAAACCTCCATATTGAAAATAAATCAGGAGCTTTAAATGCCACTGCCCCCCTTAGGCCCACCTCGCAGGATTATTTTGCGCAAATCGGCAGAAACTAAGTGTTTAATGTCACATGGATATATCTGGCTAAATTGCCATGAAAACCTACGGCGCCTAAATGCCTAAGCGCGGCTATCATCACGGAAATCTTCGGCAGGCATTGATTGAAGCGGTCCTGACTTTAATCGAAGTCAAAGGCCCGACAGGCTTTACCCTGTCCGAGGCTGCGAAACTGGCAGGAGTAACCCCTGCGGCGGTCTATCGTCATTTTGACGGGCGCGAAGATCTCATTGCAGAAGTAGCACTGCAAGGATATGAAATTTTCGCCGATTTGATGCAATTTGCCTATGATAGCGGGCAACCTTCGGCGCTAAGTGCGTTTGAAGCGACCGGGCGGGCGTATCTAGCATTTGCACGAAAGTATCCTGGTCACTATATCGCAATGTTTGAAAGTGGCATTTCTGTTAACCGCACTCCGGAACTTGCGGCCTCTTCTGCGCGCGCGCGCAGTGTTCTTGAAGTCGCCGCAAATGATCTTTGCCAACATATCCCGATTGATAAGAGGCCGCCGGCTTCCATGTTTAGTGCTCATATCTGGGCTCTGTCACATGGAGTGGTTGAATTGTTTGCCCGTAATTCCCCGGGGGCTGCCAGCCCCTTTGCGCCAGAAGATCTGCTTGAAGCTGGAATTGGGGTATATTTGCGAGGTGTTGGGTTAATTGATAAAGATTTTGATTAAGCTAAAGGGATTAAAATAGCCCTTGCCGGGCGTATAATAGTTTACAGAGCAAATCTATTTTCAATATTCAATTTTGGCCTTACACCAGAGCTTTCAAGGCACGCTCTTATAACAGTCCTGTATCACGTGCCAAAACCACTGCATGGGTACGATTTGTGGCCTTTAGTTTCTTGCAAATCGACATGACATGCATTTTCACTGTCCCTTCGGAAAGCCCCAAGGCTGTAGCAATCTGTTTATTTTTATTTCCATCGCCAAGAAGCTGCAATACAGTCATTTCACGGCCGCTCAAGGGTCCTTTACTAGCCGCTCTCACTTCCGGTTCCTGTTGCAGCAGATTAAGCGGCAAAAAAACTTCGCCAGCATGAATAAAGCGTATTGAATTTGCCAAGGACTTAATCGGCTGCGCTTTGGAAATTATCCCGGCCCCACCAACGGCCAGAACCTCATCCATTAAGTTTCGGGTGGCCATGCCTGTAATAATCCCAACTGGGACCGAGCCACTGCATAAATCTAATATTTTGGCCAAGCCATTTAGACCATCCATACCGGGCATTTGATAATCCAGTAAGACAACATCAAATGGACCTTCCGTTTGAAATTTATCAAAGGCCTCTGTTGCTGATACGGCTGTTGTAACATCCATATCACTTTGCTGATCTAGATACATGCGTGCAATATCAAGCACCAACTCATGATCATCTGCAATCAATAGCCGAATAACATCAGGCTTTTGTTCATCACCACTTTTAGTAAAGTCTTGAAGTACCATTACCTCACCTAACAAAATCTTATAATAGCCTTTGTCTGTTGGACTTTTGCACTTTAGGGCGTTGGACTAAACGATAAGATCTAGATAGATATTAAATCTTCTAAGACCATGTGGCCTATGCCTTCATACATACATTCACAAGTATTGACGTTATAACNTAACTTCTATTTCGTCAAAACNTNTTTAACNTCTGNAACCATTNNAATTTATCCGGCACTATCTAACACTAAATCCTCACTAGCCTTACTTAAAAGCACAAACTTTAGGGATAATTTCCTTTGAACCCNGGTTAAAGATTGATCNCAANCGCCAAAAGACATTCGGGCTNTTTTATGACATGCTGGCTCAAATACATATTGGANTATTGGCTTGCCAGCGNAACACTACAACATTCTGATTAAAACACAATCATTCAACTAAAGAAGATTATATTTCTTAAAAACATAATAAATTGCGAGTTTNAGGGGATATATTTTAAAATATTGCTCTATTCAGAAATTAAATAAACACTTCAATTTACNNAGNGCTNTTAAATTACACNNAANNNTAANGTATTAAATTCATTTTCACAGAATTAGGCCAGAGAGCATTACATCATTGAGTGCTCAAGCTCGCATTCTGGTGGTTCTGGCTGAGTGGTGTTCCACATCACAATTCTGTGCATTTAAAAATAAAAGATTGTGCGTTAACATCAAATACTACTTTTGAGGGTATATTTCTACCGAAAGGCTATTCCATGAAAAAGTTTTTACTTTTAACACCTCTTGTTCTGGCACTGAACGCCTGCGGAACAATTGGTTATGAAGCCGAAAAAAGCTATTGCACTGCACTCTGGATAGAAAAAATACCTGAAATTTCCCAACAGCGCATTACGACGCACTACCGTTATGAACTTCAGCCAACTGGTGAATTTACCCATGAATTAGACCAAAACGGAAACTCGGTGGCCGTGCCCAACTATAAACGAGTTAGGATACCCTATCCGGTTATTGAAAGCGTTGATCTTAATGCAAAGCGGCGCAACAGCCATATAACAGCTTGTGCAAAGCGGGCCTGTCAGGCCAAATTTGGTAATCCTACTTGTGAGTAACCAAGGCTAGTGTTTGCACACACAAATTTGCTCTAAATATTCAGCATAGTTCATTTGCGACCAACTGTCGCAAATTGAACAGATTGAACCTGCAGATGGTTGCTAAAAATCACCATGCAATGAGTGAGATAAGATGCAAGCGGAAGCCTCAAAAATTCAGTTGGTAGTGATCACCATTGGGGCAGATCGAGGTCGGGCTGCAAGGGGAGGCCCTGCCGCTCCGTGATATCCCGCGCGCCTTTCTTTGTTACTGATTTTTGGATTTACATATGACTGCTAGTTTATCTCGCCGCGCCGGTGGGCGCTCTGCCCGCCGCTCCGCGCGCTCTGCACCTTTGGCCGAACATCTACGACCCGTCCGCCCCGGCATGCCCGGGGGCACCTATGCCCCGCTGACTATTGAGAATGAACAGCGCATTCACCATGCTGTTTTGGATGCGCTCGAGCAAATTGGGCTGGCTGATGCCCCCCAAAGTGGCATTGATTATCTTACCCGGGCCGGTGCCCTCCTCGGTGATGACGGTCGCATCCGGTTTCCACGCGCTCTTATCGAAGATACTATTGCCTCGGCCAATCGTTCAATTAAGCTTTTTAGCCGCGATGGTCGCCATGATTTAGAGCTCTCAGGAACCAAAGTCCACTATGGAACTGCGGGCGCTGCAGTGCATATGGTGGATGTAGAGGGACGCAATTATCGTGAAAGCACGGTGCAAGACCTGTTTGATGCAGCCCGGATCACAGATCAGCTTGATAATATCCATTTTTTGCAGCGCCCTATGGTCTGCCGCGATATAACCGATAATCGCGAAATGGATTTGAACACCATTTATGCCTGCTGCTCAGGAACCACCAAACACGTTGGCACATCTTTTACCGAACCGGCCTTTGTCGCCGATGCATTGAAAATGCTGCATATGATAGCAGGAGGGGAAAAAGCCTGGCGTGCGCGGCCCTTTTTGTCAAATTCAAACTGTTTTGTTGTCCCGCCAATGAAATTTGCCACGGAAAGCTGTCTGGTAATGGAAGAGTGCATTCAAGGCGGGATGCCAATCTTACTGCTTAGCGCCGGACAAGCCGGGGCCACGGCGCCTGCGCCTATTGCGGGCGCTATTGTGCAGGCAGTGGCCGAATGTCTCGCTGGTTTGGTGTATGTGAACGCCGTAAAGCCCGGTCATCCGGCAATATTCGGCACTTGGCCGTTTGTGTCCGATCTGCGCACCGGCGCCATGTCGGGCGGCAGCGGCGAACAAGCGCTGCTAAGTGCCGGTTGCGCACAAATGCACCGGTTTTACAATTTGCCAGGCGGAGCCGCGGCGGGGATTGCAGATGCAAAACTGCCCGATATGCAAGCTGGTTGGGAACAGGCAACATCAAATGTCATGGCAGGACTGTCAGGCCTAAATATGGTTTATGAGGCGGCTGGAATGCATGGGTCCCTTCTTGGTTTTTGTCACGAGTCTTTGATTTTGGGCGATGACCTTATTGGTCAGGCTTTGCGCTGCGTGCGTGGCATTGAGGTGAATGAGGACACTGTGAGCCTTGAGGTGATCAAACAAACCTGTCTTGAGGGACCCGGGCATTATTTGGGATCCGATCAAACACTTGCGCTCATGCAAACGGAATATATCTATCCAGCTCTCGGAGACCGCTCTTCACCCAAAGAGTGGGATGAGCTGGGAAAACCTGATTTGGTTGAAAAAGCAAAAGCCCGTAAAACTGAAATTCTGAGCCAACCCTCGGCGGCGCAATTCAGCCCCGATATCGATCGCGATATTCGCGCTGCCTTTAACATTCATTTGCCCACTTCAGTATAAATACGCTTTATGGCCCGCCAGACGGCGGCCAGCCCCCGGACTCCCGGGAGTATTTAGGCAAAAGAAAAATAGTAGCTGAATTTTAGTACTCTGGGCGCACAAATGTCAGGTTTTAAAACTTAACGCATGATTGCTCTGGTGTTTTGCCAAAAGAGCCGCTAGGGCACGCCCAACAAAACCAACTAAGGACGCGAAAGATGGACCTGCGCAATATTGCGATCATCGCCCATGTTGATCATGGCAAAACCACATTGGTCGATGAATTGCTAAAGCAATCGGGCGCCTTTCGGGCCAATCAAGCTGTGGCCGAGCGGGCAATGGACAGTAATGATATTGAACGTGAGCGCGGCATAACAATTTTGGCCAAAGCCACTTCGGTAGAATGGAAAGGCACACGGATTAATATCGTTGACACGCCGGGCCATGCCGATTTTGGCGGCGAGGTAGAGCGCATTTTAAGTATGGTTGATGGTGTTGTTTTGCTTGTGGATGCAGCCGAAGGTCCTATGCCGCAAACTAAGTTTGTAACGGCAAAGGCGTTGGCGCTTGGATTGAGACCTATCGTGGTGTTGAATAAGGTTGATAAGCCAGACGCCGAACCGGACCGGGCGCTTGATGAGTGCTTTGATTTGTTTGCAGCGCTGGATGCAAATGAAGACCAGCTTGATTTTCCGCATCTTTATGCCTCGGGGCGTTC
>PBSX01000102.1 GCA_002726375.1 Marinovum sp.
CATCGAGGATAAAATCGCAAATGATATCTTTCGGGAATTCCAGCGCTATCAACGTCAGCAACCTATTTTAAACATCGCAGCTTTCGTGCCTCTGCCGCGTTGGGTACCGCGGTTTCATCGGCGTGCAACTAAAGCCTCGGCCCGCAAAATACGCGCTCTGATCCAAGAGCTGACTGATAAACGTAGTACAGAAATAAAATCCGGGCAGGCCCCAGAGGATTTGGTGACAAAATTAATGACAACGCCTGATCCGGAGACTGGTGCCTGCTTTTCGCGTGATGAAATGGTGGATCAAGTTGCGATCTTTCTTCTTGCCGGGCATGAAACCAGCGCATCGGCTTTGGCTTGGGCGCTGTATTTAATGGCGCTTTATCCTGACTGGCAGCAGCATTTGGCCGATGAAGCTTCGGTTTTGGACGACAGCAGCGGTTTTTCCGTAGTTAGCCAGCTTCAAATATCGCGCGATGTGTTTCGCGAAACCCTAAGGCTTTATCCGCCGGTGCCGATGATGGTGCGCCAAAATGCCAAGCCCGAATGTTTTAGGGATCGCAAAATCGCCAAGGGCAGCGCGATTGTTCTAAGCCCCTGGCATTTGCATCGCCACCAAAGATTGTGGGAAAATCCTGATGGTTTTGATCCTGGCCGGTGGCAAACAGGCAATGGTAAATCCTGCTTGCGGGATGCATTTTTGCCATTTTCCAGCGGCGCACGGGTTTGTCCCGGGGCAGGGTTTGCAATGATTGAGGGACCGCTTTTCCTGTCGCGTATCCTGCGCAGTTTTCGCATCAGTTGCACTGAGCATGCGCCGCCTGTGCCGGTCGCCCATTTAACTGTGCGGGCAAAATCTGGTATTTATTTGCAATTTGAAGCGCGTCAAACCGACACCTGATGGAGCGAAAAAAGAGCGCGCCTCCGGCGGGAGTATTTGGCCAAAGAAAAAGCCAGTTTAGGCGCGGCTGTCTTTATCCATATAGTGCTGCAAAACATAGTCGCGAATAGCTGAGGCCAGTCCTGTATCCAGTGCGCGCGCCGCATCTATTTCAGCCGCAAGAACATTTATGGGGCGGTTTTTTTCTTTTGCAATGGTGCGAAACGCCAGCCAAAAGCGGTCTTCCAAAGATACGCTGGTGCGATGACCGCGCAGTGTCAAAGAGCGTTTTTGGGGCCGCAGGCTCATTGGTCACGCCGGTGCTGATCAAGGCGCGAACTCTCGGCCTCGAGGCGTTTTTTTACAGCGGTCTTTTCCACTTTAGAGACGCCAAATTTGACTGAATTTTCAGTTGCTCGTGCCTGTTTTTCGGCGCGCGCTTTTTGTTTTCGGGCCTGGTTCAGATTGACGGGCTGGGGCATTACTTGGGGCCAACCATATTTTCCGGACGCACCACCTTGTCAAATGTTTCGCTGTCCACAAATCCAAGGGCGACGGCCTCTTCTTTAAGGGTGGTGCCGTTTTTATGCGCCGTTTTTGCGACCGTTGTGGCGTTGTCATATCCAATCTGAGGCGCCAGCGCCGTAACCAACATTAGACTTTCGCGCATTAGTTTGTCGATCCGTGTCTCGTCGGCCTTGAGCCCGGTAATCAGATTATCGGTAAAGGCAGAGCAGGCATCCCCGATGAGTTGCATCGATTGCAAAACATTATAGGCCATCATTGGTTTATAGACATTAAGCTCAAAATGCCCTTGCGATCCGGCAAAGCCAACCGCTGCATCATTGCCAATGACATGGGCGCAAACCTGGGTGAGGGCTTCGCATTGTGTAGGGTTCACCTTGCCTGGCATGATCGAACTGCCGGGTTCATTTTCAGGCAGCACCAATTCGCCAAGCCCGCAGCGCGGTCCAGAGCCCAGCAGCCGAATATCATTGGCGATTTTAAACAGGCTTGCGGCAACAGTTTTCAAGCTACCAGAGATTTCAACCATTGCGTCATGGGCGGCAAGAGCTTCAAATTTATTCGGTGCAGTCACAAACGGCAATCCGGTGATGTCCGCCATATTCTGCGCAACCATTTCATCCCAACCCGGTGATGTGTTGAGCCCGGTGCCCACCGCAGTGCCGCCTTGGGCCAGCTCATAAATATCGCCAAGCGACCGTTTTATGCGTTCAATGCCCTTCGCAACCTGATGCGCATATGCGGAAAACTCCTGCGACAGGGTGAGCGGAGTGGCGTCCTGAGTATGGGTGCGGCCGATTTTAATAATGCCGTCAAACTTTTTCATTTTTTCTTCTAGGCCGGCATGAAGTTTTTCCAGACCGGGAAGCAGCACGTTATGCGCGCTCATGGCTGTTGCAATATGCATGGCTGTGGGAAAAGTATCGTTTGAAGATTGCCCCATATTGCAGTGGTCATTGGGATGCACCGGATCTTTGCTGCCGATTGTACCACCAAGAATTTCAATCGCACGGTTGGCGATCACTTCGTTGGCATTCATATTTGACTGTGTGCCCGAACCGGTTTGCCAAACGACAAGCGGGAAATTATCGTCAAATTTGCCCTCAACCACTTCTGAAGCCGCCTGAACAATGGCGCTTGCGCGGCTTTCATCAAGTTTGCCCAAGGTTAAATTGGCCTGTGCGCAGGCTTGCTTGATTACCCCGAGCGCGCGCACGATCGAGACTGGCTGGCGTTCCCATCCAATTGGAAAGTTTAAAATAGAGCGCTGGGTCTGTGCGCCCCAGTATTTTTCGGCCGGCACCTCAAGAGGGCCAAAGCTATCGGTTTCGGTGCGGGTTTGCGACATTATATACTCCGGTTTTCAAGCTTACGCAGGACATGTATAAAAGCTGACAGGGGCAGGCAATGTTAAATTTCACCCATGTCTCTTTGAATTGCCGACCGTTCATTACATTTTTCTAGAACTGCACAACAGATAGCTAAGCATAGAAAGTTATTTGCGAAAGCTATCAAGGCTTACCACTTCGGCGTCCCCATCGCGTTTCTCGGCTGTGGTCTCGGGCTCTGGCTCGACAGAGGCAAGGGATGGCTTCTCGTCTTCTGGCCCGTCGATTTTTTCAAATCGCACACCAAACTCGACCGAAGGATCGACAAAGGTAATGATGGCGGCATAGGGAATATAAAGCGGCTCTGGGGTGTCGCCGAAGTTTAGCGTCACGTAAAAGCCGTCGTCTTGCACATCAAGATTTTCAAACCAGTTTTGCATCACAATGGTTATTTCATCAGGATAGCGCATGATAAGCCATTCAGCGATCTCGACATCTGGGTGCTGGGTGTCAACAGTGATGAAAAAATGATGCTCTCCGGGCAGCCCGTGATCTGCCACTTGCCGTAGGACATCCCGTACAAATACACGCATCGCGCGATTCATAATATTTCCGTAGTCCAAAGTTTGCGACATTACATCATCCTTTTACTTTAGCCCCACAATACGAGGTTTTGGCGAAAACTAAAGAGGTCAAACTGGAAAAAATGTTTGGATTATAGTTTTTCTAAAGCTGCTGGATCTGTAGCATTGCCAACTTGCCCGATAAAGATTGTCGAAGGACAAAGAGTACGCCCCACTTAACCCAGTCCTGCCGACCAAGCCAGTCTTTGCTCAAGGTCACTAGGATATTCAGCCAAAGGGGTGATCTATACAGTATCAACTGCACACGAAGGCTAAACCAAAAAGGCTTTTTAAACGCACTACCTTGCGGTCTGTAAACCACGCCATGTTTTCAGCGGACTGGATTTGCCATCTTATTTTGCCCTCTTATAAAGCTTTGAGTTGCCATCATGCATCAAATCTACACAAACGATCAGGCCGTCAAAGCAAAATTTGCCGATATTGCAAACCTGATCTGAAGAAAAAAGGGCCCTGATNNCAANGNTCGTTCTATTCGTGAGGCCAGCCATGGGTTTCCTTTAGCCCGTCTCTGGCCCAAAGGTACAAAGCATCATAGAGTTTTAATCCAGCTTCCATTTGCGCAGTGTCACTTCGGTGGAGTTTGGATAATCCTACCGAAAATGCGAGTAAACCAGCCGCTTCAGGCGCATCTTGCAAGCGGCCGCTGTCTGTTGCGCGAATAACCCCCGCCATTTTGGTGAGCGCCGGGTGTTTTAGTCCGATCTTATCGAGTAGCATGTCAAAGCTAGAAAAGGGATCTTGGTCAAAGAATTCACCGCCATGAATATCAAAAGAAATGGCCTCAAATCGTGCAGCAACATCTAGCACGTGGGCGGGTGGTACATATAAAAATCGCGCCCTGCGATCAACAAATCGGCGAACCAGCCATGGGCAAGCGATGCGATCAATTTTTGGGCGATGGCGGGTCACCCATAAACCATTTCTATATTGTTTGGGCGGCAGGACGCTTGCGGATATAACGGGTAATTGCAGCCTGCGCCATTCAACAAAGCCACCAGCCAAGGCAACAGCATCTATCATATTGCTGCGCAGTTCCGCCGCCACGCCATGGGATAATTTAAGCCCTTCGTGGCAAACGACAATAACCTTTGAGCTCTGAATGTGATCCAAAGATTTTTCAACCTCTGTGTATGGAAGGCGATAGGATGAAGGGATTAAAAATGCATCGGTTTCGAAATCCTCATCCAATCTTACATCTAAAATCTGCGGGGTATCTTGCAGGCCGATCTGCTTGAACAATTGGGCAAAAGAAATTTCGGCAAACGAGACCATGATCCATCCTCTTGAGTTAGGTGAAAAGGATGCGTCGCTTTGGCCTTGGCCTCACGGGGCAGGCGCTAACCCCACGCTCTACCCTAGGGCGAATTTCTAACTTTAATCAAGTTATATCTGATACCCAGAAATTAAGAGTGCCTAGAGCATGAGCGCTTTTGTGCCCGCCTGCTTTTGAAGGCCGCGTGATATGCCTACTATCAATACTATCTTGAAGATTGATTTTTCTGATGTTTTCTAACAAAATAGGGCGCAACCTAGAGGATCACGATGATGAGAAAACAATTTCTCGCAATTCATACTTACCTGTCAGATGAGGTAAAAAAACAATTCTTGATGCCGCCGCCGCGCGAGGATTGGCAGACAGATCATGAATGGGCGCAGGATTGGACTTTTGAGCAAGCCAAATGTCTTGGATATTGGGTGGGGAACGATGATTTCTTTTTCTGCCATTGGGAAGCAGAAGACGAGCAGGATATTCACGATGCCTTGGCGTCCAAAGGTCTAAACGAATTTGTTGTTACCGCCTGCTATAGAGCTCATGACCATGTCCATGTCAGTAGCCTTACCGGCAACCAACGCAACTATGGGCCATGGAGGGACTAAGTTTTGCCGCGTGACTTTAGTCACCCGATGTTGCTATGAATAATCCCCTGAACCCTGCTAATCCATATCAGCAACGTTGCCCAAGGTGCCATTCACCCTTGAAAACAGTGGTGGTTCACGGACATGAGCAGTGTTTGTTTTGCAAGTCCAATATTTTTGAATGTTGTTCGGGTGACACCTGTGAAACCGATCATGCCTTAGCGGTCGGCTTTGAAAGAGAGTAGCCGTCTTGACGCATAGGGCTATGCCAGCAGCTTATGGAAAGTGGAGGTATTCTGTTGCCAGGAACCTCCGAAACCCCGCCTGACGCGGCTAGGCGACAGGGCTTAAAGTTTCAATAACTCAGGTTGCTTACGCAGCCATCGCCATTGGAGCACGATTGTCATTTGCAATTGTACTGTTTGAACCGGTACGGTGGTATCTCGCCGAGACAAAGCTAACCCCTTTAGACGTTCGTCGATCCTATTTCGGCCCCAAAGCCGCCAAATGAACGGGTGTTGGTGGAGCCGCCGGGTACCGCCCCCGGGTCCGATCCGCTTATTACGAGCGCGTTTATGTCCATAGTTCTTGCGAACAAAGCGAGCATAGGTGATTTCAGTGCCGGTTTGAAGGGCAATAATGACTTCCTAAAATAAATCTCTGGATTTTAATCGGCTTGTGCCAACAAAGCGTCGATCGCCTCTGCTATGCGAAAGGCTTTTGCATCATACCCGATATTGGCAATCAGCGACAGCCCAACCGGCAATCCGCGCACGCGGCCCATCGGAAGTGTAATATGGGTGCTTCCGGCAATTGCGGGTAGGCTGGTATCTGCACTGGCACCTCGCGTGTCGCCATTCACATGATCAATTTTTGCAGGCGCTACATTGCTGGGCGAGATTAAGATATCAAGCCGGTGGGTTTGATACAGCGCTTCGATGGCCGCTTTTACCTGTGTGCGGTAGTCTTTGCGCAGCTTTTGGTATTTTGGCTTTAGGTTTTGGATATTCAACGCCTGAGACTGCTCAAAAAAACCTTGTTGAAAATATGGCATCTCTTGCAATCGGTGGGTTGCATTAAAATCAATCAACTGCGCAAGCGATCGGGCGGCGACCTTTGCAGGTGTTTTGGACAGATAGCGATCAAGGTCTCTTTTTAACTCATAGAGCAGAATAAAAAACTCGCTCTGCCGCATTTGTTCGATCTGTTTTAGCACCTTTTGGGAATGCTGTGCCGGTATAATTACCCCTCCGGCGTTTCTGAGCCGCTTTAGGCTGCGCTCAAAAAGCGTGCGGGTAGGAGCGCAAAATTCAGTCAAATCCATAGTTCCAATTCGCAATCCTTTAATAGGAATGGGCCTGCCTGAAAGTGGCGATTTAGGTTTTCTTATCGTGGCTTTATCTTTTGGATCACGGCCCGATATGACATCAAAAACCTTCATCGCATCGCTAAAGCTTTGCGCCATCGGTCCCACGGTATCCTGACTTTCGGCCAAAGGAATAACACCTGTCCTTGAAACCACTCCGCGTGATGGTTTGATGCCATAAATCCCGTTGCTGGCGGCCGGGCTGATGATCGAGCCATCGGTTTCCGTGCCCAGAGCGATCGGGGCAAGCTTGAGCGCAACAGCAATAGCCGAGCCGGAACTTGATCCGCTCGGCGTTCGGGCGGCATCATGGGCATTGCCGGTTTGCCCGCCGAGGGCGCTCCAACCCGATGATGATTTCGGATCGCGAAAGTTGGCCCATTCGCTTAGGTTGGTTTTCCCAAGAATGATTGCCCCGGCGCGGCGCAGTTTTGCCACCACGGTGGCGTCTTTGCGCCTTACATTGTCCACAAGGGCCAGCGACCCCGCGGTTGTGGGCAGTGCGCCTTTGGTTTCGATATTGTCTTTGATCAGCACAGGAATACCGTGCAGCGGGCCGCGCCAGACGCCTTTTGAAAAAGATAGGTCGATCTTTTGGGCTTGTTCAAGCGCGGTCGGCTCGAGCTTTAGGACAGCATTAAACTCTGGATTTAGGCGGTGAATGCGATCGATATAGCTTTGTGTCAGCGCGGCGGCGGTTGTATCGCCCTGGCGGTATTTTTGGTGAATCTCATCA
>PBSX01000103.1 GCA_002726375.1 Marinovum sp.
GCGCGGCTTTGTCATTGGGGATCTGCGCACCGCAGCGAAAGTCATCATCCGATTTTCCCAGCGCCGCAAGCCAGCTTTGCACCCGGTCTGTATGGATCGCCGCCCCTTGGTGCGACGCGCAGGCCAACGCCAAATGCTCGGGTCCAAGCCGGTGCGCTTCGGCGGCGCCCGATGTGATTAAAGGCAGTGCCTGGATCATCTTGACCGACGAGCGCGGCAGGATGATTTGATCCAGATCACCCCATGTTTTAACCACCTGCCCACTATCATCACAGATGACTGCATGACCGTAATGGACGCTTTCAAGAAACGCACCGCGCCATATTTCGCTCATCACAACCGGATTTTTCATCGTTTGCTTCAACTTTCTGCGCAAATTTTTGCCAACAGGGCTTTCGTTAAAACTCTGTTTCAGGCTATTATGCCTTTGTCGAGTTTTTAACCGGGGTCTGCAACAAAAAATGGTGATCAAGCGCCATGGGGCCCCTGCAAGGATATGTCCAATGGGACGGAGGCATAAAATGCGGGAAACACTTAAGCTTATCAGCGTGGCTTGTGGGTTGGCTTTGGCTTCAACAGCCGGTCTTGCCCAAAGCACCAGCAATAATAAAGTGTCGGAAAAAACTGACTGGAGTGTTTTTGTCGACCAAAATCCAACTGAGTGCTGGAGTGTCTCGCAGCCTAAAGAATCGGTGAATACCCGCAGTGGCCGTGTAGTATCGGTGAAGCGCGGCGATATTCTTTTGTTTGTATTTTTCCGGCCCAGTGAAAAAGTCGATGGGCAGGTCACCTTTACCGGCGGCTATCCCTTTGCCCCCGACTCGCGCGTGAAACTGGCGATTGATGGCAAAAGCTACGATTTGCCCGCAATCCAAGGGGAATGGGCTTGGGCGACCTCGCCCGAGGATGATGCCAAAATCATCGCGGCAATGAAGCGTGGCGCCAAAGCGGTGCTGAGCGCCCGTTCAGAGCGCGGCACCACCACCAAAGATACATTTTCGCTGACCGGTTTCACCGCTGCCTATGACGACAGCAAAAAACGCTGCAGCAACTAAGCGCTAAAAGCGGGCTTTGCCTCTGCCGCGCGAATCCTCTATGCTCGCCGCTTGTAGTTGGCAAAAGTGAACCCTGATATGACCGCAACCGCCCCGATCACCCAAGATGTGATGACCCTGCCGCGCAAAGCGCCTGAAGGGGCACTTAATCTTGTCGGTTTGACGCGACCCGCGTTTAAAGCGGCTTTGATCGAAGCAGGTACACCGGAAAAACAGGCCAGGATGCGGGTGGGCCAGATCTGGCAGTGGATTTACGAAAAAGGCGTGCGTGATTTTGCGCAGATGACCAATCTTGCCAAACCCTATCGCGCGATGTTGGCGGAAAACTTTAAAATTGCCGTGCCCGAGATTGTCTCGAAACATATCTCTACCGATGGCACCCGCAAGTACCTTTTGCGTATTGCTGGCGGCCATGAAGTGGAAACGGTTTATATCCCCGAAGTGGATCGTGGAACGCTCTGTATCAGCTCGCAAGTGGGCTGCACATTGACCTGTTCGTTCTGCCATACAGGCACGCAAAAGCTGGTGCGCAATCTGACCGCAGACGAGATTATCGGTCAGGTTCTAGTTGCGCGTGATGATCTAGGCGAATGGCCCGGCGTGCCGGGTCGCAACAGCGATGCCCGTTTGCTTTCAAATATCGTGCTGATGGGCATGGGCGAGCCGCTTTACAACTTTGACAATGTGCGCGATGCGATGAAGATCGCGATGGACCCCGAAGGCATTTGCCTATCGCGCCGGCGCATTACCCTGTCCACCTCTGGCGTTGTGCCGGAAATTGCCAAAACAGCGCAGGAAATCGGCTGTTTGCTGGCGGTGTCGTTTCATGCCACCACCGATGCAGTGCGTGATACATTGGTACCGATCAATAAAAAGTGGAACATCGAAACGCTTTTGACCGAGCTGCGCGCCTATCCCAAACTTTCGAACTCTGAGCGCATCACGTTCGAGTATGTGATGCTGAAAGGCATCAACGACAGTGACGACGACGCGCGCCGCTTACTCAAGCTTATTCGCGGCATTCCAGCCAAAATTAATCTAATCCCGTTTAACGAATGGCCCGGCGCCCCCTATGAGCGCTCTGACTGGGCACGGATCAAAGCATTTTCAGATATTATTTTCAACGCAGGCTACGCCAGCCCGATCCGCAAACCGCGCGGCGAAGATATCATGGCCGCCTGCGGCCAGCTTAAATCCGCCACCGAACGCGCCCGCAAAAGCCGCAAGGCGATTGAGGCAGAAGCCGGTGTATCGGCTTCCTAGAAAGGCGCGCTGCCCATCTTGGCGCGTTAGGCAAGGCTAGTTGCCAAATCAAAGCTGTCTTTTGGATCGGCCCCCTCGCCTAAACATACTGGTGAGCAATGCCCTTACGTTGCGTTATGCTTGTTTTTAAAAGGAAAATTAAAAACAGTTTTGGCCATAGTGATGGAAACGCAGGAAGGAGCCTCGGATGACACTTATCGTGAAATCGAAGATCAATATCACCAAGGGTTTTGATACTTGGCAAGCAATGGTCAAATCACAGGAACCAAAGCTACAGGAGCTTGGGATTAAGTTTCTCTTTGCCGGTACTGAAAAAGACAATCCCAATCAGCTGCANGCCATTATGATNTTTCCAAGCATGGAAGCGCTTCAGGCCTTTGGNGGTGATGAAGAGCTAACAGAAATNCGCAGGCAGGCAGGCGCAGTGATTGAAAGCGGTGTGATGACNCCAATCTCAGGNGATTATTTCACCAACTATCCGGAAGCGCATATTAAGCACTAAGCCTGACCAAAACCAAAACGTAGTGCTGCCCATCGGACTGCGCCTATAGACTTCGGCACAGTATGAGGGATGGGTGAGCTTTACCCCAGCCGACGGTTGCGCGCCGCCAGCAGTTTTAGGCGCAGCGCGTTCAGCTGAATAAAGCCTGCCGCATCGGTTTGATCATAGGCGCCGGCGTCATCTTCAAAGGTCACATGCGCTTCGGAATAAAGGCTATGCTCGGACCAGCGGCCAACAGTGCGCGCCGCGCCTTTGTAAAGTTTGACCCGCACGGTGCCGGTGACNTGTTCTTGNGATGCNTCAATCAGCGCCTGCAGCATTTCNCGCTCGGGCGAATACCAAAAGCCGTTATAAATCAGCTCGGCATATTTTGGCATNAGCTCGTCTTTTAAATGCGCCGCGCCGCGATCAAGGGTGATCTGCTCGATGCCGCGATGCGCTTCTAGAAGAATNGTGCCGCCGGGGGTTTCATAGATGCCGCGCGATTTCATGCCGACAAAGCGCCCNTCNACCAGATCAAGCCGGCCAATGCCGTGTTTGCCGCCCAGCNCGTTCAGGCGGGTCAGGATCGTCGCCGGCGACATGGCTTCGCCGTTGATCGACACTGCATCGCCGCGCTCAAAGCCGATCTCGATAAACTCGGCGGTATCCGGCGCCTCTTCTGGGCTGACGGTGCGCTGATAGACATAATCGGGCGCTTCAACGGCAGGGTCTTCCAGCACCTTGCCCTCGGATGAGGTGTGCAGCAGGTTGGCATCCACGCTAAAGGGCGCCTCGCCGCGTTTGTCGGTGGCAATCGGNATTTGGTTTTCTTCTGCAAAGGCGATCAGTTTGGTGCGGCTTGACAGATCCCATTCGCGCCAGGGGGCGATGACTTTTATGTCGGGGTTAAGNGCATAGGCGGCCAGTTCGAACCGTACTTGGTCATTGCCTTTGCCGGTGGCCCCATGCGCCACTGCATCGGCGCCAGTTTGCGCCGCAATTTCCACCAGCCGCTTTGAAATGAGCGGCCGCGCAATAGAGGTGCCCAGCAGATAAAGCCCTTCATAAAGCGCATTGGCGCGAAACATCGGAAACACGAAATCNCGGACAAACTCTTCGCGCACATCCTCGATAAAGATATTCTCGGAGCTGATCCCCAGTAGTTCGGCCTTTTTGCGCGCCGGCTCAAGTTCTTCGCCCTGCCCCAGATCGGCGGTATAGGTCACCACTTCGCAGCCGTATTCGGTCTGCAGCCATTTTAGAATGATCGAGGTATCAAGACCGCCAGAATAGGCAAGAACAACTTTTTTCGGCGCAGACATGGGGTTTCCTGTGACAGTGGATGTTTGAAAGCTCGCAGGCGCGGATAACGGGTTTTGCGGCGCGGGGCAAGAGCAATGGCAAACATGACTTGCGCAGCGGATCAGGTTGGGGTTATTATTTCTGCAATTTTAAAGTGTATTTAAGAAAGTTATTTATATGCAGGCTTGGAACTTACTTCGTCATTCCTTTGTTATGTTATTTGGAAACTTTGCCATCGCGCTGCGCTTATCGGCGGTACTATACGCCGTGCAAGCGATCCCAAACATCTATTTTTTGAATTTCATGTCCGGTGTTTCAGATGCCGAGCTTGAGTCAAGCCCACAATTTTGGCTTTTCGGGTCTGTTAATATGGTGATATTGATGATCACCGGACTTTGGGTCGCTGTGGCCTGGCACCNTTTTATTTTAAGTGAAGAAATACCAAGCGGATATATCCCAAAATTCCACGGCCGGCGCATGATGGCGTATTTTGGGCAAAGCGTGTTATTGGGTTTGCTGATTGTGGCTATAGGTTTTNGACNGGCCTTTATATTTATATTTCTTGTTATGTCCCAGTTCGGTTATCTTAGCCAACCCCTTATAACTATGGCAGTATATGGTGCGATCATTTTGCTTATTGCACCCATATTCTNCCGTTTTGCAGCGATCCTCCCTTCGGCTGNATTGGGTAATCGGCTCACTTGGGAAGGCGCCTGGAACGCCACCAAAGGCAGCACGGGCTCTTTAATGCTAGTCTCACTGGTGCTTTGGGTGGGCTTGGGTTGGGTCAATGAGCATGCGACCAACCTGATTTCAGGCAGTCTCTATCTTCTGATGCTTTGGACAATCCCTTTTCAGTGGGTCTTTCTGATGATCCATATCAGCATTCTCACCACGCTCTACGGTCATTACGTGGAAAAACGGGCCTTGGTTTAAAGGCGCGGGGCTTGCCTTTAGCCTAGCTCTGCGGCACAGCTATGGCATGAATGATTTTGCCGCCCTTGCCCGCAGTGCCGAAGCCCAGATGCGCGATGTATTTGCCGAAACACCGCTGCAGAAAAATCACCATCTATCCGCGCTTTATGACGCCGACATCTGGCTCAAGCGCGAAGACCTTGCGCCGGTGCGCTCGTATAAGCTGCGCGGTGCGTTCAACGCCATGCGCAAACGGCCCAAACAGAAAAAATTCGTCTGCGCCAGCGCCGGCAACCATGCCCAGGGCGTGGCCTATATGTGCCGCCATTTCGGCNTGCAGGGCACTATTTTTATGCCGGTCACCACCCCGCAGCAGAAAATTCAGAAAACCCANATTTTTGGCGGNGATACNGTCNAAATTAAACTGNTCGGCGACTATTTCGACGAATGCCTTTTNGCGGCGCAAAGCTTTTGCCGCCAAAGCGGAGCGCATTTCCTGTCGCCCTTTGATGATGCNGATGTNATCGAAGGTCAGGCNAGTGTTGCNGTNGAAATTGAACGNCAGNTGGGCGNNNNGCCGGATCATATTGTGCTGCCNGTNGGCGGCGGCGGGCTTGCCTCTGGGATGCTNNGNTATTTCGGCGATCAGTGCCGNGCAACCTTGGTTGAACCGATGGGCGGGGCCTGTCTTTGGGCCGCGCTTGAGGCCGGTCATCCAGTGGCGTTAGAGCGGGTGGATACCTTTGCCGATGGCGCAGCCGTGGGCCAGATCGGCGCGCTTACATTTGCCCGTCTTAAGGAGGTTGGCCAAGAAAATCTGCTGCGCATCCCTGAAGACCGGATTTGCACCACGATGGTTGAGGTGCTCAACCTAGAAGGCATCGTGCTTGAACCGGCCGGCGCGCTGGCCATAGATGCGCTCAAAGATCTGCGCGATGTCATTCGCGGCCGGCGTGTGGTTTGTGTGTCCTCGGGGGGGAACTTTGATTTCGAACGCCTGCCGGAGGTCAAAGAACGCGCCCAGCGCTATTCAGGGGTCAAGAAATACCTCATCCTGCGGATGCCGCAACGGCCCGGTGCGCTCAAAGATTTTTTGAACTTTCTCGGCCCCGATGATGATATCACGCGGTTTGAGTATCTTAAAAAGTCTGCGCGCAATTTCGGCTCGATCCTGATCGGGATCGAAACCAAATCCCCCAAACAGTTTGACGGGTTTTTCAAACGGCTGGATGAGGCCGGCTTTACCTATTCCGATATCACCAATGACGAGATCTTGGCGCAATTTGTGATCTAGGATCAGGGCCTCTAGGGTGAATGCCTCAATGGCACGGTTGGATGTCAGTTTAGAGGCCAAAGCCTACCTGGATGCAGTTGCAATTGAGTGTAGGATGAGTTGACAGGAAGTTTGTGTTTACACGAGATACTTCTGCATCGGCGCAAGTCAGGCTCAAGCCCTTTTTGGCAAGCTGTATATGTGCAACCATCCCTTGCTCATAGGAGTTAATTCATTTGTCAGTCCTGAAAAACACTAGGTGTTAATTTAAGAAATCAACGATAGTACCGCTTGCTTTAAGACCTTTAGGCGGGTCTCAAGAACCTCTCGGTTTTGTGCGTAGTATTTCGCGTTCATACTTGTGGAATACACAAAATCTGCCAACGCCTTTGCATTGGGACTTGATGGCGAACTGTTAGTTAAAGGTAGCTCAAGTAAGGCTGCGAACTTGTTTGCCCATTGATTTGAAAGGTCGATAAGTTCCTCATGTGCGATAGAATTTATACCATCAATCAAATCTGCAATTTCAGGTGAGCTTTGAACGGCATCATACCAATACAGCGGACCTAACTCAAAAAAGGTATCCAACTTGTCACCAAGGTCTTGTTGATTTCGCCATCGCGCTTCGACGGCAGCCATCGTTTTTTCTGCGCCAAAACGTAGCGTTGCGCGTAGAACGGACGCTTTGTTCGGGTATTCATTGTAGAGCGTTTGTCTCGCCACACCGGCAGTTTTTGCGATGTCATTCATCGTCGTCTTGCTGACACCATAACGTGAAAAGACGATTTCAGCGGCTCTTAGGATCTGTACTTTGCGTTCGCTCATTTAATGTATTTCGCTCCATTGACACCAGCTGTCAATTGTTTCAAATAGACATTTGTTGTCTAATTGTATATTTGTGGTGATAAAATACTATTAGAACCACCGGATAAATTATTTTGAAAAGGAGATTTACAATGGCTAAAAAGATCAACCAATCTGGATTTTCCGATTGGAAGCCAAGCCAACTACCGGATCTGAGCGGAAAGACCTATGTCATAACTGGGTCAAACTCGGGGATTGGTTTTGAAGCTGCACGCCTCCTTGGCGAACGCAGCGCTAAAATCATCATGGCTTGCCGCTCAATAAACAAGGGTGAAAAAGCGCGTGATAAACTGAAAGAGACCTGCACTGGTGACGTCGATTTGGTTCAGATCGACTTGAGCGACCTTTCCTCAGTTCGAAAAGGCGCAGATGAAATCAGGGCTCGAGCCAACTCGATCGATGGTTTAGTCAACAACGCCGGGATCATGATGACGCCGCAGGAAAAGACCGTGGATGGCTTTGACCTGCAAATGGGTGCCAATCATCTGGGCCACTTCCTGTTGACCGGTTTGTTGCTGGACAAGGTCGAAGCCGCCAACGGGCGTATCGTTGTATTATCGAGCATTGCACATAAGGGCGGCGCTCTCGATTTGGACGACTTCATGTCTGATCAAAAATACTCGCCAACAAGGGCCTACGCGCAATCAAAACTGGCAAATCTGATGTTTGCGTTTGAACTGGACCGCCGTCTTCAAGCTGCTGGCAGTAAAGCTATCTGTATAGCTTGCCACCCGGGTTATACTGACACGAACCTGCAAAGCACTGGGCCAACGGGGTTTCTTAAGGTATTTTGGAGCACAATGAACAAACTGGCCGCCCAGGGTTTAGAGGCAGGTGCAACCCCTACCGTACTCGCTGCCGCTGGAAAAGAAACCAAGCGCGGTGCTTATTACGGCCCCGGCAGATTTGGGGACACACGAGGCCCTATTAGTGACGCAAATGTTTCTGGACATGCCCTCGACCAAGACAAACAGAAGCGCCTATGGGAAAAGAGCGAGAAGCTTGCAGGGCTTGAATGGGGTATTTGAAACTGGCAGTGATAGATTTTGACTAAAAC
>PBSX01000104.1 GCA_002726375.1 Marinovum sp.
ATCCGCTCGCAGTGGTCAGGCGCAATATCAGGCATCAGTTCAATGACGACTTTTCCGTCTTTCAGTTCTATCAGAATGGTATTTTCTGGATCTTTGATTTTAGCCATCCGGCGACTCCTTGGTAAACTTTAGCGGGTTATCTAAGCTGCTTTGTCGCAAGGAACAAGGTGCAGCATTGACCATAGGCCAAATATAGGAAAAGACGCGGGGTAAAGTTAATAAGGACGGGGATACACCGATGGCTTGGAAAACGCTGGATAATATGGACCTTAAGAACAAAAGGGTTTTGACACGCGTCGACATCAATGTGCCGATGGACGGAGCCCGTGTGACCGATGCGACACGGATTGAAAAGATTGTCCCCACCGTTAAAACCATTCTTGCAGCCGGAGGCCTGCCGATATTGCTCGCTCATTTTGGCCGGCCCAAAGGCAAAGTGGTGCCCGAAATGAGCCTGCGCCATCTTATTCCCGCGCTTCAATCGGCTCTGCAAACGACAATTGGTTTTGCCGAAGACTGCATTGGCCCCAAAGCACAAACGGCAGCAGAGGCGATGCAGGCAGGTGAGGTTTTGCTATTGGAAAACACCCGCTTTCACCCCGAAGAAGAGCACAACGAGGCCGCATTTGTCAGCGCATTGGCGCAAATCGGCGATGTCTATTGCAATGATGCATTTTCGGCTGCCCACCGAGCCCATGCCAGCACTGAAGGTTTAGCCCGATTGCTGCCCGCCTGCGCCGGCCGGTTGATGGCAGCAGAACTTAGCGCGCTTGAAGGCGCGCTTGGCGCCCCAAAGCGGCCCGTGGTGGCGGTGGTGGGCGGCGCGAAAGTGTCCACCAAACTCGACCTGTTGGGCAACCTTGTAGAAAAGGTTGACCACCTTGTGATTGGCGGCGGCATGGCCAATACCTTTCTGGCCGCGCAAGGCGTTGCAGTGGGCAAATCTCTGGCCGAGCACGACATGACCGAAACCGCATTGAGCATCCTGGCGAAAGCCGCCACAACCGGATGCGAGATTATTCTGCCCAGTGACATCGTGGTGGCGCAGGACTTTGCCGCCCATGCCCCAAATCAAACGCTACCGGTCCAAGACTGCCCTGCCAATGCGATGATCTTGGATGCCGGTCCGCAAACGGTGGCGCGGATTGCGGCCTGTTTTACGCAGGCAAAAACACTCATTTGGAACGGCCCCCTAGGGGCGTTTGAAATCGAGCCTTTTGATCGCGCCACAAATGCTGCCGCGGCACAAGCTGCGCAGCTAAGCCAGTCAGCTGGGCTAATTTCCGTGGCCGGCGGCGGCGATACAGTTGCGGCGCTGAACAAAGCGGGCGCAGCGCAGGACTTTAGCTATATCTCCACCGCAGGGGGTGCATTTCTTGAGTGGATGGAAGGCAAAACCCTGCCCGGTGTGGCCGCGCTGATCCGAGATTAGAAACAAAGAAATTCAAAAATACAGAGCTATCACTTTATTTTGAGTTGATAGCGCTACCACAATTGTCACAGTTCGATCACTGCCTTAAGGCTATGATCATGACACGAATTTGTGCTGCCACAGCAGCGCGCAAAGGTAATTTTTGTAAAAGGACGCTTATCTATGACCGACCAGCAGCAGATGCAAAAAATCGCAACAGCGCCCGGGTTTGTCGCCGCCCTTGATCAAAGTGGAGGATCAACACCCAAAGCGCTGCGCCTTTATGGGATTGAAGAAGACGCCTATGCATCCAATGCTGAAATGTTCGACCGTATCCATGAAATGCGCTGCCGGATTATTAAATCACCCTCTTTCACTGGCGAAAAAGTGGTGGGGGCAATTTTGTTCGAAAATACAATGGACCGCGATATCGAAGGCACCCCTGTGGCGGAATATCTTTGGTCAAAGTGCGGTGTAGTGCCATTTCTCAAGGTTGATCAAGGTCTGACTGAGACTCAAAACGAAGTTCAAGTGATGAAACCCATTGCGGGTCTTGCGGCGCTTTTAAAGCGTGCAAAAAGCGCCGGTATCTTCGGCACTAAAATGCGCTCGGTAATCCATGGCGCCAATGCCACCGGGATTGACGAAATTGTGGCTCAACAATTTGCCATCGGCAGTGATATTATCGACGCAGGATTAATGCCAATTCTGGAACCAGAGGTGAGCATTTCAATCGCGGATAAAGCGGAGGCGGAAGACAAGTTAAGTGCCGCTCTGCTCGAGCGGTTAAATAAATTGCCAACCGATCAACAGGTGACGTTAAAATTGACCCTGCCAGAAACAGCAAATCACTATCAAGAGTTGATCAACCATCCTCGGGTTCTCAGGGTTGTGGCGCTCTCGGGCGGCTATAGCCGAACAGAGGCAAACGGCAAACTAGCGCAAAACAGCGGTATGATCGCCAGTTTTTCACGTGCGCTAACCGAAGGGCTATCCGCCCAGCAAAGCGACGCAGACTTTAATCACGCACTTGGTCAATCCATCAACGGCATTTATCAGGCCTCGGTTGCAGGATAAAATACCAGTTTTTTGAGGCCACCGTCACCCTACGTGGTTGAGGATTAAAAAAATCGTTTAATTTTCGTCATTTGGGGGATTCACAAAGCGAATCACCTGTGCAATACTGCCTCAAAGTCCACCTATAATGGGCAATGAGGCAGGAATGACGACACAGCGACACCATCCAGCATGGGGATTGATTGCCGCCTTTGGGCTGGCCTTTGGTCTTGGGATGTATTTCACCTTTGCCGCCGTTCAAGGTGACTTTGGGCTGTTCCGCCGCGCAGAAATTCTAAGCGAAACAAATAAGTTAGAGCGTGAACTGCTGGCTTTGCAGGTCGAAGTTCAGCACATGGAAAACCTGACCAAGCGGATGTCTGACGAGTTTCTAGACCTTGATCTCTTGGATCAGCAAGCCCGCGATATCCTAGGATATGTGCGTGGAAACGAAATTGTGATCAACTAACCTGTTGTTTAAAAACAGTTTATCTCATTACTCCATGCAAACTAAAATTACCTCTCGCACAAAACTATTTTTTCCTGTAAGAGATAGTTTAATGCTAAACTATTTATTTCCGAGGGTATATCTATGGCGGCACGCAAAACCAAAGCAAAGCCCAATATCTCAGCTCAGGAACTGACCCAATATTATGAAGATATGCTGCTCATCCGGCGCTTCGAAGAAAAAGCAGGTCAGCTTTACGGTATGGGGCTTATCGGCGGCTTCTGTCACCTTTACATCGGTCAGGAAGCTGTTGTTGTGGGTCTTGAGGCTGCCGCAGAGGAAGGCGACAAACGGCTAACCTCTTACCGGGACCACGGACATATGTTGGCCGCAGGGATGGACCCCAACGGGGTGATGGCCGAGCTAACTGGGCGCATTGACGGCTATTCCAAAGGTAAGGGCGGCTCAATGCATATGTTTAGCAAAGAAAAGCACTTTTATGGCGGTCACGGCATTGTNGGTGCGCAGGTACCAATTGGCGCAGGGCTCGCCTTTGCGGACAAATATCTCGAAAATAATCGTGTCACTTTCACCTATTTCGGGGACGGTGCAGCCAACCANGGNCAGGTTTATGAGACCTTCAATATGGCNGCGATCTGGGACCTTCCGGTTATTTTTGTGATTGAAAACAACCAATATGCNATGGGAACNGCNCAAAANNGATCNACNTCNACNCCNGATCTTATATGTGCGCGGAGAAGCCTTTGGCATCCCGGGNGAAGCGGTCGACGGTATGGATGTTCTGGCGGTAAAGGCAGCGGGGCAAAAAGCAGTTGCGCACTGTAGAGCGGGCAAAGGCCCTTATATTCTAGAGGTCAAAACCTATCGCTATCGCGGCCACTCAATGTCAGACCCGGCCAAATACCGGACCCGCGAAGAGGTGCAGAAAATGCGCCAAGAGCGCGATCCGATTGAAACCGTCCGGTCCATGTTACTAACCGGAAAACACGCCAGTGAAGATGATCTCAAGGCCATCGACAAAAAGGTCAAGGAAATCGTCAACGCATCAGCAGAATTTGCCAAAGACAGCCCAGAGCCCGATCNATCAGAGCTTTGGACAGATATTTACGCGTAAGGCATAAGGAGAGTTAAAAGATGGCAACCGAAATTCTTATGCCGGCCCTGTCCCCAACAATGGAAGAAGGCACTCTGGCCAAATGGCTGGTCAGCGAAGGCGATAGCGTGGCCTCAGGCGACATTATAGCGGAAATTGAAACTGATAAAGCCACGATGGAATTTGAAGCCGTCGACGAAGGGGTTATTGGCAAAATCCTAGTCGCAGAGGGCACCGAAAACGTCAAAGTAAACAGCGCAATTGCCGTGCTTTTGGAAGAGGGCGAAAGCGCCGATAGCGCCACTGCAACATCCAGCGAACCGGCCCCGCAAGAGGCANCAGAGCCCGCCCCTGAGATAACAGCGCCTGCAGCAGAGGCTACGGCGCCTNCCNCTCCGATCAGTCCAGCGCATGACAGCACACCAGACTGGCCCGAGGGCACCGAGCTAAAACAGCAAACCGTCCGTGAAGCTTTGCGCGATGCGATGGCTGAAGAGATGCGCGGCAATGATGCAGTGTTCTTGATGGGTGAAGAGGTTGCCGAATATCAAGGCGCCTATAAAATTTCGCAGGGTCTNCTTGACGAATTTGGCGCCAAGCGAGTGATCGACACNCCGATCACNGAACATGGNTTTGCCGGTATTGCAGTGGGTGCGTCTTTTGGCGGACTACGCCCNATTGTGGAATTTATGACCTTTAACTTTGCCATGCAGGCNATNGACCAAATCATCAACTCAGCCGCCAAGACGCTTTACATGTCCGGCGGCCAAATGGGCGCGNCAATGGTCTTTCGCGGCCCCAANGGNGCGGCCGCACGGGTGGGCGCGCAACACAGTCAGGATTATGCCGCATGGTATGCGCATATNCCGGGCNTCAAAGTGGTCATGCCTTTCTCAGCCTCGGATGCCAAAGGGCTTTTGAAATCTGCAATNCGCGATGACAACCCGGTGATCTTTTTNGAAAACGAAATCCTCTATGGNCGCAGTTTTGATGTGCCTGTGCTGGATGATTTNACAGTGCCNTTTGGCAAAGCGCGGATTTGGCGCGAAGGCAGCGATGTCACGCTTGTCAGTTTCGGCATCGGTATGCATTACGCCCTAGAGGCGGCCGATAAGCTGGCCGAGGAAGGGATAAGCGCCGAGGTCATCGACCTTCGTAGCTTGCGGCCCATCGATTATGAAACGGTACTGACATCGGTACAAAAAACNAACCGCTGCGTCACCGTGGAAGAAGGCTTTCCTGTGGGCGCCATCGGCAACCATCTGTCTGCGGTCATTATGCAGCAGGCGTTCGATTACCTCGATGCACCGGTGATCAATTGCACCGGCAAAGATGTACCCATGCCCTATGCCGCAAATTTGGAAAAACTGGCCTTGGTGACCACGGATGAAGTGATCTCAGCGGTCAAAAAAGTCACCTATCGTTAAGGAGCGCAGATCATGCCTATAGAAATTCTCATGCCAGCGCTGTCCCCAACGATGGAAACAGGAACACTTGCCAAATGGCTGATCAAAGAAGGCGATAGCGTGCAATCCGGCGATNTCATTGCCGAGATCGAAACCGACAAAGCCACAATGGAATTTGAAGCGGTTGACGAAGGTGTCATTGGAAAAATTTATGTNGACGAAGGCACTGAAAACGTGGCTGTTAACAGTGCTATCGCTGTCTTGCTTGAGGATGGGGAAACCGCCGAGGATTTGGCAAGCCCTGGCGGCAGTAAAACACCGGCCCCAGAAAGTGACAAGCCGCAGCAGCCAGAGCCATCCGCCGAACCGTCCAAGCCGTCTAGCACGGATACCTCTGCTGCGCCGCAAACCTCTAATGCCCCTGCCCTGAAAGGCAATCGGGTATTTGCCTCACCGCTTGCGCGGAGGCTGGCTGCTGAAACAGGTGTTGATCTTGCTTCTTTGCAGGGATCAGGCCCACATGGACGAATTGTCAAAGCAGATGTTGAAGCGGCTCAAGGTCAACCAACAGGCGCCGTAAGCCCCGCGCCTGCAAGCGCGCCTGCGGCCATGCCCGCCGGCCCTGCAACCGAAACCATCCTAAAGATGTATCAAGGGCGCGATTATCAGGAAATTCAATTGGACGGCATGCGCAAAACCATCGCTGCGCGGCTGACAGAAGCCAAACAAACCGTTCCTCATTTCTATCTGCGGCGGGACATTAAAATTGACCAGCTACTCATGTTTCGGGCCGACTTGAACAAGCAATTGGCTGCGCGCGATGTTAAACTGTCGGTCAATGATTTCATCATCAAGGCCTGCGCGCTTGCGCTGCAATCTGTGCCCAGCGCAAACGCTGTTTGGGCGGGCGATCGCGTGCTGCAACTCACCCCATCTGATGTGGCAGTTGCGGTGGCGATCGAGGGCGGGTTGTTCACACCGGTTCTTCAGGATGCCGAGCAAAAAACTCTGTCGCAGCTCAGCGCCGAAATGAAAGATCTTGCTGCGCGCGCCAAAGACAAAANGCTAGCTCCGCATGAATATCAGGGCGGCAGCTTTGCCATATCAAACCTCGGAATGTTTGGGATTGATAATTTTGATGCNGTGATAAATCCGCCGCACGGCGCCATTCTTGCAGTGGGCGCCGGTAAAAAGCGACCCGTCGTCAATGCTGATGGTGATCTTGAGGTTGCCACCGTGATGTCGGTGACATTGTCTGTGGATCACCGGGTGGTTGATGGCGCCTTAGGCGCCGAGTTGCTGCAAGCGATCGTCGATAACCTAGAAAACCCCATTGCAATGTTGGTCTAATTTAACTGCAAAATTGAAATTTCTGGGACGGCGCGGTCAGGTGCCGCCTTTTCCAATTGTATTTGAGCACCCTAGAGTATCGAAAAGCCGACGGCGATCATGAAGGGTTAGTTCAACTCTTACTGGGTTGATTGCTCACTGGCCAAAAGCTGATCCATCGTAACTGATGGGGTCGCGCAGCCTGCTTTTCCAACAACCTCTGCCGGAACGCCTGCAACCGTAGTTTTTTCAGGTACAGGGCTAAGAACAACTGATCCAGCTGCGATGCGTGAACACGCCCCAACGCTGATATTGCCAAGAACTTTCGCCCCTGCCCCGATCAGCACCCCATCACCAATTTTGGGATGGCGGTCTTCTTCTTGCTTGCCGGTTCCACCAAGGGTCACAGAGTGCAGCATTGANACATTATCTCCAACCACGGCAGTCTCGCCGATCACAATGGAGTGCGCATGATCTATCATCAAGCCTTTACCGATCANCGCACCNGGGTGAATGTCGATACCAAAAACTTCGGAAATGCGCGACTGCATGAAATAGGCAAGATCTTTTTGGTCGTTCAACCACAGCCAATGTGCCACGCGGTAGGCTTGAACCGCTTGGAACCCTTTGAAATAAAGCAGCGGTTGCAAAAACCGGTGGCAGGCAGGGTCGCGATCAAAAACTGCCATAATGTCTGCGCGTGCAGAACTGGCAAGCTCTGAGTCCCCNCNATANGCAAGGTCACAAATTTCTCGCACATATTGCTCGGACATNTCATTCGATGCCAGTTTAAGCGAAATCCGATGTGCCAAGGCCATGTCAATGGTGTCATGNTGAAGCACATTCTTGTGAAACAATGCGCCAAGCAAAGGCTCTGTTTGTACAGCTTNTTCTGCTTCNACGCGAATTTTACCCCATACTGGGTCAATTTCTTTTATCTTGCTATGAATGTTAGCCAATGGACCTGCTCCTAAATCCAACACCTTGCTTGCACCTTAAGGCATAAATAGGCAACATCAGATAAATTCAATGCGCCTGAGGCCAAAAGTTTATGGATGNTNTTATTTTATCCGATTTCCGCCGGTTAATACAGAAAAAACTAGCCGAAATTGACAAAGAAAATACTTTAGGAGCAGAGAGCCAGCAAACAGTTGAGTTGGATCAGCAGTCTGTTGGACGCCTTAGCCGCATGGACGCGCTACAAGCTCAGGCAATGGCTAGGGTGCATCAAATCCGACGTGATTGCCTGCGCCAAGCCCTATTGCAAGCATTGACGCGGATTGAGGAAGGTGACTTTGGCTACTGCAACGATTGCGGCGATCTTATCTCNAAGGCGCGCCTTGAACTGAACCCAGCNCTGCAGCTGTGTNTTGGNTGCGCAAGAGGATAGGTTTGGCGCNNCNGCTTGCAAAACGCAGCGTAAAGCCTGCGCATAATTGGGATCNCACAAGGGTGGCTCTATTGGTTGGNTACAATAGCGTGCGCAGCTCATCAACGACCCTTCCCCNCAGTCACGGTGGCTTTTACCATACCGTTTTCTATATCGGTCTGCAGCCCGGCTTCGAATGATGAGCGTGCGGATATGTGCCTGCCGGCAGGCTGGAGGCACCGACAGAAGAGCGCGGCCCGCGGCCACCAGATCGCCANGCATCAAAGGTCTCATGGAAGTGTTATACCTGCGCTAAGTCCTACTCCAAAACGCTCAGAAATTTGCGCCACCTCTAGCCAAATGGGCAGATTTTCACCGCTCGGATTGTCAATATCCTGAAACTCTTTGGAATATTGCCATGATGGATCGCTGACCAAATGCTCGCGGAGCACCTGCTGGCCACCGATGACACGAACACGATAGCGCTCNAAGGTTTCACCAAGCGGNATCTCGNTTTCAGACCATGGGTTGGCATCGATCCGGCCCCGCCTTATCCTAGCAATATCACGGCCGCCATCACCTGCCTTCCCCGTCAAATGACAGGGCCG
>PBSX01000105.1 GCA_002726375.1 Marinovum sp.
ATAATGTGTCAGCTCTAGAACGATATGGCATCAGATTTCAAAAAGTAACGTTTTAAAAATCACGTCTTTAACAGGTTAAGAGTTTAAAAAAATAATATTTAGACCTGAGGATCATTCATGTCCCCTAATTCAAGTGCAACAAACACAATCCTGTCCCCCATAGAACTGCGTGCCGTTTCCGGTCAAAATCTGCGTATTTTGTGCCAGAAACATTCTTCAATTTTGTCAATTTGCCGAGACCTTGGGATCAATCGCACACAATTCAATCGCTATCTATCAGGGGAAAGCTTTCCCCGACCTGATGTATTACATAGAATTTGTACTTTTTTTAAAACCGATGCGCGCATACTACTTGAGCCTCTTCAACAAATCGAAGCGCGAAGCGAAGGTGCACTTAGCCACCCGGAAATGCGCGAGTATTTTGGCCCAAAAGAAACTGATATTTTGCCGGAAATTTTTCCCAGCGGTTTTTTTCGTTTCTCAAGGCATAGCTTTGGTGAAAAAAACCGTTTTGTTCAGGGTCTAATTTTTGTCTATAAAAAGAATTATCAGATGTTTCTTCGTGGGATGGAAGCCAAAGAGGCAGTTGCAGGTCAAGGATTGGATGCAAATGCCAAAACCCGCGAATTTAGAGGGTTTGTCATTGCCCAAAAGGGCGACGTTGCAATGCTCTCCTTTCGGCGCGGATCTACGTCATGTTCCTTTAGCTATCTTTCTCCCACACCCTCTTTTCAAAACAATTTTTGGCTTGGCTACACTACAAGAACCTTTCCAGAGCATATAAATTGTACCCGTGTGACGCGCTTGGTTTTTGAACATCTGGGCCAAAAACGCTCTGAAATAATGGCTACGGCGAGACAAGCCGGTATTTGTGAAAGTGATAATCTTTGGCCCTATCACCGAACATTGCTACGCCCCAATGAAGCATTCTCTTAAAGGTGTCGCAAGCTGGCCCTCAGGGTCGCAGATCGGCAGATAAAGCATCACGAAACTGCTAGAGTTGCCTTATCGTGATGCTAGCTATGAGGTTCACCGTGACGCAACCCACGAATTTATCTTCCGTGCGCCGCCCGGTTTCACAGGCAAACGGCTTGCCGAATGAACATTATATTAATAGCGATATCTTTGACGAAGAAAAACATGCCTTGTTGTTTAAAAAATGGGCTGGTCTAGCTGTTGGTGCGGATGTTCCAGACCCTGGTGACGCCGTGCCAATAACCTTTTTGGGAATGCCGCTTCTCTTAATTCGCGATCGCTCCAACCAAATTCGGGTGTTTCAGAACACCTGCAGACACCGCGGCATGATCCTGGTTGAGACGCCGCAAAAAATCGAAGGCGCTATTCGCTGCCCCTACCACAGTTGGTGCTATACCACCGATGGCCGGCTGGTGAGCACCCCTCATGTGGGCGGCCCCGGGCATAACACTCATAAAGATATCGACCGCGCAATGCTTGGCCTTATCGAAATTCGCAGCCATATTTGGCGCGACGTCGTATGGGTGAACATAAACGGTAAAGCCGCTCCATTTGAACAGGCGATGCGCGATGTCATCCAGCGCTGGTCCGAATTTGATCAACCGATGTATCATGGTGGCACCGACAGCCGGTTTGAGCTCAAACTAAAGTGCAATTGGAAACTTGCCGTTGAAAATTTTTGTGAAAGCTACCACTTACCTTGGATTCACCCCGGCTTGAATAGTTATTCAAGGCTTGAAGATCACTACAATATAGAAAACTATGGGCACTATTCAGGTCAGGGAACGTTGGTATATCGCCAGATTGAGGGTGAAAATGGCGCGCGTTTTCCAGATTTCTCAGGTCTAAGCGAAAAGTGGCAAACCTCGGCGGAATACATTTCCGTTTATCCAAATGTACTGCTCGGTGTTCAGCGAGACCATGCTTTTGCGATACTCCTAATACCCGATGGTCCGGAAAACACAGTTGAAAAGATACATCTATACTATCCTTCAAACGCGACTGATGCTGCTTTGCGCGCAAAAAATACAGAGCAGTGGAAAGGTGTGTTTAAAGAAGATGTCTTTGTGGTCGAAGGCATGCAACGCGGGCGCCATGGTNCNCAGTTTGACGGGGGCCNATTCTCACCCGTAATGGATTCTCCGACCCACTGCTTTCACGACTGGANCGCACAAAACGTTCAGGCCCATCGAACAGCCAGCCAAAAGTGCAGATGAGTGCTCTAAACGATCATATTCTCGCAGCATTTTCGACCAATGATAAAAAAGCATTGGCAGAGCTTTACAGCCAAGCCGCAAGGACCGCCAGTACAGTGGACAGTGCCTGCTTTTTTGCCACCCAAGCCTATATTTTTGCGCTTGAATGCAATCACGACATTCGCGCTGACCTCTTGGACTTTCTCAAACAGCATGGCCGAGAAGAGTAAAGCCATTTGACAGCCTCTTAGGTTTGCCGCATCACAGTGCTATCGTGAAAGAGACTTATTTGAATGTATTTTAAGAATTGTATACCCACCATTGCCCTGCTGGCACTCGGCGGGCTCGGAGGTTTTATTGCCAGCCTCACATTCATGCCCCTGCCTTGGATGCTTGGCGCGTTGATTGCAACCGCGGGCTTCACAATTGCTCGCCCTGATAGCCTGCCCAATACCTATAAATTCCCAATGCTATTGCGCATGCTCTTTATTGCGGTAATCGGGGTGATGATCGGCGCTCAAGTCACACCAGACCTCATGGCGCGCGCGCCCTTGATGATCATGAGCTTGATCGGCCTCAGTGTTTTTGTACCCATTGGTTTTATAGCTAATTTGTGGATTTTTCGCCGCTTGGGTGGTTATGATCCAATGACGGCATTTTTTTGCAGCGCACCGGGCGGATTGCTGGAAAGTATCGCAATGGGCGAAGCACGTGGTTGCGATATCCAACTTCTCACTCTGCAACAGTTTTTGCGTATAATTATGGTCATTATGATCGTACCAATGCTTATGTCGGTATGGATCGGCGCTCCCGTAGGCAGCGCCGCTGGGGTGCAAATCACCACTGGGGTTCAGGCCGATATGACTGTGCAACAAATGATGATTAGCGCAGCGGTCGTATTTGCCGGACTGATCTTTGGTCTCAAGCTTAAAATCCCTGCCGGACAACTGATGGGGCCACTTTTAATCGCAGCAGCCGTCAGCCTTTCGGGGCTGCCCACACCACAACTACCCGAAGGCTTGATCACAATAGCGCAAATGGTGATCGGTACAGCGCTTGGCTCCCGATTTACAGGTCTGAAACGTTATATGCTGTTGCGCGGGATCGCACTTAGTTTTGCCAGTGTGACAGCCATGCTTTTAATCGCTCTTGCAATTTGCCTTATACTGAGTGCTTTTCAACCCTTACCATTTGACGTTTTACTGATTAGCTTTGCCCCCGGAGGCCTAATAGAAATGTCCCTGATCGCTCTGAGCCTCAACGCTAATCCCGCTTTGGTCAGCCTGCACCATATGTACCGCATACTTTTGACCGTTTTTGGATTGCACGCCTTGCAGCGGTATTTACCGCCAAAAAGTTAAAACAAAGCAGCGCATATTGCGCCGATTGTTCAAAGCTTGCCGAATGTCTGCAGCCCCTTGAATATCTCCGCATTGGGCTGATTTTTTCTTTGTACAAATGCTCCCTTTCAGCGGCGCATTTTTTGCCAGACCGTTTAGATTATGACTACGGTGCTGTACAAGTTACCGTCCCCTTGCGTCGCCCTTATGGGGCTCAAGGCTGGTTTTTTTCTTCCAATGTAAGCCAATCGTCTTCCGCAATCTGCAAGGCTTGTTGCCGTTCAACCAGTGCCGAACTTGCTTTTTGAAATTTAACCGGCGCCTGCTGGTAAAGATCGGGCACAGACAGGTACTCTTCAAGCTTGGTGATTTCCGCCCCCAACTTTTCAATCTCCGCAGGGAGGCTTTCAAGCCGATGCCGCTCAGTAAATGTAAGCCCCGGCTTTTCTGCTTGCTGGGCGGTTTTCACGTCTGGTTTGGCTTTGGTCGCTGCGGGTTTTACCGGGGTCGGTGCAACCTGTTTCTGAGCTTGATAATCTGACCAGCCACCAGCATAGGCGACCGTGCGCCCTTGGCCTTCCATCGCGATGGTTGTTGTGGCCACACGGTCCAGAAAATCGCGGTCGTGACTAACCAAAATCACCGTTCCCTGATAATCATCCAGCAGCTCTTGCAGCAAATCGAGCGTTTCCACATCAAGATCATTGGTCGGCTCGTCAAGCACCAAAAGATTGCTTTCCCTCGCCATGATCTTGGCAAGCAATAGCCGTGCCTTTTCGCCCCCCGACAGCGAGCGCACAGGCGCACGGGCCTGAGCTTCATCGAACAGAAACTCTTTTAAATACCCCACCACATGTTTCGGCGCACCGCGCACCAATACCTGATCGGCTTTGCCCGCTACCCGCATTGCCGGATCACCCGTCAGGCTGTCCCAAAGCGTCATCTCTGGATCAAGTTGCGCGCGGTTTTGGTCAAAAACAGCAGGGACCAGATTGGTGCCATGTTTAATCTGACCTTGGTCCGGATCAAGCTCGCCCATCAAAAGCCGCAGCAACGTGGTTTTCCCCACTCCGTTTGGTCCCACAAGCGCGACCCGATCTCCACGCTGAATGGTGATCGAAAACCGGCGCAAGATAAGTGTCTCACCAAAAGATTTCACAACATCTCTGGCCTCAATGACCTTACGGCCAGACTTTGGCCCCGCATTTAGCGCCATCGCCGCTGTGCCTTGACGGCGGATCATCCCCGCCCGCTCTGCCCGCAGGCTATGTAGCGCCCGTAACCGCCCTTGATTGCGTTTGCGCCGCGCACTGATGCCTTCCACTGCCCACCGACCCTCAGATTTTATCTTGCGGTCCATTTTATGGCGCTGCATGTCTTCGTCTTGCCACAGCTTGTCTCGCCAAGCCTCAAACCCGTCAAATCCCTGTTCATTGCGCCGCACCTGCCCACGATCAATCCACAAGGTCGCGCGGCTGAGTGCATTTAGAAAAGCACGATCATGGCTGATTAAAACAAAGCCGGCTTTGCTGGTCTTTAACTCGGCTTCCAGCCAGGTGATGGCTTCAATGTCCAAATGGTTTGTGGGCTCATCCAATAACAGCAAATCCGGCGCTTCGGCCATCAACTTGGCCAAAGCTGCGCGGCGGCGCTCTCCGCCGGATGCGGTTTCCACCAAGCGCTCTGGGTCAAATTTTAACCCTTCCGCTGCACGCTCTACGCGGTAAAGTTCCCCAGGCTCTAGCCCGCTCGTGGCAAAATCACCCAAAGTGGTAAAGCCAGTCATATCTGGGTCTTGCTCCATATATCCTGCCGCCAAACCCGGCGGCATCACACGCGCACCGCGGTCCGGTTCTGCCAGACCGGCCATCACTTTCATCAAGGTCGATTTTCCTGATCCATTGCGCCCGACCAAAGCAAGCCGTTCACCAGGGTGAATTACGAGGTCCAGCCGGTCAAAGACCGGATTTCCGCCAAATGTCAGCGCTATATCGTTAAGCTGTAATAATGGAACTCGTGCCATAGCGCGCTGCTAAGCGCCCGACCCCCAAAGGTCAAGAGAGAGCTTGCAAAAGCCGTCTTCGCACGGCCAGAATTGACCCAATTTCAATACCCGTAAAGACGTGCAGCGTATTCATCTGAGAATCGACCACAGCATGATCACTGACCCAGCCCCCCATCATTAAATAACTGCGTAGCAGTGGCGGCATTTTGCGAAGGGCCAGCCTCATATCAGGTTTGCGGCGCAGCCGGGCCGCAAAACGAAAAACCCTTGGGGCCTTGACCCGTGGAAGCCAGCGCTTTGGGGCAAGATATTTATCTCGAAGCACAGCAAATGCATCAAGATATGCTGTTGCATCTGTGCCCTGAAAAGACGCGCAGCCAAACAAAAGCTCGACGCCTTCTTTATCAACGTATTTGGCAAGCGCACCCCACGCTAACCTGAGCACATCAGGGTCTTTGACCTCTGGATGGATACAAAAGCGCCCCATTTCGACAAGTTTACCACTATACGAATGCAGCGCAGAAAGCTCATAGTGCTGCGCAGAGTAGCTTTTTTCAATCTCTGAGCCACCATTCAAGTGCAAAAGCCGGTAGCAGCACACAAGTCGGTTGGTTTTGCACTCTTCTAACAAAACATGAGCACAGACTGGATCAAACTCATCCACATCAAGGCCGCTTGGCGCCCTTAAACCAAATGCGAGATGCCGCAGCTTTTGTGCTGCTAAAATGTCACCTGGTTTATCAGCCAACCTGACGCGGTATTTTTTGCTGATCCGCTTTTCCAAAGACTGCCCCTTCATGTTAAGTCACTTTTGTACAAATACATCTAGAGCAACTGCATGTAACAATCGCATAACAAACAACAAAGAGTTGATGAGTTACCCAGCGATCAAAGACTGGGTGCACTTCCACCCACTGACCCGATGATTTGGCGAATCAAACTTAATTCAGGACCTGCAGCCTTGGTCACTCTGTGTTCTAATGAAATAACGTTGCCATCTTGCAAGCCAAACCGCTCGATGTTGCTCAACACCCCTTGTTTGTTGAAACTTAACACAAGAACCTCGCGGTCCACTTCGGTGGGTCGAGCAAGAGCGCCCTGCCGCATTTGGCTTCGTACATAAAAATATGCATTTTCACGCATTAAACCGCCCGATGAAGGAGCACCCAAGGATTCTGCAACGCTGCCCCGAGTATCAACTCCGACCACAAGGTCATCAACATACTCTTTTGGCGGCATATATCCATGCGCTCGATACTGAGAAGAGCAGGCAGATAGCATAATAAGCAACGCTGCTGCCCCAATTATTGTCCTTGATCTTTTCATAGTTAGATGTACCGACCCTTGTCTTGTTACACATTGGGCTTTATTCCATTTTTGCAATACACGCAAACTTGTCCTGAAAGGTAAATATGTTGCCCTCGCCGACGCCCCCTTCTCCGCAGAGCATATTTCGCTTGGCCGACCTGAGCCAACTGCGCCCAACTTCCTTTGATATCAGCCCGGATGCAAACCAACGTCGTCAACTCGCAAAAGAGCTAGGATTTCGAGCTTTGCGCAAACTACGGTTCACCGGAAAGATGATTGCCAGCGGTAAAAAAAACTGGGCGCTCAAGGCCAAGCTTGGAGCAACCATCGAACAAGAGTGCGTGGTTACACTACAGCCAGTGATCACGCGTCTGGATTGCGCAGTGCAACGGCGATTTATGCCTGCCGCGGACTTGGCGCCAATGGAAAATCCGGTGGACGAAATTGAAATGGATGGCGATGAAACGCTTGAGCCTTTGCCAGAGAAAATCAACCTTTTATCGGTCCTGACCGAGGCCCTGTCGATTGAAGCGCTGGATTACCCGCGGGCACAGGGGGCGGCTTTGAGCGAAACCAATTTTAGCCAACCCGGTGTTGCCCCAATGACTGATGAGGATGCTAAACCCTTTTCCGGGCTAGCCAAACTCCAAGAAAAAATGCAAAAAGATAGCTGAATGTGTACTTTGAGCTCTTGTAAAATACACAAATCGCAGTATTTTTGCGCCTTCTTGCGAAATTGGCTTGTAACTGAACGGCAATTAGATGTATGCGCCTCGGATACACGGATGGAACCAAGGGCTGATGCCCTGATAAATTGAGGTTGAGACATGGCTGTCCAACAAAATAAAGTATCGAAATCACGGCGTAACAATCGCCGGGCTCATGACGCACTTGTGGCGGGGAATCCCAACGAGTGCAGTAATTGTGGTGAGCTAAAGCGCCCGCATCATATCTGTGCTGCTTGCGGCCATTATGGCGACCGTGAGGTTGTTGCGATGGTTGACGAGATCGATCTGGACGAAGACGCGGCCTAGTTTTTTTAGGGCCCTGGTTTGATGACCGCAGCACAAAATACACCGGTAGACGCGCCTCGGCGCACGGTTATAAGTATTGATGCTATGGGCGGTGATCGAGGCCCTGCGCCAGTGGTTGCTGGAATTGCCAGATCCGCAAAAATAAATCCTGATCTACATTTTATTCTACATGGCCCCGACGATAAGTTACAAAAACTTGTCGCGCGGCGTCGTGCCCTCACCGGTCGTTGCGATATCCGCAACGCCACTGATGTGGTCTCGATGCAAGACAAGCCAAGCCATGTTTTGCGGCAGGGCAAAGATACCTCAATGTGGTCCGCCATAGAATCAGTGCGCAACGGCGAAGCCGAGGTTTGTGTTTCTTGCGGTAACACCGGCGCCTTGATGGCTTTAAGCATGATCCGTTTGCGCAAATTGCCGGGTGTGAACCGCCCTGCAATCGCAATCTTATGGCCATCGCGGAGCGCAGGTGGTTTTAATGTCATGTTAGATGTCGGTGCCGACATTCGTGCAGATGCTAATGATTTGTTGCAATACGCGTTGATGGGTGTTTCATACGCCCGAAACGGTCTACAGCTAAAGACCCCTCGGGTGGGTGTGCTAAACGTGGGAACCGAAGAACACAAAGGTCGCCCCGAATTGCGCGAAGCGCATGACTTGATTGCTCAGCATAGTGAAAGTGGGCATTACGACTTTGTTGGCTTTGTAGAAGGCGGGGACATTCCTAGAGACAAGGCCGATGTGATTGTCACCGATGGTTTTACCGGCAACATAGCGCTCAAAACTGGTGAAGGCACTGCCAGCTTGATCGGCGATTTGCTAAAACAGGCTTTCCGCTATTCCCCACTGTCACGTCTTGCACAGCTGTTGGCCGTCTCGTCTTTGCGGCGCTTGCAAAAGCGCATAGACCCAAGGCAGGTCAATGGCGGTGTCTTTCTAGGGCTCAATGGAACAGTGGTTAAATCGCATGGCTCGGCGGACGCACTGGGCGTTTCAGCGGCGGTCAAATTGGCCGTGCAGCTAACTCAATCAAAGTTTTCGCAAAAAATTGCGGCACGCCTTGCATCTATAACGCCAATAAAGCACGATGAAACATCTGCTGAACCGGGGACCAAGTAACAAATGCAAATTAGGGCCGTTGTACGGGGCGTAGGGCATTACCTTCCAGAGAGGATTGTGCCGAACTCTGAGTTTGAAGAAACCCTCGAAACCTCTGATGAATGGATCAAAGCCCGCTCGGGAATCGAGCGTCGGCATTTTGCAGCCGAAGGCGAAACAACGTCTGATTTGGCTGTTGCAGCCGCCAATGCGGCGCTTAAAGATGCCGGGCTTTCAGCCGATGATATGGATGCGATCATCGTTGCTACATCCACAGCAGACCTTACCTTTCCGTCCGTTGCGACCATGGTTCAAGCGGGGCTCCATATGCAGCGCGGCTTTGCCTATGATGTGCAGGCTGTTTGCGCCGGATTTATTTTTGCGCTTTCTTCGGCAAACGCGCAAATAATATCCGGACAAGCCAAGCGCATAATGGTCATAGGTGCTGAAACCTTTAGCAGATTGATGGACTGGAGCGATCGCTCTACCTGCGTGCTTTTCGGCGATGGCGCCGGTGCGCTGATCCTTGAAGCGCAAGAGACCAGTGGCAGCAAAGCCGATCGCGGAATTTTATCGGTTGATTTAAATTCAGATGGGCGGCACCGAGATATTTTATATGTTGATGGGGGCGTATCCACCCACACCACGGGCCATTTGCGTATGCAAGGCAAAGAAGTGTTTCGCCATGCTGTTGAAAAACTGGCAATCACGGCACAAACCGCAATGGATCAAGCCGGCGTCACAGCCGATGACATTGATTGGGTTGTGCCGCATCAAGCTAATTTGCGCATAATCAACGGCACCGCAAAGAAAATGGGCATCCCAACAGAGCGTGTTGTGATCACTGTCCAAGACCACGGCAACACCTCTGCAGCTTCAATTCCGCTTGCCCTTTCGGTTGCCAAAGCCAATGGGCAGCTTAAAGAAAATCACCTTATCGTCACCGAAGCGATCGGCGGCGGCTTGGCCTGGGGCGCAGTGGTTTTACGTTGGTAGCAAATTTAAATTGCTAAAAACTCCCGAAAAATTTATAAAAGTAAAAAAATGCCTTTTTAAATAAGTCATTGTTATTGACTCGTAAAATCACGACACATTACAAATAAACAAAATGGGGATACATAATGAGTGATACAACCTTGACTCGAATGGACCTAAGCGAAGCCGTTTTTCGCGAAGTCGGATTATCAAGAAGTGAAAGCGCCGAACTGGTCGAAAGTGTTTTAGAGCATGTTTCAGCATCGCTTGTGCGCGGAGAGCAAGTCAAAATCTCTTCCTTTGGGACTTTTAGCGTGCGTGATAAAAATGCCCGGGTGGGGCGCAACCCCAAAACTGGGGAAGAAGTGCCCATCACCCCGCGTCGGGTTTTGACCTTTCGGCCCTCACATCTGATGAAAGATCGGGTTTCTGAGGGTAACAAATAATAATCCAGAGTGCCGGAATGAACAAATCAGCCGAGGCCTTTAGAACCATTAGCGAAGTTGCAGACTGGCTTGGGATTCCGACCCATGTGCTTCGGTTTTGGGAAAGTAAATTCAACCAAATCAAACCCGTTAAACGCGCCGGAGGACGGCGCTATTACCGCCCTGCTGATATGTTATTAATCGGCGGCATTCGCAAATTGCTGCACGAAGATGGGATGACCATCAAAGGGGCGCAAAAAATACTGCGCGAAAAAGGCATCAAACATGTGACCAGCCTGTCTCCACCGCTTGAAGCAGTGCTTGCTTCAGATTCTGACCAACCGCTTGAGCAAACCGACCCCATAGAGCAAAAAGAAGTGGGTTTAGCCCAGGACAATGTGATCAATCTTCCCCGAGCCCCCGTTTTGCCTGCCGATACTGAAAATATAGACGAACAAGGTGAGCAAACTACTTTGAACTTCTGGTCTAATGAAGTTCCAAACAGTGCAAGGACTGATAATGAACCGATTGTTGCAAACACTGCAGGTTTGATCAGGGCAATTCAGCGGTTATCTCCCTTGGGTTCCAAGCCCGGCGATGAATTACATTCGATCAGTGCAGAACTGAAAGAAGAGCTCGAACGGCGCAAGGCCAACGATCCGCATTAAATGGTACTTTTTCCCTTGCCCCTGCTGTCAAAACCGTTAAGAGATCGTGCAATTACGGGCTATGGCGCAGCCTGGTAGCGCGTCCGTCTGGGGGACGGAAGGTCGCAGGTTCGAGTCCTGCTAGCCCGACCAAAAACAGTTTNTATNTTTTGTTTATTGTTTGCANACCACCCTTTTATAAAGGGCTTTATGGCAAACTCAGGCCAGCCTTGCAAAAGATTGCAGCTTTATCTAAAATTCTGGTGGCCGGTTTTGCACTTATCTTTTACTTTGAATGTGGCTCATTTTTATCGGTGACAACAATGTGCTCTGGGCCTTTACACTGCAAGTAGCGATCATAGGCCATTTCAAAACCTAGTTCGAGATTGCGCGTGTAGCGGCCTGTATCAAATAATGGATTGGTTTTTATGTTTCGTGAGAGCTTGTTGCGAATTCTGTTCAGTTTTTCACGGTTTTGCGCCAAGTCAAGCGCTAGGCTTTCATACTCTTCATCTGTTGTTGTTATTAATTCTGGCAAACCTATCGCGTTTAGCAGGCTTCCGGCCATTCGGGAAGTGTAACTTTTTCCAGATTTTGTAAGCACGGGCAGACCTGCCCAAAGTGCGTTACTGGCCGTTGCGCCAGCATTATAAATAAATGTATCAAGAAACAGATCGGCTTGTTGAAACCGGGCAAGATATTTTTTGTGTTCGACTTTCTCTGAAAATATCAGTCTTTCAGAATTTACACCCTGTTTTTGGCCTGCTTGATCAAGTTCATCTTTGAGGCTTTCTTGCTCATGACCAACCAAAGAACGCTATTTGGCTTTTCCTTTAGCAACCGCATCCAAATCTCAAAAACCTGTGGATCAATTTTATAGCTTCTATTGAATGCGCAAAACACAAATCCATCCTTGGGCAAACCCAACTCAAACCTTGACGGCACCGAATGATCCATCAACAGACCATCGTCTTGAGGTTGATATGAATGGGGCATATAGATAATTTTTTCTGAGTAATAAGTCTGATAGCTCTCAGGAATTAAAAAAGGATCCGCAACTATATAGTCCATAAAATCTGCACCCATTGAGCCGGGATATCCAAGAAAATTTATTTGAATAGGGGCTAAGCGGCTGGCAAAAAGACCGCTGCGACCATCTTTTGTATATCCGGTCAAATCAATAGCGATATCAATTTCATCGCTATGCACTGTTTCTTTGATCGCTTGGTTGCTGAGGCCATGGACATCTTTAAATTTATCAAATGTTTCTGCGAGCTTTGTTTGCATTGTATCGAACTTTGAACCAGCGACAGCATATCCAAAGACATCAAAACGTGATCGGTCATGCACCTTAAAAACTTTAGCCATCAGACGTGTCACCGGGTGCTCTCTAAAGTCAGCACTGAAATAGCCAATCCTAAGCTTTTTAGGCTTTTTTATAGGGGGCGCCGGCAATGACAGTGGCTCATGTTTAAATTTTTCTGCTGCATATTTTTGCGACCGCAATAGATGGCGCTCTGGATTATCTTCTAATGAAAGCATGGAAAACGGCGGCACTGCAGTTGCTTTTATTCCTAATTTTGCAGCACTGGCCAAATCTTGGGCCCTATTGCTCCAATCGCAAATGTGTTGTTTTTGATGAATCATTTGAGCATTGGCACCGGCATATTCAGGTTTGAGAGTGACCGCCTTCTTAAAAGCTTCTATAGCCTCTTCTAGCTTTTCTTGCTCTACAAGAATAACACCCATGTTGTTGTAAGCTTCGGCGAAATCAGGATTAAGAGCCAGAGCCTTCTTATGTGCGTTAATTGCCTGTTCCAGCTTTCCTTGCTGCCTTAAGGTAACGCCAAGGTTGCCGTAGCCGTCCGCATAGCTAGGACTAAGCTGAGTGACCTTTTTAAAGGCCTCTGCGGCTTCTTTAATCTTGCCAAGTCCTTTATAGGCAGCTCCTAAAATATTCCAAATATCAACAGCTTCCGGGTGTCTTTTGATATGCACGCCAGCCCGCGAAACCACTTGCGTCAACTGCCCCTGATCATAAAGCGTACGTAGTTCATACTCTGCTTCTTGGACAGAGTTTTGCGATCCCGTGATGGTTTGGGCAGTGATTAAATTATTTAGCTTTTGGATGAGATCGCCGGGTAGATTATCATTCTCTGCTTTTTGAGCTAACTTCTTTGCATCGTCAATTTTCCCCAAGTCAACCAAAGTAGAAACACATCTAAGCCAGTGCTGGTGAACGGACGGGTTGGATTTTAAGGCCTTTTCAAACAAACCAAGCGCCTGCTCAGGCTTGCCAATACTAACGGCCAATATGCCTAAATTATAATTGGCCGCAGGATGATCCGGTTTCACTTTCAAAATAGAAGTGTAGTATCCATCCGCTTTTTGAGCCTGGCCTGTTTTTTGGGCCTCAATCCCCAGTTTTAATGCATCAGCTAAGGTTAGTTTAGCCATTCGGTAACTCTCTTTCGGTCATTTAAATTCAATAGCTTTCTGAGAATATCAAAATAAAATCCATCGCTTTATAATTCTTACCTGATTATCAACGATGCTGGCGGCACGATCAAGTAAAGAGCTTTTCATTACATAGATGAATATCTTTGAAGCCAAGAGCTTTCTATATTCAACTCTTGGGAAGGGGTGATAACCTAATCGGGCCAGAAATCATGTGCACGGCAAAAGCGCTGTATTAATGGTATAAAGTTACCCGCAGGTTCAACAGAGTTATAGTGATGATTAGGCGGTTGAAAGCAGCCAGATGTTTAAACATTTTATGTTGCGAGAAGTCATCGAAGGGCTTACTGGTGTACGGTATTATGACAGCAGTGCCTGCCGTCATCTTGAAAAAAGACGCAATGCGTTTAACTGATAACGCTAGGATCGGCGCGAAAAATAGCGCAAGCCTGATAAGAAAATGCAATGACAACAGAGATCTACGAAGCCTCAAGTTTCACTAGCCCAACCAAAAAACCGCTTGCAGCCGTATGGGTTCCAGGCGTTTTTTTATTTGGGCAAGCTCCCGAGCAGAGAGGAATATAAGATGAGCGGCGTATTGCCTGACCAAAGTATCCAGCAAATGATCAATAGCGCGACCATTACTGCACAGCCGCCAATTCTATCCGAGCAAATTCAACCTGCCAGCCTAGACCTGCGCCTAGGCAATACAGCCTGGCGGGTTAGGGCTTCGTTCCTTTCAGGCGATGAGCGCAAGCTCACAGATCGGCTTAAAAACTTTGAAATGCATGAAATTGACCTTCGACAAGGCGCAGTATTGGAAAAAGGCTGTGTCTATGTGCTTCCTCTAATGGAATCGCTCGATCTGCCCGAGAATATTCAGGCGGTGGCAAACGCTAAAAGCTCAACTGGCAGGCTTGATCTATTAACCCGGGTTATCACCGATAATGGCACCGAGTTTGACCGCATTCGCCCCGGGTATAAAGGTCCGCTTTATGCAGAAATATGCCCGCGGTCTTTTTCGGTTTTGGTGCGCCCCGGCATGCGGCTTAATCAGATCCGGTTTCGTCAGGGACAGGCTATTTTAAACGATAGCGAGTTGAGCGATCTGCATGCCAGTGATCGCCTTGTCAGCGGCGAGGCTGTGATCAGTGACGGGCTTGGGTTTTCGGTTGATTTAAAGCCGGCCAATGGGACTTTGGTCGGCTACCGCGCCAAACCGCACACCGGCGTGATCGACCTTGACAGGATTGGCGCCTATGAGCCGGCAGAGTTTTGGGAAGAGGTTCACAGCTCGGACGGGCAGATCATTTTAGATCCCGGCGCGTTTTATATTTTGGTCAGCCGCGAGGCGGTTCATATTCCCCCTGCCTATGCTGCTGAAATGGCGCCTTTCCTAGCCATGGTTGGCGAATTTCGCGTGCATTACGCTGGTTTTTTTGATCCCGGGTTTGGCCATCAAGCTGCCGGCGGTGGCGGATCGCGCGGCGTGCTTGAAGTGCGCTGTCACGAAGCTCCATTTGTACTTGAGCATGCGCAGATTGTTGGACGTTTGGTCTATGAAAGAATGCTAAAAGAACCAGCGCAGCTTTACGGCGCCGGGATTGCATCAAATTATCAAGGCCAAGGGCTTAAATTATCCAAACATTTTAAAAGCGGCTAATACGCCTTACAGCTTTCATACTTTTCCGTATCCGCTTTGCGTCAACTTTAGAGGACGGATTTGATTGAGTTTGTTGGTCCCCCTGCTCTGCTTTTGCTGAACGGCTGCCCATAGAAAAGGCTTTGTTTACACCGCGGCGCATCAACTGACGCATTACCATATTCATTATCATCTTCAAAATTCGGGTGATATCCACACTCTATTCCTTTCATCAATATGTGGGGGAATAGAGACGAATCACGCCGGAATTGTGGCGCTTTAATTTTAATCTTCGAACAGCTCACTCTGACCGGGGGCGCCAGTATCTTCATCCTCGTCGCTCTCTGGTCCGGGCACGGCACCTAAAGGCGGCCGGCTTTCCAACAGACCAGCGGCGCGCAATTCTTTCAGACCTGGCAAATCACGCGCACTTTCAAGCCCGAAATGGTCTAAAAACGTCTGCGTCACGACAAAGGTAACAGGCCGCCCTGGGGTCATTTTACGCCGGCCAAAGCGGATCCATTCCATTTCAAGCAATTGATCCACTGTGCCGCGCGAAACAGATACACCACGGATTTCTTCGATCTCTGCCCGCGTTACCGGTTGATGATAGGCGATAATGGCCAATGTTTCGATTGCAGCACGGCTGAGCTTGCGGGTTTCAACAGTTTCTTTTTGCATCAAAAACCCAAGATCACCGGCTGTCCGGATGGCCCAAGCATCTCCCACTTTTACCAGATGAACGCCGCGCCCTTCATAGCGCTTGCGCAAATGCATCAAAGCCTCTGCGGCATCACAGCCATGCGGCATTCGGGCATTTAATTCGGTCACTGTCACAGGCTCTGCACTGGCAAAAAGGATCGCTTCCACCATACGTTCCTGCTCGCCCATTGGTGGCGCTTCAAACAGGCTTTCGCTGTCGCGGCTGATGTCCGATGGGATGTCAGTCATCGGCGGTTCCTTTTCGTCTAAGCTCGATCGGCGAGAACATTTCATCTTGGCGCAGCTCAACGCGCCCAGCTTTGGCCAATTCTAATGAGGCTGCAAAAGTGGCCGCTGTGGCCGACCGTCGCCGCTCTGGATTGTGTAGCCAGTCTTCGGGCAGATAGCTTGAAATATCTGTCCAATCACCAGCATAGCCGATTAATCCCCGCATCCGTTCCAGCGCAGTCTCAAGGGTATAAACATTGTCCCGGTCCATCACAAACGGCCGAAATTCATCGCGGGTTTTAATCCGAGAATAGGCCTGCATCAATTCAAGCAAATTAGCCGTGTAACTCACATGGCGGACACGTTCTACGGTTTCAGGCAGCCCGCGCACAAAAAAATCACGCCCCCGTTGATCGCGGGCGATAAGCTGTGCAGCGGCAGTGCGCATTGCCTGCAGACGTTCCAGTTGAAAGGCTAGATGCGCTGCCAACTCTTCCCCACTTGGCCCCTGATCATTTGGATCAGGTGGCAATAAAAGACGGGACTTCAAAAAGGCCAGCCAAGCAGCCATCACCAGATAATCAGCTGCCAGTTCAAGGCGCAGGGCTTTGGCCCTTTCAACAAAGGATAAATACTGGCGCGCCAATTCCAAGATTGATATTTTCCGCAAGTCAACTTTTTGCGTGCGCGAGAGTGTCAGCAACAAATCAAGCGGCCCTTCATAGCCGTCGACATCAATTATAAGGGCCTCGGCCGAGACACGCTCAGCCACCATTGGCTGTAGGTCAAAAGAGGCCGTCGTATCGCTCATTCCATGTCTCCAGGCGCTGAGCTGCCTTTGAAATTGTTTCGTCTTATTGACTGCATAATTTGTATTATGGCATCCCCTTCAGCAACAAAAGCCATCTGTGGGCGAGCGCTCTGCTTAGCGTGTGACAACAGGGACACAATCGGTTTCAGCCGCTTTAAGTGTTGAACAGAAACGGCGCGCGTCACTGAGGTCGCTAAATCCAGCTGCGCGCAGCCGGTAGAATATACGGCCGCCATTCACGGCGCGCTGGATCACCAACTCGCGCCCCGCCATAAAGCTTGAAAATTTGCCGCTAAGCCGGCGCCATTCCGAGCGGGCGATTTCTGGCGAGGCAAAAGCCCCCAGTTGCACCAAAGCCGTGCCAACTGGAATTTGGTCAGGGGCAAGTTCGCGCAAAGCGGCAAGTTCACCGCTGGGAACAGCCACGTCGCGCTGCAATCTATCGGGCCGTTTTTTGGGGCGTAACGAAACAAACTCAACGCTGGTTTGCGGCTCACTCAAGGCTTGCTTGAGCGCATTTTCAATACTAGAACTGTCAAGACGCACAATTTCGCTTGTGTCCAACTCACCATTCAACGGCGCAACTTCGACTGCTATCTGATCGGCTAATGTTTGAATATCAACCGTGGCCGCCTTGCGGCTGGGCTCGGCGATCACGGCCGTACTTACCGGTTCGATTTGCGCCGTAGGAATGTCGTCGTCACCCAAAGCCACTGGTCGCGGCGCGAGAGTGACAAACTCTGGTTGGGTATCATCCCCGGCCTCGACCACTTGATTGACCGATAGACCTTGGTTTAGTGCCGCTGTCCCACCGGGGTTTTGCGGTGCCACGCGCATCGGTTCGGACGAAGCTTTAATCACGGGCACGCCACTTACATCGCGCACCACCAGCCGGTATGCCCAAAGTGACACCCCGATGACCAGTGCCAAGCTGACCAATGCCCCGATCCAATTTGCAACTGAACCAAGCGCACGGCTATCCTCTGCACCCTCTGGATCAGGCGTGCTTTGTTCACTCCGGGAATATACCACCATACTGCCCTCCGGTTTGAAACAGTCATCTGCTGTTCCTACGGTTCTCTGCCTCAGCTCTGCAGATTAGGCTTTATCCTAGCGCATTTCCTCTGCAGGCGTTACGCCAAGAATAGCAAGACCGGCGGAAATAACAACAGAAACGGCGCGTGCAAGAGCAATTTTTGCCTGCGACGTGCCAGGATCATCTTCCTGAACAAACCGCAAGGACGGCTCGTCATTGCCTTTGTTCCAGAGCGCATGCAATTCACTGGCCAATTCATAGAGGAAAAACGCCACCCGGTGCGGCTCATTCGTGCGCGCCGCTATTTCGATCAGTCGCGGCCATTCTGCCAGTTTCTTGGCAACATTTAGCTCTGACGGATGCGATAGCAGCCTTAGATCAGCCACTTTTAATGTAGTGTCATCAACTGTGATACCCGCCTCGCTTGCGCGGCGCAGCACACTACACACGCGAGCATGGGCGTATTGCACATAAAAAACCGGATTTTCGCGCGATTGCTCGAGCACCTTGTCGAAATCAAAATCCAGCGGCGCATCATTTTTGCGGGTCAGCATGACAAAACGGGTGACATCCGCGCCCACCTGATCAATCACATCCCGCAGAGTGACAAATGTCCCTGCCCGTTTGGACATTTTAAACGGTTCGCCATCTTTATAGAGACGCACTAGTTGGGTCAGCTTAACCTCGAGCGGGACTCTGCCATCCGACAAAGCAGAAACCGCAGCTTTCATGCGTTTCACATAACCGCCATGGTCGGCGCCTAGAATATCAATCAGCAAATCAAAGCCGCGGTCCACTTTATCGCTGTGATAGGCAATATCAGGGGCAAAATAGGTCCAACTGCCATCTGATTTCATCACTGGGCGGTCAACATCATCGCCATGATCAGTGGATTTAAACAACGCTTGCTCGCGGGGTTCCCAATCTTCGGGCTTTTTGCCCTTTGGGGGTTCTAAAACGCCTTCGTAAATAAGGCCTTTGGCGCGCAGCTTATCAATTGTAGATTCGATCCGCCCAGTGCCATAAAGGGACTTTTCACTAAAGAAATAATCCATCTTTACACCCAAAAGCGCAAGATCTTCGCGGATCATCTCCATCATGGCAGTGGATGCAAATTCGCGCACATCGGCCAGCCAAAATTGTTCGCCTTTATCAATGAACTCAGCGCCGACTTTGTCTTTAAGTGCCTGACCAACAGGAATAAGGTAATCACCGGGATAGGTGCCATCTTCAAAGGCCACCTCGCGCCCATGCGCTTCGAGATAGCGCAGATAGACCGAGCGTGCCAAAACATCGACCTGAGCGCCGCCATCATTGATGTAATATTCGCGTGTGACCGCATAGCCGGCGTAATCCAAAAGGCTAGCCAGCGCATCGCCAAAGACCGCGCCGCGCGTGTGGCCCACGTGCAAAGGTCCGGTTGGGTTGGCGCTTACATATTCGACATTCACTCGCTGACCTGCTCCGACTGACGAGCGACCAAAACTCTGGCCATGTTCAAGCACATCTTTGACCAGTGATTGCCAAACCTCAGGCGCAAGCCGCAAGTTCAAAAACCCCGGGCCAGCCACGTCCGCCGCCGTAATCCGCATGTCTTGGCGCAGGGCGGCGGCCAGTACATCCGCGATCTCACGTGGCTTGCGGCCAGACGGCTTGGCCAAAACCATAGCGGCATTGGTCGCCATATCCCCATGCAAAGGATCACGCGGTGGCTCGACCGCCACAGCGTCAAAGCTTAGTCCAGTGGGCAATTCCCCATCTGCGGTCATTTTTTCAAGTGCCGCAAGAACCAGCGCCCGGATTTCGCTAAAAAGGTTCATAAGTCTTAATCCTTTATCTTGCGCTGCGGTTTATCATGCACAGGGGCAAGGTCAATGTGTCTTTGTTTGTGCAAGCCGTTCGTATTCTTGCAAGGCAAACCGATCCGTCATCCCAGCGATATAATCCACCACAATGCGCGCCAGCGCCACATCATCTTCGGCTTTTTGCACGTCCTTACGCCATTGTTTTGGCAATAGCTGTGGGTGCTGCATAAAAAGTGGAAATAACGTGGTCACCGCCTCGGTAACCTCTTTGCGCATTTTCACCACACTGGGCGCGCGGTACATCCGATGGAATAAAAATTTACGTACCACTTTAAGATCACCCCATAACC
>PBSX01000106.1 GCA_002726375.1 Marinovum sp.
GCCCTACCCCTGCCAGTAAATGCTTACCGGGAAGATCATTGGAGGAAATACGAAGAATATGCCAATGCCTATCCAACTTAGCGGCATCGCTCATAGCCCTAACACGGGCATCCCTGATGGATTTGGTTCTCAAAGAATAAGCGATCCTACCCGTTCTATAATGCCGTCTTAAATCGGTAGGAACTCTTCTAGAAAAGTACCAGATACCGTTCTTTTGAAACGTGTAACTATTAGATTTGGTTGCCAGCATGGTCTACGGCTCACTATCAAAGACAAAAAAGTGAGGTATTACAATGCTTTATNTGNNNTTATGGTGCCCCCACACGGACTCGAACCGCGGACCTACTGATTACAAATCAGTTGCTCTACCAGCTGAGCTATAGGGGCTATCGGACGCCGAATAAAACAACACAGGGCGTCTGACAAGAGGCAAAATTAAAAAAAAGCAACTGCGCGATAAATAACTTAAAACACTTTGCATTGAAGNCTCCAAATAACGCCATAAAAATGACGTATTTTTTGTGCTAGAGCATATCGGCCTATTTCATTTCTGAAAGCTATTGCCATGCGCATTATTCTTCATGCTGGTGTACAATGCACTGATAACGAACGTCTTATAAAAACCTTATTGCGCAATAAAGAGACCTTTGCAAAAGCAGGGGTGGCGGTGCCACCTCCCAAGCTGTACCGAAACTTGCTGCGTAAGACACTCATTAAAGGGATAAATAACAACCTTGATATCGGAGCTCGTGAGTATTTATTGGAAACCATTCTAGAGGGCACATCTACGCAAATAAACACTGTGATTTTATCTAATCCAATGTTTTTTGGAATCCCAAGAGAGTTGCTAAGATCAGGACANTTATACCCAAATGCTGTTAAGATTTTAGAGCAGTTTTTGCTNCTATTTTCTCAGGATGACGTGGAACTATATTTCTCAATTCGTAATCCCGCATCTTTTTTACCTACCGTTTTTGAAACTTCGGAACTGGCGGAATTTAGCGCACTTATGAAGGCAAGCAATCCCNTGGAAATCCANTGGTCTGAGCTTGCTTCAAGGCTACACCAAGCCTTTNCCAATCTTCCTATTNATATGTGGTGNAACGAAGACAGCCCTTTTATNTGGGGCNAAATCCTAAGGCNNATNGGGCAGCTACCAGCTCCAAAAAATATAGCNGGTGATTTTGATTTATTTGCTGACATTATATCTAAAGAAGGCTTTGATAGATTTAAAGCATATATCAGCACGCATCCGTCTTTGACCCTGCGCCAACTGCGCATCGTCATGGCAGCGTTTGCGGAAAAGTTTGGCCAAACCGAAAAAATTATTGATGAACTTGAGACCCCTGGGTGGGACCACACGCTTGTCCAAGATTTAACAGATCTTTACGATGATGATTTAAAAGATATTCTGAAANTTCCGAGTGTCCGCTTCATATTGCCTTAGCAATACTTACATCCCCAAAGCTTCTTTATACATATCTAGTACAGCTTCCTCTTCTGCAATATCACTTTGATCACGTTTGCGAAGTGATACTATTTTNCGCATAATTTTAGTGTCATAACCACGCCCTTTGGCTTCGGCCATAACCTCTTTTTGTTGATCAGAAATATCTTTTTTTTCCATCTCNAGCCGCTCGAAACGCTCAATAAACTGCCGTAACTCATCGGCAGTCACCCGATAGTTTGCCTCACTCATATCATTCATTCCAATCTCCAGTTTGTTTCAAGACAACGCAGCAAGCGGGACATTAGTTGCGGCGCATCTCGTCGTCCAGAGGAATAATGGCCTCAGCTTTAAAAATAAACNTAGGGCGTCGATTTGATGCCCTCGGGTCTAAAAAGATGCTTGGCTTTTGGGCGTTTCTTNTAAACAAGCNGTCGTGATCTTATTGACTTTTATCATTGGAAAAACCACCATCCAAAATCGCAAGTCTGCAAAGNCTTACTAGCGNAAATGTCAAAACAAGAGTANNGACAGTGACCCAAATTGATATCAGCACCGTTACAAAAAGCGCTATTGAAGCTCGNTCATCANAGTTGTCGGCGTCTATCGTGCATACCCCTGTCGTGCCTTTGCATTCCCCCTTGATATCGAGCCTTATAAAAGAGTGCGNCGTCCACCTTAAATTAGAGTGTCTGCAACANACCGGAACTTTCAAAGCNAGGGGCGCTTTATCGGTTGCACATCAAATCCCGCAGCAAAAACGCCCTTTCGGCATCACTGCGGCCAGCGCGGGGAACCATGCCATCGCATCGGCTTGGGCGGCGCAGCAACTGGACCTGTCGGCCAAGGTTGTTATGCAATCCTCGGCCAATCCGTTTCGCATCGCGCGCGCGCGGGCGCATCACGCCGAGGTTATTCTTAAGCCAGCTGGNGCTGCAACTTTTGGCGAAGCGGAGCGTTTGGTTGAAGAAGAAGGCCGCACATTTATTCACCCGTTCGAAGGTCTCGATACGACGCTCGGCACTGCCGGCGTAGGGCTNGAGTTTTTAAAGGATGTCCCTGAGCTCGACGCGCTCGTGGTTGCTGTTGGCGGCGGCGGATTGATCAGCGGCGTAGCTGCTGCGGCAAAGTTGATCAAGCCTGATTGCAAAGTTTATGGGGTTGAGCCAATTGGCGCCGCCAGCATGTCTAAAAGCCTAAAAAGGGGCGAACCAGTTACCCTAAAAAATACCTCTACCATCGCAGATAGCCTTGCGCCGCCAATGGCTTTGCCATTTGGCTATGCGCTTTGCCGCAATTATGTGGATGAAATTGTGACCGTCACGGATAACGAAATCTGCGCAGGGATGGCTGTTTTNCAAGAGGAGGCAAAACTGGCGGTTGAGCCAGCGGCAGGGGCCGCTATGGCAGCCTTCTTGGGCCCCTTGCGAGAGAGCATGAAAAACAAAAGGGTCGGCATCGTGATTTGCGGCGCCAATATCGACGCGCAAACCTATGGCGATCTTTTGGNCAGAGGCCGCATAGCCATGGCTGATTTGCTANAAAGTTAGTCCGCTCTAACCCCGAAAGACTAAAACCTTTTCGAGGCATCTTCGATAAAGAAATCGACGCTCTCAGGAATGGGCAATTCTGGGTCGGCCTGAGGCCTCGACCGTCAGCGTTGCTTCTACAAAAATTTCCCGATTTTCCANTTGTGCTTTTCGTATATCTTTTGCGACATGCATTTGAATGTCTTCGGCCCCTGTGGTGNGCGCTTTGGCAAGTGCCTTTTCACGCAATTTTTTCTCTANGGCNTCCAAAGCTGTTTTCTCAGAGCTGTAATCCTCAGGCCCTTGATCTANATGAACNCGATAAAGCCCTTCACTTGGGGCCGTAATAGATCCNCTTTCTCTAATCGTTACACGGCCCACAACCGCCCCGATTGCGTTTGCGACTCCTGCATATTTTGGCAGGATCATATCACAAGAAAGGCGCGCACCGACATCAGGATAATAACTTGATGCAGATGCCCCAAGACCAATGACCGGCACGTTCAATCCCATGTTCAATCTTAGCAAGCCATTATGCTGCTTTAAGCCCTGCTGNGTCAAAACATGGCGCGCCAACTGTTCTGGGCTTTGCCCAAAGTCCAACGGATCTNCGACAAAGGCGACCTCAAGCAAGGCCAAAACGGTTTGATNGGTCAACTGGTCCACAATTACTTTGGCCATGATTGCTGCATCTTGTGCCAATCGCTCGCCGGACCCAGTGCGCCGNCGGCCAAACAAAATCATACCTTTTTCAGCGGCCTCACGATCCCAAAAACAGGCATTGCCCAGAACATGACTGGCATCCGAAGGTGTTAGAGCGGCGATTTGCACCACCCCACGAGACACAAGGCGCGATAAGGCCTGCAGCTCAATTCGGNCTTTAATCACCTCTGCAATTGGCACAATATTCTCTGGTATGCGATCAAGAAGCGCTTGGTCACGGGACGGCAGACAACTTGGGGAATTCGCCCTAACACGCCGAACAAAGCGCCCGTCGTGATCGCCCGGAACTGAATTTTTCAATTGTGCATCAAGTGCATCATGCACTTCTGCCGGATATTGTCGTGCTGCCAAACTCAGGGGCAGCACACGTTTAGGACCAAGCTTTACGCCGCCGGCCAAGCCCTCGCTTACAAAGTGAACTTCGCTATCTCCGCCTAAGCCGGTGGTTCGCATTGCAACCGCTTCGACCATCGTGCGAAATGGCCCAACTTGAGCGCCCGCAGGATCAATTTCTGGGCGTCCGTTGCGTAGCACAGCCACATCCGTTGTTGTCCCACCGATATCAGACACCAATGCATGGTCAATTTGTGTCAACCAACGCGCACCAACAATTGATGCTGCCGGTCCGCTCAAAATGGTTTCAATTGGTTTCTCAAGTGCTTGGCTGGCAGAAATGAGTGCCCCATCGCCCCGCACCACCATCAGCGGTGCCTGAACGCCGATATCTTCAAGGATATGGCCGGCGCGATTTATCAACCGCGCAATCATCCCGATAAGCCGGGCATTTAGCACTGCTGTAAGGGCGCGTTTTGGCCCATTGAGCTTACTGGATAACTGGTGTGATGCGCTGACGGGCCGGCCAGTCACCTCGCCAATTAGCTTCATAGCTTGGGTTTCATGCGCCGGATTGCGGGTTGCAAACTTAGAGGCTACAGCAAAAGCAGAAACCCCTTTCAGGTCATACAGCCATTTTTCAATACTGTCCGTATCTAAGGCACACACTTCGTTTCCTGCATGATTATGCCCACCAGCTAATTCCAACACCGGATCATTTGCAAGCGCATCGCTCAATCCATGTTTATCAAGATCACCTTGGCTGAATCCGATAAAGATGAGCGCTACGCTTTCGCCTTGCCCCTCAACCAAAGCATTTGTTGCCAAAGTGGTGGATAAAGCAGCCAGCGAAACCTCTGCGGGGTCAATCGCGGCCTCAGATAAAGCAGCCTGCGCTGCCTTGCCGATGCCAATCGCCAAATCATGGCGCGTTGTTAAAGATTTGGCAGAGGAAATAACCTCAACTTCGTCGCGTAAAATAACCGCGTCAGTGTAGGTGCCTCCGGTGTCCACCCCTAAAAGATAGGGCATATGGTGTTTTCCTTTTTGCAGAAAAAGTGCACGTAGCTTTAGCCTTTTTTCGCATTTTTCAGCGGGTGTCCAGAGGTCTGTTTGCGTCATCTTTCGTTCCAAACTCGAACAAGCATTGAAACTTTGAACAAAAGAAATCTTCAGCGCCAAAAAGAGCTTTGTTAAAATTTACAAAATTGCTGTTTTCGGGGCTGTCACTCTTTCGCCATATGCCGTATTTACACGCTATGAAAAATCAAGAATTGCATATCATCGGCGGTGGGATGGCCGGATCAGAAGCAGCATGGCAAGCGGCCAACATGGGGCTACGCGTAACCATCCATGAGATGCGGCCTAAAGTAGTCACTTTTGCCCATAAAACCGGGGATCTGGGCGAAATGGTTTGCTCAAATTCATTTCGTTCAAACGATCACGAGCAAAATGCTGTGGGTTTGCTGCACTGGGAAATGTTACAGGCCGATAGCTTGATTATGAAAACGGCTTATACCCATCGATTGCCAGCAGGCGGCGCGTTGGCGGTTGACCGTGACCCTTTTGCCCAAAGCGTGACATCCGCGCTTAGGGCCCATCCAAATGTCACTGTCGATGACGGTGAGATAAAGGCACTTCCTACAGATGGGAACTGGATCATAGCCACCGGGCCTTTGACCTCTTCAGCGCTTGGGAACGCCATCTCACAAGAAACTGGCGCTGAAGCGCTGGCATTTTTCGATGCGATTGCGCCGATCATCTATTTCGATAGCATTGATATGAGCAAAGCCTGGATGCAGTCACGCTATGACAAAGGTGACACAGAAGCCGAGCGCACAGCTTACCTGAATTGCCCCATGGACAAAGCCCAGTATGAGGCTTTCATCAAGGCTCTTTTAGAGGCTGAAAAAACCGAGTTCCATGAAGACGAGACAGCTGAGTATTTTGAAGCCTGTCTGCCAATTGAGGTTATGGCAGAAAGAGGCGCAGAAACGCTTCGTTTTGGGCCCATGAAGCCGGTTGGATTAACCAATCCTCACAGCAGTGAAAAACCTTATGCAGTGGTCCAACTTCGCCGCGATAACGCATTGGGAACATTGTATAATATTGTAGGATTTCAAACTAAAATGAAATACGGTTCACAAGCCAATATTTTGCGGATGATCCCAGGCTTGGAAAAAGCGCGCTTTGCTAGACTGGGAGGTATTCATCGCAACACATTTATCAACTCTCCAACGCTGCTCGACGCTCAAATGCGGCTTAAATCAAAGCCGAACCTGCGCTTTGCGGGGCAAATTACCGGGGTAGAAGGATATGTTGAAAGCGCTGCGATGGGCCTTTTGGCGGGGCAGATGGCCGCAGCCGAAATGAAGGGCAAAGAGTTGGCAATAGTGCCTCCGGACACTGCCATGGGGGCGTTGATCCACCATATAACAGGTGGTGCGGATGCGAAAACATTTCAGCCTATGAATGTCAACTTTGGCCTTTTTCGCCCCATAGAGGGCTTAAAATCGGGCCGCAGGGGCCGAAAAGATCGATACAAAGCCTATACCGACCGCGCCAAAGCCGCTTGGACAGATTGGCTACAAAAAACCCCGCTGGACGGATAGGGCTTTATTTGCTTTAGTATCACTATGGCAAAAACCTATTTGGACAAAGCATATGATGGCGGAACGGGCGACTCGCGCGCGCTTTATGCCGATTGGTCTGATACTTATGACCAAGAGGTGGGAAAAAACGGCTATGCCACCCCAGGACGGACGGCCAAAACACTTGCGCAATTTGTCACCGATCTAAACCAACCTATCCTAGATTATGGATGCGGGACCGGACTGTCGGGACTGGCACTTAAACTCGAAGGGTTTAGCCATATAGACGGGCTAGACGTTTCATCTGAAATGGTTGAAATCGCGAAGGAAAAAGGCATTTATAATGATCTTCGCATTTTTAATCCCGAGCACACACCCCCAGTGGCCATAGGTCAGTATCGTATTATTACGGCCATTGGCGTGATTGGAGTGGGGGCGGCACCTTTACCAGTCTTTGACACGCTGATGGAGCTTTTGGAGACAGGCGGGCTGTTCGCATTTTCGTTTAATGACCACGCACTTGCCGATCCGAATTTTCCTGCAAAAGTCGACCATTACACGGCCAACGGTTTGGCGCGCTTGCTGGCCTGCAATTATGGTGATCACCTGCCCGGTGCGGGCTTGAAGTCAAACGTATATGTTATTGAAAAACTGTGACTTTCACCACTCGATTTGCCCCATCTCCCACCGGTCCACTACACCTTGGACACGCCTATTCTGCACTTTTGGCGCATCAGATGGCGACCGAGGCCGGTGGAAGGTTTTTACTCCGCATCGAAGACACTGACCAATCGCGTGCCCGCGGGCAATGGGAAGAGCTAATTTACGAAGACCTTTCGTGGCTTGGGTTGGCGTGGGAAACACCTATTAAACGTCAATCAGACCAGTTAATTAGTTACTCTAAGCCTATGAAGTTACTGGAAGAAAGCGGATTTATATATCCATGTTTGTGTCGGCGGTCAGACATCGAAGCGGCGGCGGGGGCGCCGCAGGAAGGGGTGGCGCAATTTGGTCCCGATGGGCGGATATATCCGGGCAGCTGCCGTCACCGCGCAATGCGTGAGGGGCGTGCAGAAGACGCGCTTCGGCTAAATATGCAACTGGCCACCGAAACACTTACCGAACCACTTTTATATCATGAAACCGGTCTTGACAGCGGCCCTAGAAANGTAACGCCNGNGGCCCTTCTGTCGCAGGTCGGGGATGTGGTGCTTCANCGCCGTAACGGACAGATTGCNTANCATCTGGCNGTTGTAGTTGACGATGCAATTCAAGGGGTTAGCGATGTTGTGCGCGGCGCNGANCTNGCCGAGGCCACGCAAATCCATGTGCTGCTGCAATCCTTATTGGGCCTNCCAACACCGCGTTATCATCACCATAAACTCATCCGAGACAGCACCGGAAAGCGGCTGGCCAAACGCGATGATGCCACGGCCATTTCCACGCTGCGCAGCCAAGGCCAAAGCGTAAATGACATTCGCCGCTCACTGGGCTTTAAACCACTGGANTAGCCCCAAAAACAGTNTCGGTATTGCGTCGGTTTCGCGGTGGTATTGCGCAGGTGTGGTTTTAGAGCTCTTCAAAGGCCAGATACGGCCAAATTTCCTNNAAAAAAACCCTAANCCTCGGGCGCCATCAACTCAACCTCTTTGCCNCTCACCACCGAGGTGTAAAAGCAGCTGCGCCNNAGGGNATGACAGGCGGGACCCGTTTGATCGACCACAAGCAAAAGCGCATCACGATCACAATCGACCCGCAAATCAATCAATTTTTGNCGATGCCCCGATGTTTCTCCTTTGACCCAAAATGCCTGACGTGAGCGCGACCAGTAAGTNGCATGTCCACTGGANAGTGTTTTTGCAACCGCCTCTTGGTTCATCCACGCCATCATAAGCACTTCACCGCTTTCGCTGTCCTGCGNTATTGCAGGGATCAAACCTGCTTCGTTATACGTCAAACTTGCTGGATCAAAATCCATCTCTTAACCTCCTTGCATCGCCTGTTCTAAGCCCTATGTATTAGCATCAGCAACAAAGGAAAAGCCCATGTCTGCTGACAGCGACCTGATCAAACTCTATTCTGACCGTATTCTGGCTCTGGCGGCCGATATGCCCGCAACCACGCCGCTGCAAGACCCCCATATATCGGTTAAAAAACGCTCGCCCCTATGCGGCTCGGTGGTCACGGTTGATATTAAGGTCAAAGCAGGCAAGGTGACGGGTTATGCACAGGATGTGAAAGCCTGCGCATTGGGTCAGGCTGCAGCATCGGTGGTTGGCCGGTCGATTATCGGCTGCGACCTGGCGCAAATTGAAAAAGCCCACGATGCCCTGCAGGCGATGCTCACTTCAAATGGCCCGACCCCGGATGCGCCTTTTGACGGGCTTGAGGTGCTTTTGCCAGCGAAAGATTATAAAAACCGCCATGCCTCGATTCTGCTGGCGCTGGAAGCGGCCAGCGAAGCCATGCAAAAGGCCGCACATCAGGACTGCGCATAAAAAAACCGCCGCACCCGAGGGGGAGCGGCGGCAAACTGTCCACGCGGCTGCAGGGATTTGTCAGCGATCCGGTTTCCGTTTGTCGAGGCTTACGAAACCTTCGGTTGACAGGCGCCTTGGGGAAACGCCCTGCGCGCCGCGCGGTGGCAGAGGGTGGTTAAAAAAGGCCTGGCAAATGTAAACCGCCAAGCAAAATCACCAACAGCGATACCGCCCCAAGACTGTCTTGCAAAATGGTTCTGCGTGACGACACTACAGCNGTTTTCAAAATNGTGATCATTGGACAACTCCGTCATTTGTTGCCNCTTTGTTCTCATATCTTTAAGGATTTGTAAAGAACAATTTTAGAACATTTGTGAACTTTTTGAATAACTTTGTGCTAACCCACTGAAATTAAATGAATTGCTTTATCCTGTTCCATTAACCAAAGCAGTGTCCTCGCCGCCTGTCCACGCGGTGATGTCAGCTCGGGATCAGTGGTCAGCAGCGCGCGGGCATCACTTTGGGCGGTGGCCATCAACCCNCTCATACTGTCCAAATCGGCCACCCGAAACTGCGGCAGACCCGATTGCGCCGTGCCGATTAAATCCCCTGCGCCGCGCATGGCCAGATCGGTTTCCGCNATGCGAAACCCGTCTTCNGTTTCGCGCAGCGTGCTCANCCGCCTTTGGCCGCNTTCACTTAAGGGTGGCTGATACATCAGCAGACAGGTCGATTGCCCTGCCCCGCGCCCTACGCGGCCGCGCAGCTGGTGCAGTTGCGCCAATCCAAAATGTTCAGCCCGCTCAATCACCATAATGGTGGCATTGGGCACATCAACGCCCACTTCGATCACGGTGGTCGCCACCAGTGCCCGCGTTTGCCCACTTTGAAAACGTTGCATGGCGGCGTCTTTGTCCTGCGCCGGCATTTGCCCATGGACAAGCCCCACCTGATCCTCGCCCAGCACCGCGCGCAGCCGTTGAAAGCGATCCTCGGCCGAGGTGAAATCCAAAACCTCACTTTGCTCGACCAAAGGACACACCCAATAGGCCTGGCGGCCCTCGGCGATCGCGCGGCGAAGATGATCAACCACTTCGTCGATCCGCTCGTTAGAGATCAGCGCTGTTGTCACCGGCGACCGTCCGGGGGGCTTTTCATCCAAAACCGATATATCCATATCGCCGTAATGGGCCAGCGCGAGCGATCGCGGGATCGGCGTGGCCGTCATCACCAAAACATCCGCCGACTGTCCCTTGCGGCCCAGCTCGAGCCGTTGGCGCACGCCAAAGCGGTGCTGTTCGTCAATCACTGCCAGCCGCAGGTCACAAAAATTCACATCTGCCTGAAACACCGCATGGGTACCCACAAGGATATCAATCTCACCCGCAGCTAAGGCCGCCAGTTTGGTTTGCCGTTCCCGGCCTTTGTCGCGCCCAGTGA
>PBSX01000107.1 GCA_002726375.1 Marinovum sp.
CCCGGTTTCGGCTTCGAGCTGTTTATAGAACTCGACCGAATATTGATGGATATGGGTTGTGGCAAAGGACATGTTAAAGAGCGGCAGCAGACCCGCTGCATGCCAGGTAGATCCCGAGGTCAGCTCATCGCGCTCTAAAAGAACAACATCTTCCCATCCGGCCCGCGCAAGGTGATAGGCAATCGAAGTTCCAACGGCGCCGCCGCCAACAACAAGGGCTTTGACATGGGTTTTCATTTTGCTATCTCCTCACACTATCGTTGGTCCTGATATGCGCCAACTGGCGATCTAAACGCGTGATCGCTCCGACCGGAAAAGGCACAAAACCGACCTTGATCCATAAAAACGCCAAACAGTCTTAAATTTCAATAGCCCTATTCTCCAGTCCAAAAATACGCGATTTTCCGTTTCCAAAGGGCTGATCGCAGGTCATTTTCCGCCGAATTAAAACGATGCCCACTTTCGCCAATTTAATTCCGGTTCTATAAGGGGTCATGCGACCACAAGAGAGTCGCAGCAAAAAAATAATTTTAGGGACAGAACATCATGTTTGGGATCGGAAATTTAACCGGCATCTTCGCTCAAGATATGGCGATTGACCTCGGCACTGCAAACACTTTGGTGTATGTGAAAGGCCGCGGTGTGATTTTATCCGAACCTTCAGTGGTGGCTTATCATGTCAAAGACGGCGTCAAAAAGGTACTTGCGGTTGGGGAAGACGCCAAATTGATGCTCGGGCGCACCCCGGGTAGCATAGAAGCTATTCGACCCATGCGCGAAGGTGTGATTGCAGATTTTGATGTGGCCGAAGAAATGATCAAACATTTCATCCGCAAAGTGCACCGCCGCTCAACCTTTTCAAAGCCCAAAATAATTGTTTGTGTTCCGCATGGGGCAACCCCGGTGGAAAAACGTGCCATCCGCCAGTCAGTGCTTTCAGCGGGCGCACGCCGCGCGGGTTTGGTGGCCGAGCCGATTGCAGCGGCCATTGGGGCCGGTATGCCGATCACTGACCCCACAGGAAATATGGTGATTGATATTGGCGGCGGCACCACCGAAGTGGCGGTTCTATCGCTGGGCGATATTGTTTATGCGCGCTCGGTCCGGGTTGGCGGCGACCGGATGGACGAAGCCATTGTCAGCTATCTGCGCCGCCAGCAAAACCTGTTGGTCGGGGAAAGCACCGCTGAGCGGATCAAAACTTCTATTGGCACCGCGCGCATGCCGGATGATGGTCGTGGCGCTTCGATGATGATACGCGGCCGTGACCTGCTAAACGGGGTGCCCAAAGAGACGGAAATAACCCAAGCGCAAGTGGCAGAAGCGCTAAGCGAACCGGTACAGCAGATTTGCGAAGCGGTGATGACAGCATTGGAAGCAACGCCGCCTGATCTGGCTGCTGATATTGTAGATCGCGGCGTAATGCTCACTGGCGGCGGCGCTTTGCTGGGCGATCTGGATCGCGCATTGCGGGAAAAAACTGGGCTGGCGATCTCGATCGCTGACGAAAGCCTCAATTGTGTGGCCATGGGCACTGGCAAAGCCTTAGAATATGAGCACCAACTGCGCCATGCCATCGACTATGACAGCTAATCGGGCACCAATGTGACCAAGAGGTTTATTTGGTACAGGATCGCACAGGACAAGAAGATTATATCGGCACGCTAAAGCGGGTTTTGCTCGGGCTTCTTGTGCTTGCGCTGCTGGTGATTTTTCTCATCTGGCGGATAGATAACCCGCGCGTTGAACGGTTTCGTGCTCAGATTGTCGACACGGTGTTGCCGCAGGTCGATTGGGTGATGGCTCCGGTCACACAAGCTGCCAAGCTGATCCGCGACCTGCAAAGCTATCAAAGCATGTACACGCAAAACCAAGAACTGCGACGCGAGTTGCAAAAGATGAAAAAGTGGAAAGAGGCGGCCGGTCAGCTTGAGCAGGAAAATGCCCGTTTGCTGGATTTGAACCAGCTACAACTCGACCCCAAGCTCACCCGTGTCAGCGGTATTGTGATGGCCGACAGCGGATCACCTTTTCGCCAATCTGTCCTCTTAAATGTTGGCAGTAACGATGGTATTCAGGACGGCTGGGCGGCAATGGATGGGTTGGGACTTGTGGGGCGCATTTCAGGGGTTGGACAAAAAACCAGCCGGGTTATTTTACTCACCGATACCACAAGCCGCATACCCGCGGTGATCCAGCCGTCAGGGCAACGCGCTTTTGTGTCGGGTGATAATTCGGCCGCGCCCGTGATTGATTTTCTTGAAAACCGCAATTTGGCTCGCCCGGGAGATCGGGTTTTCACCTCTGGTGATGCAGGGCTCTTACCGCCAGATCTGTTGATCGGACAGTTGGCCCAGGACCCCAAAAAACGTTTGCGCGTTCGACTATCCGCCGATTTTGAGCGGCTTGAGTTTTTGCAGATCTTACGCGATCAAAAGACAGTCAAAATCAAAGATACCGGAGCTTTGGTGATGCCCAAAAGCGATGCAGAGCCAAGCGAGAGCGGAAATGATTGATACCGCACTGTTAAAAACCTGGGCCTATTGCGCCGGATTTGCTTTTCTGGCGCTGCTGCTGACCTTTGCAGAGCTTTTGCCGCTCAATACCCTGCCTTCCACTTGGGTAATGCCGGATGTGCTTTTATGCGTGACTTTCGTCTGTTGCATCCGCCGGCCACAGTATGTGCCAATGCTGATCATTGCTGTGGTATTTTTTTTACAGGATCTGATGCTCAACCGACCTCCGGGATTGTTTGCGGCCTTGACGCTGATGGCAAGTGAATGGGTTAAAAAGCGCAGTCGCCGCGCCGAAGAGTTTCCCTTTGTAAAAGAATATCTCTACGTTGCCCTGGCTATTGCGGTGGTGCTTTTGGGTACCCGGTGGGGCCTTGGAATTGTTATGTTGCCAATGCCAAAAGCCTTTTTAACGCTTAGCGAATTACTATCTACTGCCCTGTTTTACCCTGTTGTGGTGCTGTTTGCGCAGGTGGTGTTAAAAGTCCGCCGCGCTGGATTTGGGGACCTTGAAGCCACCGCAGGGGAACGGACATGAAACGGCTTGAGGATCAGATCAAACATGATCGGCGCCGGATCAACCGGCGTAGTTTGCTGGTCGGCGGCGCCCAGCTTGGATTTGCCGGGCTTCTTGGCTGGCGGCTGCGATATCTGCAAATTGAACAGGCCGATCAATATCAACTGATGGCCGAAGAGAACCGGATCAATGTGCGGCTGCTGCCCCCCCAGCGGGGTGAAATTTACGACCGCAACGGGTTGATTTTGGCGCAAAATGAACCGAGCTACCGCATAACGCTGGTTAAAGAACTGGCCGGTGATGTAGATGAAGTACTTGATAAGCTGGTCCAATTGGTGCCCATAAGCGACGCAACTTTGGCCCGGGCGCGCAATGAACTGGCGCGCAGCGCGCCGTTTTTGCCTGTGACCATCATTGACCGGGTCAGCTGGTCTGATATCTCAAAGGTGGCGGTCAACGCACCTGCCTTGCCGGGGGTGACCCCAGATGTAGGAATGTCGCGCAGTTATCCTTTTGGCGAAAATTTTGCCCATGTGGTCGGTTATGTAGGCCCGGTCAGCACCCGCGATCTGGAACGCCGCGATGACCCCGACCCGCTGCTGCGCATTCCCCGGTTTCAAATCGGCAAGGTTGGCATTGAATCTAAATATGAAAGTGAACTGCGCGGCCGCGCCGGCGCGCGCCGGGTCGAAGTCAACGCCGTAGGCCGGATCATGCGCGAGCTGGACCGCCAAGAGGGCCTCACGGGTAGCAGCCTGCAAATTTCGACCGACACGGCGCTGCAAAGCTATGTTCAGGCCCGTTTGGGTCAAAACAGCGCCTCTGCCGTAGTGATCGATTGCATCACGGGCGATATATTGGCGATTGCCTCTTCGCCGGGCTATGATCCCAATAAATTCGTCCGAGGCATATCGTTGAACGATTATGCAGAGCTGCGCGATAATGAGCGACGGCCACTGGCTTCAAAATCGGTTCAGGATGCCTATCCGCCCGGCTCAACTTTTAAGATGATTACTGCGCTGGCCGCATTGGAAGCCGGGTTGATTAGCCCCAAAGATACCGTTATGTGCCGCGGCCATCTGGAAGTGTCTGATCGAAAGTTCCACTGCTGGAAGGCCGGCGGCCACGGCAATATGAACCTTGAAAAATCGCTGCGCGAAAGCTGCGATGTGTATTACTATGACCTGGCACTAAAGGTCGGCATAGAGAAAATATCGCAAATGGCCAAAACCTTTGGCATTGGGGTGCGGCATGATGTGCCTTTATCGGCCGAGTCTAAAGGCCTCGCACCAGACAAAAAATGGAAACTTCTAAACCGCGGCCGTGAATGGGTGATCGGCGATACGGTGAATGCATCCATTGGTCAGGGCTTTGTTCTATGTTCGCCGCTGCAATTGGCAGTGATGAGCGCCCGATTGGCCACCGGTAAAAATATTAAACCGCAGTTGATCAAACGGGTTGGCGGGGAAACCATCTATGTCCCCGAGGCAGAACCTCTACCGGTAAGTGAAAACAATCTGCGCTTCATCCGCCGCGCCATGTTTGAGGTTAGCAATAACCGCCGCGGCACCGCCTTTGCATCGCGCATCACAACCGAAGAGTTTCGCATGGCCGGCAAAACCGGCACCAGTCAGGTGCGCAATATCTCAGAAAAAGAGCGCGCGCGCGGGGTCACAGCGAACGAAGATTTGGATTGGGATCGGCGCGATCACGCATTATTTTTAAATTTTGCCCCCTATGACGACCCAAAAATCGCCGTAGCCGTGGTGGTGGAACATGGCGGCGGTGGATCAAAAGCTGCCGCGCCAATTGCACGAGATATTACGTTGCAGGCGCTTTACGAGGGCGAGCCGCCGCTAGATGCTTATCCCAAAGAAGACCGCGCCAAAATAGCCCGCCAGCAGCGCGAATTGCGCGATAAGCAACCGGATTTAAGTTCTGCGCGAAAGGGCCGCGCATGAGCTATCTTGAATATCGGGTCAAAACCGTTCCGACCGGGCTGCGCAAACTGATATATCTAAACTGGCCATTGCTTTTGCTGGTGGTCAGCACCGCAGCGGTTGGGGTTTTAATGCTCTATTCAGTGGCAGGTGGGTCTTTTTCCCCCTGGGCAGCCACCCAGATAAAGCGTTTTGCAGCTTTTTTCATGTTGATGGTTTTTATCGCGATGATTCCAATTTGGTTTTGGCGAAACCTGTCATTTTTAGGCTATGCGGTAGCGCTTGTGCTTTTGGTTCTGGTGGAATTTATTGGCACCACGGGCATGGGCGCACAGCGCTGGATTGATCTTGGGTTTATGCGCCTTCAACCTTCAGAATTGGCCAAAATCGGTTTGGTAATGATGCTGGCCTTTTATTACGACCGCCTTCCGTTGAACAAGATTTCGCATCCGCTTTGGGTGTTGATCCCCATTGTTATTACTCTTGTCCCCACCGCCATGGTTCTGCGGCAACCCGACCTGGGAACGGCTTTGCTGCTGCTGGCCACGGGCGGCGCAGTAATGTTTCTTGCCGGTGTGCACTGGGCGTATTTTGCCGCAGTTCTTGGCGGGGTAATTGCTTTGGTGGTCAGTGTTTTTCAAAGCCGCGGCACCACTTGGCAAATGCTTGCAGACTATCAATTCCGGCGCATCGACACCTTTTTAAATCCGGCCATTGACCCACTTGGGGCCGGATATCATATCACCCAGTCCAAGATTGCGCTTGGCTCTGGCGGATGGACCGGGCGCGGGTATATGCAGGGCACGCAATCGCGGTTGAATTTTCTGCCAGAAAAGCACACCGATTTTATTTTCACCACTTTGGCTGAGGAACTGGGATTTATCGGCGGCATTTCACTGCTTGGAATGTATCTTTTAATTCTGCTGTTTTGTCTGTCATCCGCATGGCAAAACCGTGATCGGTTTTCATCCCTNCTCATCNTGGGCATTTCNATGAATTTCTTTTTGTTTTTCGCGGTNAATATGTCGATGGTCATGGGGCTTGCNCCGGTGGTTGGCGTGCCGTTGCCACTGGTCAGCTGGGGCGGATCGGCTATGCTGGTGCTGATGGTTGGTTTCGGCCTTATACAATCGGCCCATGTGCACCGACCAAGGTCAGAAAAATGACCGTAAATATTCTATTTTCTGCCACCCGTGACACCTGGCACAGCTATCAGGCAACGCTTAGCGATGCGCTTGAAGCGCGGGACATCAGCTTTCATCTATCGCAGGATATCGCAGCCGAAAACGTGGATTATATTGTCTATGCACCAAGCAGCGACGTACAGGATTTCACCCCCTTTACCCGCTGCAAAGCAGTGCTCAATCTCTGGGCTGGGGTCGAAGATGTGACCGGCAATTCCACCTTGAAGATGCCGCTAGCGCGTATGGTAGATCACGGGCTGACCCGCGGCATGGTGGAATGGGTGGTCGGGCATACCTTGCGACATCATCTGGGAATGGATGCGCATCTAAATGGACAGGACGGCATGTGGCGCAAGGCCATACAGCCGCTGGCTGAAGACCGCCGCGTCACGCTTTTGGGGCTTGGGGCCTTGGGCATGGCCTGCGCCGAGGCGCTGTTGGCGCTTGGATTTCAAATGCGCGGCTATAGCCGGCAGCCTAAAAATATACCCGGTATGGACACATTTAGTGCCGGCGGCGGATTGCAGGCGGTGCTTGAAGGCGCCGAGATCGTGATTTTGCTACTGCCGCAAACGCCGCAGACCGAAAACATTCTCAATGCGCAAACCCTATCCCTGCTGGCACCGGGGGCCGTGGTGATCAATCCTGGCCGCGGACCGCTCATCGACGATGCGGCCCTGCTTGCCGCTCTGGATAGCGGCGCTTTGGGTCATGCCACGCTCGATGTATTTCGCACCGAACCGCTGCCCACCAATGATTTGTTCTGGGCGCACCCCAAGGTCACGGTTACCCCGCATATAGCATCGGCCACACGGCCCAAAACCTCGGCGCAGGTAATTGCCGAAAATATTCACCGCGGCGAGAACGGGGCACCGTTTTTGTATCTTGTGGATCGCAAGAGCGGTTATTAAAGAATTGGCAAAAGCCTGTGGTTTTGCGGGATTTAGCGTATGTTCAACCAAAAATCCTATAAAATGCTGGGAACTTTCGCAAAGATAACTGCATTTTACGAAACCCTAACATCACCTCGGATGGAAAAACTCTCTAAGATGCACAAGTATTTCGGATCAAACGTGTTTTTCAACGGACCGCAATGCATCCCAGATGACATCGTGTGGGCTGATCATCCCAAGGATTTTTAATTCACCGTCGAGCGGCAAGCAAACCCGTCATAGCTGCGCAGCTTTTACTCGGCCGCCACTTGATCCACTTTGGCTTTCTCAACTTTGACCGCGCTAAATTTGAACTCGGGAATTTTCCCATAAGGATCAACGGCTGAGTTGGTTAGGATATTGGCCGCCGCTTCCACAAAGGCAAAGGGCAAAAACACCATATCCTCAGCCACAGAGCGGTCAGCGCGCGCCATCACCACCACACTGCCGCGTTTCGTGGTCAGCCGCACATGGCCACCGGGTTCTACTCCAAGCCGGCGCAGGGTTTTGGGATGCAATGAGCAATTCGCCTCGGGCTCAACCGCATCCAGAACATTCGAGCGACGGGTCATAGACCCCGTATGCCAATGCTCAAGCTGCCGCCCGGTGGTTAAAATCATCGGATATTCGGCGTCGGGCACATCATCCGGCGCAATCACACTGGCCGGTGTGAACTTTGCCCGCCCGTCGGTGCGTGGAAATCCATCGCCAAAGACAATGGCCTGACCTGGGTCCTCTGGGGAAAGCGACGGATAGGTCACCGCGTTTTCGGCCGACAGCCGGTCCCATGTGATATTGTCCAAGGACGCCATGTTAATCTTCATTTCAGCGAACACATCCGCAGGGCTCTGATAGTCCCAATTGAGCCCCAACCGGTTGGCCAGTTCGACCTCGATCCACCAATCTTCGCGCGCTTCGCCGGGGGGCGGCACTGCGGGCCGGCCCATCTGAACCTGACGGTTGGTATTGGTCACGGTGCCGGATTTTTCCGCAAAGGCACTGGCTGGCAGGATCACGTCGGCATAATTGGCCGTTTCGGTGAGGAAAATATCCTGCACCACCAGATGGCTTAATTTGGCCAAAGCATCACGCGCGTGTTCGACATCGGGGTCTGACATCGCCGGGTTTTCACCCAAAATATACATGCCGTGAATATCGCCAGTATGCACCGCATCCATTATTTCAGTCACGGTCAGGCCCTTTTTCGATGAAAAATCGCCCGAATTCCACACGCTGGTAAAGGCGCTGCGCACCCCGTCATCTGTGACGGTTTGATAATCGGGTAGGAACATCGGGATAAGCCCCGCATCCGAGGCGCCCTGAACATTGTTTTGCCCGCGCAGCGGATGCAAACCAGTGCCCGGCCGTCCCACCTGACCGGTCATCAGGGCCAGCGAAATCAGACAGCGGCTATTATCCGTGCCGTGAATATGCTGGGACACGCCCATACCCCAGAAAATCATGCCTGCCTGCGCACCGGCAAAGGTGCGCGCCACATCGCGCAGTACATCGGCCTCAATACCGCAGATCTCAGCCATTTTCTCGGGCGCAAAATCTGTTAGATGGGTTTTTTCCGCCTCCCAGTTTTCGGTATAGGCTTCAATATACTGTTGGTCATATAGCTTTTCTTCGACAATCACATGCATGATCGCATTCAGCATCGAAACATCGGCTCCGGGCCGGAACTGAAGCATGTGTGACGCAAAGCGCTTAAGTGCTTGTCCGCGCGGATCCATCACAATCAATTTGCCACCGCGTTTGGTGAACTGTTTGAAATAAGTCGCAGCAACCGGGTGGTTTTCAACCGGATTGGCCCCGATGACAATGGCGACATCGGCATTTTCGATTTCGTTAAAAGTGGCGGTCACGGCCGCCGAGCCAACATTTTCCATCAGCGCTGCAACCGATGAGGCATGGCACAGCCGCGTACAGTGATCAACATTATTGTGACCAAAACCCTGACGGATCATCTTTTGGAATAGATAAGCTTCTTCATTGGTACATTTGGCGCTACCGAAACCGGCCACAGAAGGGCCGCCTTTGTCACGGCGCAAAGCGCTTAAACCATCGGCGGCAAAATCAAGCGCTTCATCCCAACTGGCTTCGCGGAAAAATTCCTGCCAGTTTGACGGGTCTACATTAAGCCCCTTGGCGGGCGCATCTTCGCGGCGGATCAAAGGTTTCGTCAGACGGTGGTCATGATGGATATAATCAAATCCAAAGCGTCCTTTGACACAGAGCCGGCCTTCGTTCGCGGGGCCGTTGATGCCTTCGACAAATTTGACCTTATCATTCTTGACCTTCAACGACACCTGACAGCCGACGCCGCAGAACGGGCAAACGCTTTTAACCTCGCGGTCATAATCGCCGCTATCGCCGATCTGCCGATCATCCACCACGGTGGCAGGCATCAGCGCACCCGTCGGGCAGGCCTGAACACATTCACCGCAGGCCACACAAGTGCTATCACCCATGGGATCTGCAAAATCAAATGTCGGATAGGCATCATGGCCGCGGCCCGACATGCCGATCACATCATTGACCTGCACTTCGCGGCAGGCGCGCACGCACAGCCCACATTGAATGCAGGCATCCAAGTTTACGCTCATCGCCACATGGCTGTCATCCAGCAGCGGAATGCGGTCTTTTTCCAATTTCGGCATACGGCTTTCGCTAATACCGTTCAACTCGGCCATATCCCACAGATGCGAGGATTTATCATGCGCCACATCACGCTCGGGCTGATCCGCCAGCAGCATTTCAACCACCATTTTACGCGCATTTTCCGCGCGGGCAGTATCAGTTTTCACCACCATGCCCTCTTGTGGCTCACGAATGCAGGATGCGGCCAAAGTGCGCTCGCCTTCGATCTCGACCATACAGGCGCGGCAGTTGCCATCGGGCCGGTATCCGGGCGCAGGCTTATGGCACAAATGCGGGATCACCAAACCGCGGCCATTGGAAATTTCCCAAATGGTCATACCGCGCTCGGCTTCGACCTGTTGTCCATCGAGCGTAAAACGAATGGTGTCAGTCATCTAATCGACCCTTACTGTACCGGGTGATATAACCATAGACCGTATAGGCCCATCCTGCCAATCCCGACATTGTACCTATTTTTTGCGCCACTGCGGTTTCCGATCGGCGTCATTTTTCCCGATTTGCATACAAAGCGGCAAAGCCCTGCACGGCCATCGCCCTGACCCAAGGTTTTTGGCGCGCGCTCACGCTCTAGGCTTTTCCTAGGCTCGTTTTTATGCTCAAAGAAACTCCCGGTTATTATTCCGGCAGGTTGCAGGATAGGAAAAACATGTCCAATGTGATGATTGTGCGCCATGGTCAGGCCAATTCAGAAGCTCGCGATGAGGCCAGCTATGACCAGCTCAGCCCAACAGGTCATCAACAGGCGAAATGGCTGGGTGAGTATTTTGGCCAAATTGAGCCAAAATTTGAAAAAATCTATTCCGGCACCCTCAAACGGCAGATTGAAACGGCGCAAGGGATCAATCAATTTGGCTTGCCACACGAACAGGATGCGCGGCTCAATGAGATGGATTATTTCGGGCTTGCCGCTGATCTTGAGCGCCGCCACAATATTGATTATCCCACATCACAGGCCGAGTTCGCCGAGCAAATAAAAACCATCCTAAGTTTCTGGAAAGAAGGTAAAATTTCCTCTCCTATCGAGACATATGAGCATTTTCAAAATCGAATATTGGATGTTGTTCTTACGGCTCTCGCAGGCCAAGAAAAAGTCCTTTTGGTATCCTCAGCCGGGGTGATCGCCGCCGTCGCAGCAACCGTTTTAAAAGTCGAAGAAGATCACTGGTTTAGGCTTTTCCTCAGCGTGCCGCATACCAGCCTGAACAGCTTTGAGCTGATCTATAATGCGCCATCGCTTACTCAATATTGCGCGACACCGCATCTTGATCTGCCAGAGCGCATACATGCGAAAACATACATCTAAAAGCGAGGGCCTATGACACATCTTTGGGTACGCGCCGAACAACGCGAAAACGAGGATCGGGTGGGCATCACCCCCGAGGGCGCAAAAGAGCTAATGGATGCCGGCTACCGGCTCACGGTCGAGGATAGCGCAAACCGTGCCATTTCAACCGATGCCTACCGTGCAGTGGGCTGCGCTATTGCAAAAACCAATTCTTGGCCCGATGCGCCGCGCGATGCGATTATCTTTGGCCTTAAAGAATTATCTGACGATGGTACACCCCTGCATCATCGCCATATTATGTTCGGCCATGCCTTCAAAGGCCAGCATTCCGGTGCGCATTTGCTGCGCCGGTTTAAAGCTGGCGGCGGCACGTTGTATGATATCGAATATCTGGTGGATAACACCGGCCGGCGGGTGGCCGCCTTTGGCTATTGGGCTGGCTATGCTGGCGCTATGGTGGCGATGCATTGCTGGATTGCCCAGCAAAAGGGCGCTCTATGCGGCCCAATCGGTGCCTACAGCGACCGCGCGGCGGCTCTGGCCGATCTAGGAACGGCGCTCAACAGCTGCGCCAATCCATCGCCAAGCGCCATTGTCATCGGCGCTTTGGGGCGGGTGGGCACCGGGGCGGCGGATCTTTGCGCCGAACTGGGGCTTAAAGTGACCAAATGGGATATGGCGGAAACCGCCTCTGGCGGGCCATTTGGCGAAATTTTGCAGCACAACCTGTTTTTCAATTGCATTTTGGCGCGCCCGGGTACGCCAGTTTTTGTGCCCGCCGAAGCTGTAAGCATGCCGCGAAACCTGCGGGTGATTGGCGATATCGCCTGTGATCCTGATAGTGATTATAACCCGATCCCGGTCTATTCCACGGCCACCGATTGGGCGGCCCCCGCGCTTCGGGTGGCAGATAATCCGGTGCTTGATGTCATGGCTATTGATAATCTACCCTCGCTTTTGCCGCGCGAAAGCTCAGAAGATTTTGCGGCCCAGCTCTTGCCAACGCTGCGCAATCTAGACACTCTAGACCAAGGCGTCTGGCAACGGGCGCAGATGGTTTTTGAACAACATGTAGCTGAGGTGTAAAATGACAATTCACTGGTGTGGTACTGGTCTGTCGGCAATCCCGGGGTTGCGGGCGCTAATTCAAGACGGACAAGACGTGGTGGTCTGGAACCGCTCTGTTGATAAAGCGCAGGCAGCAGTTGGTGATCTAACCGATCACATACGCGGTTTTGACATGGGCGCGCTGGCCGAAACCGTAAAGGCCCGCGATGTGGTGGTTTCCATGCTGCCCGGGGACTGGCATGTGCCGCTTGCAGAGCTGGCCATTTCCAAGTCTGCGCATTTTGTCAGCTCTTCTTATATCGCCCCCGAGATGCGCGCCTTGAACGACGCTGCAAAAGCCGCCGGTGTGGCCTTGGTCAACGAAGTGGGACTTGATCCGGGCATTGACCACCTTATGGCGCATCACCTGATCGAAGAGTATCGCGCCTCGTCCACCTGTGATGGTGAAAATGCGCTGTCCTTTACATCTTACTGCGGCGGCATTCCCAAAATCGCCAATCCGTTTCGCTATAAATTTAGCTGGTCGCCGCTTGGGGTGCTAAAGGCGCTGCGCTCGCCGTCCAAATCCATTCGCGATTTCGCCGAATATGATGTGGCCCGCCCTTGGGATGCGATTAGCAGCTATACCGCCCCGCTGCCGGTGCCCGAAAGTTTTGAGGTCTATCCCAACCGCGATTCGCTACCGTTTATGGCGCAATATCACTTTGATCCGAGCTGGAAGGTCAAAGAGTTTGTGCGCGGCACCCTGCGGCTTAACGGCTGGACCGAGGCGTGGGCAGATGTTTTTGCCGAAATTGAAACCCTTTCTGGAGAGGCTGGTGAAGCGCGTCTGAAAGAGATGTCAGATCAGTTCTGGTCGGAAAATGCCTATGATGAGGGCGAGCCGGACCGTGTTGTTTTATGCGTCAGCCTAAAGGCCGAGCACGGCGAAGAGACAGTATGGCATAAAACCTATGTGATGGACGCTTGGGGCGATGCACAATCAACCGCCATGGCGCGGCTGGTATCCTATCCGGTGTCCTATGCAATCCACGCCGTTTTGGGCGGTCAAATTGACGCCGGAGTGCATGCCGCGCCCAGTGCCGCCGATTTGGTAAGTGGCTGGCTGGGGGATATCCAAAAGCTTGCCCAGCATTTAGAGGTTGTCGATCATATCAGAGCTTGATTGGACAAAACTATTAGACCAATGCGCCATATTGGGCGTCAACGGGGTTTAACGAAAGAGCTCCAGACTTTGTAATGTATCGCGCTTGGCATGAACTGGAGCGCTCGAATGAACAGTGTGAAAATTGTTTTTGGATAGTTGTAAGAAAATCCTTTTTTGGACATGAATTTTAACATTTCACGTGCAGCAAATTCCGGCGTCATTGCGTCAGTTAGCTTGAAGCTGTTGCGGGCTGATGCCTTTGTTTCAATAAACCCAGGATTTATCAATTGTAGCTTGATATTTGTATGCTGCAAATCGATTTTCATGCATTCCGCCAATGTCATCAGCCCTGCCTTAGATGCCGTATAGCCAATAGACGACGGCAGGCCGCGCACGCCGGCAATCGTACCTGTGATGACAATATGGCCACTATTGGCCTTTGTGAATTGCGCGACAACAGGGCCTAATACCCGGCAGGCCCCAAGGAAATTTACATTCGCCATTTCCGCGCATTTGTCATTATCCCAGTTCTGGGCTGACACCGGCCAGTACGCGGCCGCCAAAAAAACAATCCCGTCAATTTTTCCCAGTGCCGACACTGCTTTGTCGACACTTTCCTGTGATCCCACATCACAAGGCAACACAGTTGCCTTATTGGCAAGTCCTTGTGCGACCGCCGCGAGCTTTTCCTCATTTCTTGCAGAGAGAATAAGTTCGGCTCCCTGAGTGCTCATTTCTTTGGCCAAAGATGCCCCCAGCCCTTCGCTTGCGCCCACCAGCCAATAGCGTTTTCCAGCCCAGTTCTTCATCATGTTTCATCCCCAAGCTGCAACCGCAACAGCACCCAAATGGCACCTAGTTTCAAAATACAGGGCACAGCGGCATAGCCCATCGACAAAGCAAGTAGCCCGCTTTGGGTGTTTGTCATCCCCGGTTGATACCCAAATCGCTCAAGCGCAGGCAAGACAATGATTGCGGCCAAAGCCAAAGAGA
>PBSX01000108.1 GCA_002726375.1 Marinovum sp.
ATCTCGAACGTCCAAGAGGTTATGGCGCGCAAGGGCCGGGTCATCCTTTTATCTGACCAAGAAGGTGTGTCGCAGGCAGGAGAGGGCATATGGCAAGGCGTCAAAATGCCGGAATGCCATGATATTATTGCCCCAATAGTCTATGCCATTCCGGCGCAAATGCTCGCCTATTTCACCGCTGTTGCCAAAGGCACAGACGTCGATCAACCGCGAAACCTCGCGAAATCTGTGACGGTGGAGTAAGTTTGAGCAGTTTTTCATTTTTGCAAATGTTGATGTCTCTATGAATAGTTTGAACTCGTAGTATCTGGAAAAAGTGAAGGAGAGGAGACCGGGCATTATATTTATGTGAAAACTAAAGATAAAATAAAAATTTTTGTAATTTATGAAAAAACTCCCTTTCTAATAATCAATGAAATAGAGGCTATTATTAAAACTACTATTTCGAGATCATTTAAATAATTAAAATAATTTTCAAATACTTCCCATCAATATTATATCAGAGTGATGGTTATTTACTTCCCAGCACCTACTTTACATTTATAACTCGACCTAGCGCCAACATAATGGATCGTCATCTCATTTTAAGGTTTCAAACTATGTACTATTTACTGTCTTTTTTCTCTATTTTCACCCTTTTAATTAATACCAACCTTGCTGCCGCTGGCACTATTCAAATTAATTTTACAGAGTATGACTCATACAGCATTGAAGTTGCACATATCGACATAGGAGACACTATAGAATGGTTTCCAAAAAGTAAGGGGCATAATGTAGAGTTTCTCGCAGGTCCAAAAATGGACGCGCTTCCAGCAAAGTCAGAAATAGACGCGTTTCACTCTGTTGTTTTTGAAGTTCCTGGAATTTATTTATATCAGTGTACGCCACATGGTAACATGGGAATGTTAGGGTTAGTGGTCGTAGGCAATGATTTTCACAATTTGGAAGATATTAAGAAAACCCAATTGTCTCGCGTAGCAACCTCAGTGATGAATAGATTGGTAAAAACGGCGAAATTAAATTAAATCCTTCTTCACAAACAATCAGTCAAGGCGGAGTAAGATGTTGTTTTTGTTTTTTTACCACAATGGGCATCTATAATGCCTTTGGCCATCAACATGTCGGGCTGACCGCCTTTAGTCCTAATCGCTATGCCAAGAACTTAGGCCGGTGCGACCTAAGCCGGATCTTCACTCACTCATCGGCACCCGACTTACAAAATCCGCAAGCCGAGCACGCTCTTTATCCCGGCTGTATTTTTTCGCCAGTGCGACGCGCCCCGCCTCAAACTCTTTACACTCTAAAAGACCTTCATCGACGGCTTTAATCGCGTCAGATATTGTTTGCGTAAAGGTTCGGAAATCACCATTTTGAACCAGGGCAAAATTGGGTTTCTTAAAATATTCCCGACCACCCTGCCCCGTATATCCAACCACCACCGCACCCGAGAGAGCCGCCTCCAACGGTGGCAAGCCTATGCCTTCTATGTCGCTGAAAGATAGAAAAATACTGGATTTGGCCATAATCGCGGCGGTCTCAGGGGCGCTCATTTTTTCAATCGGAACGAGTTTCCAATCCTCCGGCAGATACTCCTTAATGAAAAACGCCATACGCTTGCTGTGGGTCGGTAGTTTGCGCGGCATATAGGAAATAATTTTTTCCTTCCTGCCCGGTGCAAATTCGTCGCTGACATGCGGCAGTATGTTGATAATTTTTTTCTTATCAAGGCCGGGATAGATCATCGATACCATTGCAGATGTATCGCGTGAGATGGATAGAATAAGCTCAGCGTTTTCATAGACCTGCTTGACCTGTTCCGAGCTGTGACCCCATTTCAATGCAGCATCGAGATAATACGCGTTCTGCACATAAATCGCGTATTTAAAACCTTGGTTATAAAGCTCGTACCCAAAACGACCTGCCCAGACTTCCGGGATGACCATAAAGGTTGTATTCTTGTTCAATCCATGATCCTTGCGAATGTTCGCATTATGTTCAAACCACTGACTACTGAACCCAAGGCTGTTCCGACCCAAACATTTGTTAGCTTGAGTTCTATACTTTTTTAAACCAGCCCAAATTCTGTTAGGTATTCTCTGATTACATTGGCATCTGCCCTTTCAGAAGTGTCCAATGACCAGTGATCAACGCAAAATTCGTCGTAAGCTAGGGGTTCTAAAGCCTACGGAAACGAACGGTTCTGTCGCCAAGAGGTGTAGATATTTCTGCATAAGTCGCGCCAGTTGTCTGTCTCATGTCCACTCCTTGGTGGTTACGATGAGCCAGAAACCTTCTCTTAGCAATTCACGCTATTTGGACCCATAAGCGTCGATCTTTGTTCATAAACATCTCCTTCTTCCCAATATTGGGAGCTTAAGGGAAATGTCCCACGAGTAACGGCATATCTACACGCGTTGAGCATCAGACATAAAGTTGTTTCCGCCACCACTACAGTCATTCAACAACAGTGGAATATAAGTTTGACTATTTGCGCGGCGATATAAATCGCGTCTAAGGGTCTCTATCCTTTTTTTCCCGCTGAACATGGCGCATCAACGCATTGGCCTGTTGTTTCGACAGGCCAAACTCTTTGCGCAATTCTTCGAGCGAGCGCGTTTCGATCGCATCCACAACCCCGTCTTCCATCGCTTCGCGGATTTGATCTTCAAAAATCAGCTTCCGGCGGGTGATTTGATTGCTGAAGGCGTTGGCAATAATACCAGTGAGCAAGGCCACAACCGACACGCCCATCAAAGCGGTAATCACCGATATCACCTTGCCGATCCACGTCACCGGGCTGACATCGCCGTAGCCTACAGTGGTCAATGTGATCAGCGACCAATACATCGCATCGGGTATCGAGGCAAACTCAACCGGCTGTGCGCGGTGCTCGGCAAAATAAATCAGGGAAGAGGTCAGCACAAAGGCAATAATCAGCAAGTAAAACGCAGCAATGAAGGATTTGCGCTCTTCATAAATGGCGCTGAATAAATCTTCGATCGCAGTGTTATAATGCGACAGTTTAAAGATGCGCAGCAAGCGCAGGGTGCGTAGAACCCTAAGATCAAGTCCCGGAAACAGCGCCTGAAGATAAAACGGCAGGATTGAAACCAGGTCAATCAGCCCGCTGAAGCTAAAAATATAACCCAACCGCGCACTGCCAAAAATTCGCCCGTGGCTGTCTTGTTTTGCGGCACTAGCCCAGACCCGCATCAGATATTCCACCGAGAAAATAACCACACTAAATGATTCGACAATATAAAACTGGCGCGCGTAATTGACCGAAAAATCACTAACCGACTCAAGCGTAACAGCCAAAATATTCAAAACCACCAAGGCAGCTATAAAATAATCACAAAACTTGCTTGCCCAGTCACCCGAGCGCCCCGGTTCTAGGACCTCAAGCACCCGATTTTGAAATTGCGCATAGCCCATATTTTGAACCTTTTACCCGATACAACTATTCCGACAGCACACAAAAATCGCTGCAAGCAAATTGGTCACAATTGGTTCACAAAAGATGTGAGCCCTCAATCCTTATTCATCACCAATCGGCCGTCACGATAACGTCAGTTTCCCAAACGCTTGCTGCTTATCTTCCGCTCTATATGACTAAAAATATCCCACTGGGTCAATATAATCACTTTCGTTCTACGGCACGATGGGCATGCAACATGCTGATTTAACACTTTTTCCTATCTTCTTTTGAGATTGAAAAGGCATCCGGTTGAACAAGATGAAAGAAAATCAAGTCATCAAATTGGCCTTAAAACTCGGTATGCAAAATTTCTACGGCCAAGTGGATAATTCCATTTTACAAGTATCAAAAAAAATTAAAGTGACTTTTGTTTCAGCTTAAAACAGCGTCAAATCTGCCTAATTTCTCATCACAAGGCTGAAAAATTTATGCTGGGCGCTCTGTATCGCTGGTGTTTCATGATTCCCGAACGTAGCAAGGTGGCAAGTGTTGTTTCCTCCTAGAGATACACTGTTACTGCCGGGTCAATTGACCCGGCTTTTTTTTGACAATCCTGGACTGTCCTGATTGCACAAATAAACTTGATATCACTATTGCGCTTGAACGTGTCTCTAAATCTCTGTAGGCACGCTTAGAATGTGACGAATGAGGCCATACATGGCACTTGAGCTGTGCTCTTTATATAGCCCGACTTGGTTGGCAGATTTTNGCGTAAAAACATCAACTTCATTCCCGNCCGCCACAGGCAGTTTACCAACTTTCCAAAGCACTGACGCCGCAGTTGGAAATACCAAGCTTAGCGTTCAGAGAGCCTATTTATGATGATGCAGCGCACCGGTTTTATATTGCTGATTTTATGCCTAATGGCACCCCTGTTTGGTCCTTTTTCCGAGCTTTTTTCAGCAATCATNATTGCGATATTAATTGCNGTGGGGATAAAAGNAGGACATCATCGGCGCCCTTGGGACCCACTAAAGACACTCGGGGNNATTTTCATCGGATATTTTACCCTGCTTTTCGCCGCGGGCCTTATNAGTGACGCCANTTTATGGCAAACTTTGGATGGCTTATCTCCAGCTTCGCCAGTTTTNATTTTGGGGTTNGCCGCTATATTTTCAGATCCAAAGTGGCTNCAGGTTGAGAGCCAAAAGATTGGCGATATCGCNGCNTTCTCAGTTATTGCCATGTATCTAGGGGCATTGATGCTTTGGCATTTTCAGATCGATTTTCAGGTGCTNNGAAAANGTNTACTCNATCACNCATCTGTGAACGGTCGCTTGCGACTATTTGCCGGAAATNCTCTGCCGTTTGGGGCAATTATGATTACGCTTTGCGGGTTAAGTTTTCTTGGGTGGTGGCAAAAATCATCCTTTGGTAAAGTGGTTTCTTTAGCTGCATTTCTAATTGGGGTTACAATTGTAGCATTTTGGAGCGAAGCACGCGGGCCGTTTCTAACCTTNGGGNTGTTGCTTGCACCCATCGGCNTNGGGGCCTGGTTTNACATCCGCTCCAAGAAAATTTTTCGTCCAGCAAACTTGGTTTTTGCCGCTGTAATTGTGGGGGGCGGTATNTTGCTTTGGCCGATGGCNGCAAGCGCGTTAGAGCGCTTGATCAACGGATTGACCACGCTGCAAGAGGGACAAAATTATGATAACTCAACATATTTGCGCCTAGTTATGTATGGGGCGGCTTGGGAAGCCTTTTCCGGCAATTGGCTTTTTGGATTCGGCCCACATGCTCGGTTCACGGCCATAACAGCCCATTTTCCCACTGGTATCNACATAGACNANAGCCATGCACATAATNTCTTTCTCAANCATGCGGTGGCTGCCGGCATATTTGGCCTTTGTGCTGTTTCCAGCGTTTTGCTTGCCCCAGTGGTTTTGGCGTGGAAATATGCAAAACAGCGCTTTGGATCAGAGCTTTATTTCGCCAGCATCTTGACGCTTTCNATGATTGGCTGCGGGATGAGCAATGTGCTGCTCTTTCACGATTTGACGGCCTATTTCTTTGCCACTCTGTCTGTTATCGCGGCAGCGGGGCTGTCGCATGACAGCAGCGAGCAGGGCCNCTCATAACAAAGAGCTANCTCAGGGTCCTCCANCGCTCAAATGCTGACATTGACGACCATTCTTGGTTGATGACGTCCGGGTCATAATGCGTCTCAATCCAACGCTCGAAACTCATACCTTTTTCATCATATTCACGCTCATATTTATGCAGCAAATAATCAAGAACCCCAGTTTTGGTGAGCTTTAAGTGCAAGAACCGAAAGGAAAGCATACGCTTGGCGGCAGCTATGCTTTCACCGGCTTGGGTCAGCATATACATCACGCTGGCCAGCCCAGCGCGATCTGAGCCAGATTTNCAGTGCATTAAAAAGGGTTTATCCAGTTGTTGAAAGAGCCTGATAAGCTCTTGCAGATGTTGTTTTTCAGGCGCGCGCCGCGCCTGCAAAGATATGTTGTGAAGCCTCAAATCCAATGCTTGACAGCGCTCTTTTTCAATCAGGTAATGGGCCGCCTCGCTCTTACCGCGTAAATTTACGACATCGTTTATACCTTGCGCTTTAAGTTTTTCTAACCGCTCGAATGTCGGCTGGTTCGACCGAAAAACACCTGGTGCGATTTGATCCAAGTTGGTCCATCTTTTGCGCAGCACCTCATGATCAAACCAAAGCATGTATATCGCGGCCTTGCGGCGGTTTTCGGGGGTATCCGGCGCAACNTTATAGGTGGCCCTAAGGCGTTTTTCAGCCATCACCAACCTATTAAGAATTTTGACCATAAACGCTTTATCCGACTGTTTTTAGTTGCTCTGTTTGATTAGCTTTATCGGGGTGAAAGCACAATTGGTTTTATAGGGTTCACAGAGCCACATAAAGTTATTGGCTTTTCCTCGGCGCTTTCCAGCGTTTGTGGCTCCACAGCCATTGATCCATATTCGCGCGCACTCTTGCCTCTAGGCTGTCGTTTAAAGCCTGGGTCATTGTCTCAGCGCTGCCCCGCGTTATCGGGGCCTCTAATACAATCCGAAATGGCGCTCCTGTTGACTGGCGGATTGCATAAAACGGCACCAGTTCTGCATCATTTTTAAGGGCCATCTGNGCGGCTGACAAAGCGGTNTAGGCGGTCTGTCCAAAAAACTGCAAAGCAGCACCATCATCCATATGCTGATCAATTAGAATCGCCAAAGGATTGCCGTTTTTAATATGCCGAACCATATCACCAAGACCGGGGCGGCCGCGTTCAAACATTGGTGTTCCGGTTGTGGTGATATTGTCGAAATAATAGCGATGAAAGGCTTTGTTATTAAGCCGCCGGTANANAGCGCCCAGATGGAAACCCTGCGCAATCAAAGCNGCCCGCGCAACATCATAATTGCCAAAATGACCAGACACACAAATCACGCTGCGCCCCTCTTTTGCCGCTTGTTCAAGGGTCGCAAGCCCCGGGCCTTCGATTTTGGTTTTCTTGGCCAAGGCAACAACATCTTTGGGGGAAAACAACTCGATAATCGTTTTGCCAATATTGCGGCTGGTGGACTTTATCAATTTTTCTCGTTCGGCCGCGCCGATCTCTGGGCATGCAAGCTGTAAATTGCTGCGGATGCGCCGACGATACCCCAAAAGCGGCGCCACAAGGGTGGCGAATAGCCCGCCAAACAGCTGGCGGCGCAGACCAAAGGGCAGCAGCTTGAAAAGCTTGATAGTGCCGATCGCCAAAGCGCCGCTAAGCAGGTCTAGAAAAGATGATAAACTGACGCGCATGGTCCATACAGTTTGGTTGCTTTATTTTGCTTATAAAGTCTTGTTGCTGCGAAACAACCGCCTAGCGTGCAAAACACCGTTTTCTTTGGGATTTCTACCGCGGCCCACGGTCCAACAACTGAGTAATTTTTTCTATGGTCAGGTGGGTTGCCGCCCCACCTGTGCGCAGGCATGCCCGGGCGTTTTCGGCCAATTGGGCGCGCCGTTTCGGGTCTTTTAGCGCGATCAACGCGGCAGCAATATCACCCGATGTCCCTGCGGCAATTGCCCCTTCTGCAGCTTGCAAACGGGCATAGATTTCCCGAAAATTATAATCAATCGGCCCATGGATAATCGGACAGTCCAGCAGCGCAGGTTCAAACGGGTTATGGCCACCATGATCAGACAGGGATCCGGCAATAAAAGCGGCATCGGCAAGCCGGTACCACAGCCCCATTTCGCCAAGGGTATCGGCAATGTAGATATCAGCATCAGTGTTAAAACCGTCGTTCGCAGATCGCAGCGCAACTTTAAATCCCCGCGCACGCGCCAAAGCGGCAATCTCAGCCCCACGCTCGGGATGACGCGGCGCAATCATCATCAAGGCCTCTTGTTGTTTAAATGCGTTTTTATGTGCCTCGATAAGGGCTGCATCCTCCCCCGGATGCGTCGAACTGGCCAGCCAAACAAATTTGTCACCTTTTGCAGCCTGCAGAGCGCCCAATTCGGCTGGATCAGCATTTGGCAGAGCGGCATCTTCTTTGGTTGACCCGCTAAGGGTCAATTTCTTGGACGCCACGCCCAAGTTGCCAATTTGCTTTAGGGTGGTTTCCGATTGCACCAGGATAGCATCAAATGCGCTAAGCAAATTATACATCGCCTTTGGCCAGTGCTGCCAACGCCGGCTGGTATTTTCCGAAATGCGGCAATTAATCAATGCCATTGGAATTGCGCGGCGGCGGGTTTCGCAAATCAGTTGCGGCCAGAGCTCACTTTCGACCCAAATCGCCAAATCGGGCCGCCAATGATCAAGGAACCGGCAAACAGGCCTATAGCAGTCATAGGGCGCAAACTGGTGCATCAATCGGTCGTGCGTGGAATGCTCTAGCAAATTGGCCGAAGACACCGTAACCGATGTAATCAATACATGGGTTTGCGTGTCCTGGGCCAAAAGTTGCTCGGCGATACCCAGAATTGACTGGGTTTCCCCTATGCTGGCCGCATGAAACCAAACCAGCCGGCCCTCTTTGGGCCGCACATGGCGCGCCCTGCCCCATTGTTCGTTTTGCCGCAGCGGATCTTCTTTTCCCCGACGAAGCCGACGGTTTTGCGCCAACCGAAACAGCGGGCTCGAGACCCGCGCCAGCATCAAATAAAGAGCAATTACGAAAGAGCGGTCGCGCATTATATGCGCTCCTGTGCGCACAGTAAAAACGCGGGCCTATTTGTTTGCTGTTCGGCCTCTACCGCGATGCAGCGCTGAGTTCTGATTGGGTTTTGCCACACGAGCTATTTTGACCCTTGTTCTTGCGTCAATCGAAAAATGGATTAGCCACCCGTGTGGCTCATATGGCGCGACATCTGTCCGGCTATTTCCTGCCGCGAATAGTCAAAGTCATGGCCTTTGGGTTTGCGCCCGATGGCCTGCCTTATGGCGTTTTCAAGTGGTCTGTCATCATTTGGATGATCGCGTAAAGGCATCCGCAAATCGGCCTTACCCTCTTGCCCCAAGCACATATAAAGTTCGCCAGTGCAGGTTAGTCGAACGCGNTTGCAGCTTTCGCAAAAGTTATGCGTCAGCGGCGTGATAAAGCCGATCTTTTGGCCGCTTTCTGCAAGCTTAACATAGCGCGCNGGTCCGCNGCTGCGCTCATCAAGATCGCTNAGCGTATACTGCTGCGCCAGCTTTNCACGTAATTCCGTGAGGGGCCAATATTGGCNAATCCGATNCTCACCTTCCAAATCCCCCATCGGCATAACCTCGATAAACGTAAGATCCATATCGCGGCTTGCGCACCATTCGGTCAGCGAAAACAGCTCATCTTCGTTAAAGCCCTTCAATGCGACCGTATTGATCTTGACCCTCAATCCGGCATTTTGCGCAGCATCAATGCCCCTCAATACCTGTGGCAGACGGCCCCAGCGGGTCACTTTAGCAAATTTNNCTTCATCAAGTGTATCAAGCGAAATATTGATCCGCCGCACACCGGCAGCGAACAGCTGATCGGCAAAGCGGTGCAACTGCGAGCCATTTGTGGTCANCGTTAGCTCTTTCAATTCACCGCTTTCAAGGTGCCGCGACATGGATTGAAAAAAGCTCATGATATCACGCCGCACCAAAGGCTCGCCGCCGGTGATGCGCAGCTTTTCAACCCCAAGCCGGACAAAGGTTGAACACATACGGTCCAGTTCTTCGAGCGTCAGAAGCTTTTTCTTGGGTAAAAACTGCATCGCNTCNGACATGCAATAGACACAGCGAAAGTCACAGCGATCTGTGACTGAAATCCGCAAATAATTAATCGCGCGGTGAAAGGGGTCTATCAAAGGTGTGTTCATCGCTGCTATGCTATGCTTATGTCAAGCCAAGGGCAAGTATCGGTTCAATATTTTAGTACCGATCAAGAATAAGAGGGATGGATGCGACATAAATACCTTAGCATCATTGGATTTGGANTTTTGATTGGGTGTTCAGCGGTCAAAGCACCGGCCCCGCCTGCGCCAGCCGCCGCAAAACAGTCCGCAGCGGTGACCCCCGAAATCTTGGGGACAGGCACGCCAACCCCGGCCAATCAACTGGATGTGGCCACTGATANCGAACGCGCCGCCGCGGCCGACACCGCCCAAAATAGTGCCNGCACCCTGCTTGGGGTCACCGTTGCGGCACTGGGCAATCCGGCCCAAACCGGTTTCTGGCTCAAAACCGCATTGGTTGATGTAGAAACCAAGGGTAGAATTAGCAGTGCTGCNACAGGCACTACAGTCAACTTAACACTGATACCACTTGAGGCNGCCAGCGGCAGCCAACTGTCATTATCAGCCATGCGGATNCTGGATGTCCCATTNACCGCTTTGGTCGAGGTCAGGGTTTATAAACTGGCCANTGAGTGAGTTNTTTTAAAACTTATGCCGATTGNAAATGGCGGATTGTTTTGCCATCAGACCAGGCGCGCACCGCCTGACCAAAGGCTGCAAACAAAGGCCGAGATACCGGATCATTAGCCGCGTCCCATTCCGGATGCCACTGCACGGAAAGCGTAAAGCCCGGCACATCTTTGACATAGATCGCTTCAATGGTGCCGTCATCGGCCCAACCGTCAACGACGATGCGATCGCTCACGTCTTTAATGCCCTGTCCATGCAGCGTATTTGTCATCACTTCTGTGGCCCCAAACAGCTTATGAAACGGACCNCCTTGGTTGAGCTTCACCGCATGCCGCAGTTCAAATTTTTCNGCCAGAGTGCCATCTGGCGGCATCCGGTGGTTCATCCGATCCGGCAAATCGCGGATTTCAGGGTGCAAAGAACATCCCATCGCCACAGCCACCTCTTGAAAACCGCGACAGATTCCCAAAACCGGCTGACCAATTTCTACACAGCTGCGGATCAAAGCCAAAGCCAATGCATCGCGGTCGCGATCAAATTCGCCATGCGCTTCGGTTGCCGCTTCGCCGTATTCTTCGGGATGGACATTCGGCCGCCCCCCAGTGAACACAAAACCATCGCAGGTTGCCATCAATTCTTCGATTGTCACCTGCGCAGGGTCCGTGGGAATAATCAGAGGGATACAATCGGAGACATGCGCAACAGCATCCCCGTTCATTGTGCCCGAGGCATGGACCGGATATTGCTCATTGAGCAAATAGTGATTTGAAATAATTCCAACAACTGGACGCAAAACAAAAACCTCAATCAAGGATATGCGCTAAACATACCCAAACAAAAGAAAAACTCAATATCTAGTCTTCTCGGAAAAGCCGNCGGCTGAATTTCNCGCGAAATTATGCCAACAAGCGTGTTTTAGAAATTACGGGAAATAGTAATCCGGCATTCAGAAACCTTATAGTCATAAAAAACTATATTTGATCGGTTGATTTGATGCGAACAGGACAGGCTGGGCATAAATCCGGAAAATTCGATACGAGTATGTTGCAAGGTGGCACTTAACCGGCGAAAATCATCCGCTCTCGGAGTATCCGTGAGCGGGTAATTGCCAATAAAATCACGCTGCCCAAGCTCTAGTCCGAAACCAGTTTGTAACCCACCCTGCCAGTCTTGCTTNAAACCAAATGACAGTTTGGAGCCGACATAGCGAAGATGTTCGGACTGGNGGCTGCTACGGTCGCCGCCNATGCCAAGTTGAAGCGACCGAGACGGGTTCAGCTGGCGGCTAAAATTCAGCGACNCGCTGGCAAACGGGCCATCAAGATGAGNTTGGCTGGAATAGATGCGCCGTTCGCGCACCAAGCTCACATCCAGTTGGTCTCGAAGAGTAAGCCGGCTGCCCACTCCCAGGCGTAGCCCCCGATGCTGCTGGGATGCATTTTCGGCGCGCCATATTTTGCGATAGTAGGGGCTTATGAACCATCGTCCCGTGCGAATTGTGCGCTCATAAACAAGCGTTAAATTGCCATCCAGATTGTTAAGGTTTTCCGTTTCATAGCGGGTAGTGGATAAACCCCAATTTACAGCCATCCGCTCGATCTTACTCAATGAATGGCGCGCATAGCCTGATAACGCCACCACAAGCCCGAAGCCAGACTTTGCTTGAGAGCTTTCATCAATCAACATCTCACCTATTGTGGTCTGAAAAAACGTTTCGGTTGTGCCCCGATTAACGTTCGTCGAGGATAGCATGGAAAAATAACCACTTACCCCAACAGGTTTATCGCGCCGGATCATCGCGAGGAACCGGCGATATCCATCCCGCATATTTGGGTTTTCATCAATCCGCAGCAACTGGTTAAAATGAAACTCTGCCGGCCCAAAGTTGCGGTTGAGCAATAGTGTATGCGCCAGCTCACGCCGGGCATTCATGCGATTTGGCTCGAGTTGCAAAACCTGCCGAAAGAGCGCGATGGCAGCCGTAAACTTGGCTTGTGATTTGAGCAGGCGCGCGTCAAAAAATAGCCTGTCTGCCGGCGATGGATCACTGGCTTCAAGCAATTCGCGGGCGGCATCAACTTGCCCAAAGGTCAGCAACCGCGAAATATCATTGTCGCGCAGATTCTCGGCCAATCCGAGCGATGCGGTCGAAAATCCAACTATAAGACCTAAAATTAGCCCAAAACGATGCCAAACCTGTAATAAAAAAAATCAATTTACCCTTTTGCAAATGCGAAGCAGAAATCAAATTCTACGCAAAACAGAAGCCCGTTTGAAATAATGACAGATCTAATGCGAGCCTTTTATGACCGCCGCTCTAAATCCCTGACCTGTTCGAAAAAGACCCAGCTTCCTGTTATCCGTATTAAAATGCCCGCAGCAAAGAAAACCCAAATAAAAACTGATAAACCAACCCCCACACTGTGCTGAAATTTAGCATGGGTTTCAACCTTTAGTTTAGCGCAAATAAAAAACTAGGGTGCAGCCGTGTTTGCAAATCAAATACGCGCTGTTTAAAGCGATCTCGACACGGCTAAAGAGAAGCGGATTTAAGCGCAAGGCGGCGGGCATGTAGCACCGGCTCGGTATAACCCGAGGGCTGTATCCGACCTTTGAATACCAAATCGCAAGCCGCTTGAAAGGCTTGACCGTCAAACCCAGGGGCCATCGGGCGATAGGCAGCATCACCCACATTTTGCGCATCCACCACGGCGGCCATCTTGCGCAACGCGGCCATGACCTGCGCCTCAGTGACCACCCCGTGGTGCAGCCAATTGGACAAAGCCTGACTTGAGATGCGGCAGGTGGCCCGATCTTCCATCAGGGCAACATCATGTATGTCGGGCACTTTCGAGCAGCCAACCCCCTGATCCACCCAGCGCACCACATAGCCTAATATGCCTTGGGCATTATTTTCGATTTCGCTTTGCACTTGCGCTGCGGACAGGTTTTGGCCGGACATCACCGGAATGGTCAGCAAATCCTTTAGCGTACCGCGCAGTCCAGCCGCTTGAATACGCTGTTGCTCGGCGCTGACATCAACTTGGTGATAATGGGTTGCGTGCAGGGTTGCGGCGGTGGGCGATGGCACCCAAGCGCAGCTTGCGCCCGCCATCGGGTGGCCGATCTTGGCCTTTAGCATATCGGCCATTTGATCCGGCAAAGCCCACATGCCCTTGCCAATCTGGGCTTTGCCCTGCAATCCGCAGGCCAGACCGATATCGACATTGCGATCCTCATAAGAGTTGATCCATGCGGTGGATTTCATATCTGCTTTTGGCAGAAAGGCACCCACTTCCATACTGGTGTGTATCTCATCCCCCGTGCGGTCCAAAAATCCAGTGTTGATAAAGGCCACTCGCGCTTTTGCCGCCCGGATGCATTCTTTTAGGTTCACCGAGGTGCGCCGCTCTTCATCCATTATCCCCAGCTTCACGGTATTTTGGGGCAGGCCCAAAATTGCCTCGACCTGCGTGAACAGCTGATCGGCAAAGGCAACCTCACCGGGGCCATGCATTTTCGGTTTAACCACATAAATTGACCCACACTGCGAATTGCCACCATCGCGCTTAAGATCATGTATCGCAATCAACGTGGTGATTAGCGCATCCAGCAGGCCTTCGCCAATTTCGCGGCCTTCACTGTCCAAAACGGCAGGATTGGTCATTAAATGGCCAACATTTCGCACCAGCATCAGGCTGCGGCCTTT
>PBSX01000003.1 GCA_002726375.1 Marinovum sp.
GCCCGACCACGGTGCGCGGCTGGTGACCATGGTGCTCAGCGATGCAGAATTGCGCGCCGACTGGCAGGCCGAGCTGGAAGAGGGGCGTCTGTCCATGCTGGGGCTGCGCCAACAGCTGGCTGATGAGCTGCGTCACCTTTCTGGTTCGGACCGCTTTGGGTTTCTGGCCGAGCATCGGGGGATGTTTTCCCGCCTTGGCACCACACCGGATAAAGTGGACGCGCTGCGCGAAAAACACGCGGTTTATATGGTGGGCGACAGCCGGCTGAACATCGCCGGTCTGAATTCAGCAACCATTCCGGTTCTGGCCAAAGCCATCATCGACTGCGGGATTTAAGCCCAAAGCACCGCGTGTTTCTGCGAAACCTCTTACACCGTCAATGTCGCCGTGACGGCGGATTTCCAGCGGGTGTAGGCAGCGCTGCGCTCTTGCTCTTCCATCTTGGGGGTAAAGCGCCGCTCAAGCGCCCAGTTGGCGGCAAATTCGGCCTGACCCTGATAGACGCCCACATGCATGCCGGCCAGCCACGCGGCCCCCATGGCGGTGGTTTCCAGCACTTTGGGCCGGTCCACCGGCGCGCCGATAATATCGGCCAGATANTGCATGGTCCAGTTGCTTGCCGACATGCCGCCATCCACGCGCAGCACCGCATCGCCCGCNCCTGCGGCCCCGTCGGCGCGCATTGCTTCGAGCAGGTCGCGGGTTTGCAGCCCAACGCTTTGCAGCGCCGCGCGGGCAAATTCTGGCGCGCCTGAATTGCGCGTCAGCCCATAGACCGCGCCGCGGCATTCTGCATTCCAATAGGGCGCGCCAAGGCCNGTAAAGGCGGGCACCATGACCAAATCCTGCGNNGGATCGGCNGTTTNGGCCAGGCCNTGNGTNTCNGCNGCNGTGCCGATGATTTTTAGCCCGTCGCGCAGCCATTGCACCACAGCGCCGGCGATAAAGATTGACCCTTCCAGCGCATAGGTCGGCTTGCCATCCAGCTGATAGGCGATGGTGGTCAGCAGCCNGTTTTGTGACTGCACCGGCGCATNGCCNGTATTCAGNAGCGCAAAACAGCCCGTCCCATAGGTAGATTTCAACATACCGGGTTNAAAACAGGCCTGNCCCACGGTGGCCGCCTGTTGATCGCCGGCGACACCGCGAATGGCGATTGCGCCGCCAAAGAGCGCCGCNTCGGTTTCACCAAAATCATCGGCGCAGTTCTTAACCTCGGGCAGCATTGCCATGGGGATATCAAGCANNNCGCAAATCTCGGGGCTCCAAGCGCCGCGGTGGATATCATAAAGCAGCGTGCGNGCGGCGTTGGTGGCGTCGGTAGCATGCAGGCGCCCGCTGGTCAGCCGCCAGATCAGATAGCTGTCGACCGTGCCAAAGAGCAGATCACCATCGGCCGCTTTCTGCCGCGCGCCCTCAACAGNNTCGAGNATCCATTTCACCTTGGTGCCGGAAAAATAGGGATCGAGCAAAAGACCGGTTTGCGCGGTGAACATCGGCTCATGGCCGCCGCTGCGCAGGGCCTCGCAAATATCGGCTGTGCGGCGGTCTTGCCAGACGATCGCCTTATGGATCGCTTGGCCGGTGTTTTTATCCCAGATCACCGTGGTTTCGCGCTGGTTGGTAATGCCAATGGCGGCGATATCACCTGCGCTTAGCCCTGCGCTTTCAAGCGCCTTGCGGCAGGTCGAGATCGTGGTTNACCAAAGGTCTTCGGCCTCATGTTCGACCCAGCCGCTGGCGGGAAAATGCTGTTCAAACTCTTCTTGGGCGCTGGCAATCGGGGTCATGGACNGNTCAAATACGATCGCGCGGCTCGATGTTGTGCCTTGGTCAATGGCGAGNATATGGGTCATGTCAGCACCTTTTTAGATTTGNTGCGGTAAATTCAGCCGATTTCTTGATCGAGCGCAACCGGTTTTGCTTTGCGTTTTGGTGTCTTTTTGGATTTGCCCNGAGGATCACTAAAGAACTTATCAAGGTCTGCAACCTCGTCTTTCGACAGGCGCAGCCCCAGNTTTGAGCGCCGCCAGATCATGTCCTCNGTGGTTTTGGTATATTCGTTGGCGATGGACCAGCNCAGTTCTTGCTCGGTTAAGGTGGCGCNGAAATCACGCCCAAGATCNGCNGCAGTTTTTGCTGTGCCCAGCATGTCCCAGGCCTCGGTGCCATAAGCCCGAAGCAGCCGCTGCGCCCAACGCGGGGTTAAGAACGGATAATCCTTTTCAAGCTGTTCAAGCTTTTTTTGCACATCTTTTACTGCAAAATCACCGCCCAGTAGCGGCACGCCCGCAGTCCACGGGCCCGGCAAGTTGGGGAAAAATGGCGCGATTTCCACCAAGGCATTTTCGGCCAGTTTGCGGTAGGTGGTGATTTTGCCGCCAAAGACATTCAATATGGGCGCGGTGCCATCCGGTTGGTTGACCGTCAGTACATAATCTCGGGTGGCAGCCGTGGCCGAACTGGCCCCGTCATCATAAAGCGGGCGCACGCCGGAATAGCTCCAGACCACGTCTTCTTTTGTAACGGGTTTGGCAAAATACTCCGAGGCAAANNCCAGCAGATAATCACGCTCTTCCGCGCTGCATTCGGGGCGGGTATCGGGGTCGCTATGATCCTGATCGGTAGTGCCGATCAGGGTGTAATCCTGTTCATAGGGAATNGCAAAGATAATCCGTCCATCACTGCCTTGAAAGAAATAGCTTTTNTCGTGTTCAAAGAGTTTGCGGGTGACAATATGACTGCCNCGCACCAGACGNACGCCTTCGGATGAATTAATCCCCGCCGTCTGATGAATGATGTTTTCGACCCAGGGTCCACCGGCATTGACCAACATCTTTGCCTGAACGGTCTCAGATGTGCCGCTCTGGCTGTCTTCGAAACTAATGTGCCACAACTCGCCCACCCGTTCGGCTTTGGTAACGGCGCTGCGGCTGCGCATGGTACCGCCGCGCTGTTCGGCGTCGCGGGCGTTGAGCAACACCAACCGGCTGTCNTCAATCCAGCAATCTGAATATTCAAAGCCTTTTGCAAATTTTTCCTGCAACGGCTTGCCTACCGGATCGCGGTGCAAATCCAATGTGGCCGTGCCGGGTAGAATGTCGCGCCCCCCCAGCGTGTCGTATAAAAACAACCCCAAACGGATCAACCACGCGGGTCTGCGCCCACGTAGCCATGGCATGAACCGCACTAAAAGCCGCGAGGTGGGGGTTTCGGAATCAAACCTCATGCCTTTATAAAGCGGCAGAACAAAGCGCATCGGCCAACTGATATGCGGCATTGCTTTCAGCAGGACCTCGCGTTCAATCAGGGCTTTGCGCACCAGATTAAATTCAAAATACTCTAGATACCGAAGCCCACCATGAAATAGTTTTGTTGAGGCCGATGACGTGGCACCGCCAAAGTCATTCATTTCGGCCAGCATCACACGCAGGCCCCGTCCCGCCGCATCGCGGGCAATGCCGCAGCCATTGATGCCTCCGCCAATGATAAAAAGATCATAGGGTTCGGTATTGGAAAGCTTGCCCACGATTGGCTCCTTTTTGAAAATTGGCCGCCAAAGCACTAGCGCCAACGCTGACATAAAAATAATCGGTTTAACGTCCATATACGCGTGATTTTGTTCGATTTAAAGCTAAAAAGCGCAATATCGAACATAAACGATCATAAAATGCCGCTTTTTCTGCGCTGTCGGCCGGTTTGCGCTTGACCAGATGAGCCGGGGTGTGATGTCTAACTTAAAACCGGAGCTTTCATGTCACAGACCTTCCGCCATCCCGATATTCTTGAAATTGCCCAGAGCCAAGGCAAAGTCACGGTTGAGGGGTTGGCCGAGCATTTTGGCGTCAGCCTTCAAACTATCCGCCGTGATCTCAGCGATCTGGCCGAAACCGGTCAGTTAGAGCGGGTGCATGGCGGCGCGATTGTGGCCTCGGGTACGGTGAATATCGCCTATAGTCAGCGCCGCGAGCTGAATGCCGAGGCGAAGGCCTCTATTGCGGCAAAATGTGCAGCGCATATACCGTCGGATTGTTCGGTGTTTTTGAACATTGGCACTACCACCGAAGCGGTGGCCAAGGCGCTGCTGGATCATAGCAATCTGATGGTGGTGACCAATAACATCAATGTGGCGTCTATTTTGGCGGCCAATAACAGCTGCGAAATTATACTGGCGGGCGGGGTGCTACGGCGTAAAGATGGCGGGCTTGTTGGTACATTGACCCAGCAAAGCATTGAGCGCTTTAAAGTGGATTATGCCGTGATCGGCTGTTCGGCCTTGGATGAGGCCGGGGATCTGCTGGATTTTGATCTGCAAGAGGTGGGCGTCAGCCAGACCATCATTGAACAGGCGCGGCAGACATTTTTGGTGGCGGATCAGTCAAAATTCCAACGCAGCGCTCCGGTGCGGATCACATCACTCAAAGCGCTTTCAGCAATGTTTACCGATGCTGCGGTTGCGCCTGCCTTGGCAGAACGGTGCGCGGCTTGGGACACAGCGGTTCATCTTTGCCCCTAGGGGCATTCATTGAATATTAGGCTCGCCCTGCAATCCCAGTAATTTGCGAAATCCCGTCCAGTATCCGGGCAGGCGCGGCGGCTTTTTTAGACCGGCCAGCGCCGCGTCCGACCAGCGCGGCATTTGACTTTGGGCAAAATCACGCCCCCAGCTTAAAAACGCTTCGGCGTCATCGGGGCGCAGCCGGCAGGCGCTGCCGACCAATCCGACCAGAGTTTCGGGCGGTGAATACCATTCATCCTGAATGCCAGTGACTTTTTGCTTAAGCATTGGCCCGACCCAGCGCATCAGCCGTTTTTCGGAAAACTGCAACAGCATTTCGCCCATCTCATCGCGCGTATAACCAATCAGCGGGGGAAAGGTGTCAAAAAACATCGCCCGCCCGTCCACAATGGCAAAGTTGCGGATTGAGGGATGAAATCCCACCCTTCCATCACTTTCTTCTAACGCATTCCAGAACCCGGCGATTACGTCGCCTGCAGCTGCCAGCAGCTTTAGGGCGTTTTGCCGATCTGCGGCGATCAATTGCGGGCGCATCATGCTGCGCGCATCAAGGGCTTGTTGTACCACAACCGGCGTGCGCTGGCCGCCGAGATCAAGCAGGTGAAATTCGGTTTCCGGCAATCCAACCTTAGTGCGTTGCAAAAGCATAACATAGTCATCGTGCGCCTGTGCCAAACGATCAAGCGCGGCCACGTCGGCCAAGCTGCGATAGACTTTGATCACTTGATCCGACAGCGATCCGTTTTGAGGCCGAAACGGCGCACAAAAATAGCCCAGCTTGGAAATTGGCTGGCCGCGTGCCGCACGATCTTTGATGATCGTTTTGCTCAGCTCGTCGGGATCGGTCATCACGCGCCTCTTAATATCTGCCTGTGGCGCTATACTTGGTTGCAGGGCTGTTGACCAGAGCCTGCGGTCAGCGATCACATCTGATTTTAATCCCCATCTTGCCTTTCACGGCTTCGGGCCAGTTCAGATTGACACGATCTCTTGCCGAGCCCTTTTCCAAAGTCACATAGGGCATGTTATAGGTTTTCTGATTTGAGGAAGACTTTATTTCACTTTTTGCCACCAGCGCTTCGACATCGCGTGCATATCCGCCAAAGGGCAGTTGCCCATCGGTTTCAATAGACCAGACGGATGAGGCGGAATTTTGCGAGTGGCTCAGGCGCAAAGGGTTTTGGCTCCGGGTTTTTATATTGTTAAAATTATTCCCCATAAACTGAATATGCCACAAACGGGTGCGGTCAATATCTGCATAGCTGGTGTCGATGCGTTCCACCCGGTCGATGGTGCCGTTGATAGAGCGGAAGGTATTGCCATTGACCGATAGATTGGAAATCCCGTGGCCGCTACCAAACGGTTTTACCACAAGATATGCGAACCAATCGGCGACATTACCGCTTAAAAACACATTGTCGCTCACGGAAAGTGCGGAAAAGCCAAAACCTGAGGTGAAATCCGGTGTGGGATCATGTTCATTGGTCCATTCCAAAAAGCAATTGTCCACATAATTGCCAACAACAGTGGTGGCGGTATTTGATTTGGTCATGGCCAACCCGGCAAGCCGGATACCGTTGGCTACACCATCACCTTGATAGAAATGATTGCCGCTGACGATATTGTTAGATCCGCTGAGTATGGCGAAATGGCGAAACTGCGAGGCCCAGTTTTCGCGCAGCTTAACATCATTGCCATTGGCATTGATTGCTATACTGATGCGGTCTTGGGATTTTGTATTCGGTTCGGCAGTCATAAAATGACAGCGATCCACCAGCATACCCTGACAGGCGGTCCCAATTGAGGTTAATCCGCGGTATTTGGGCCTCGTGATGAAACAATCTTTGATATGAAAGACATACCCAGTTCGCGCCAACATTATCCCACTGGCTTTGCTGTTGCATTGAAATTCGATGTTTTGCAAATAAAACTTCGACAGCTTTTCGAAGCCACTGAAACCCAGCAAATATTTAAACCGCGTAAAGTTAAAATTCTGGGTGCCATCCGCGTCAAAAAGTCCTTCGGATAAAGTCACTTCCTGCGCCGCAACATTTTTCGATTTGACGTAAATTTCGCGCCCAACACCGTGACCTTCCACCAAGGCACCGACCGGAATATTCGCAATATCCACCACATTTTTCAAAACTTTCGGAGTGTTTTGACTGTAGGTCGCAACCGAATTGACTACTTCATTTTCCCATGCAGTGTCACCTTGGGCATAAAACTGACCGTTTCGGATCACCCGGCGCTGGGCATATTCGGTCCNGTTGGNCACNGCCGCNTGCATATCAATCGGTTCTGAAACGGCAATGCTGCGTCCGCTCAGATCAAGNGAGTCGTGATCGCCNCTGTTAAGCAACGCCTGAAAGGCCTTTTTAAAGGCCAGNTCTTCTGATTTGAACGCATCNATATAGGTGGACAGNTTNTAGGATTTGCTGAGCACCAAAGGCGCATCATCCGGCATCACAAGCTGCCCCTGAATTTGCACTGGTGCGCTGAGTGACAGGCCGCGNGTGATGTGATAGNTTCCCTCGGGCACNAGCAATTGACGCCCGTTTGCCACCTGATCAGCGGCCACAAAAGCGTTGTAATTGTCAGTTTGATCATCGCCCAAGGCGCCGTAATCGCGCACATCCACCACATTGATCATTTCGCGGTGAAACAGACCGGTGACATCTTGGATTTCAAAGTCGTCAATTCGAACAATGCCGCCACTGGCACCGGTTAAATCAAGACCGAAATGCCCGTATGTCGGCTCAGAGCCCCACACCATATCGACCCCATCACGCAGTCCCGGCCCGACAATGGCGGAAATTTCAACCACCTCTCCTGCTGCGCTGAGCGCCACAGACGGCCCNATTNGGGTAGCAGCACTGACCCAAGCATCACTATCGTTGCCGGCCCATCCGGCAATCCGAACTGCAGGCAGGTTGCCGGTCACCGATTTGATCCGGGTGCTTATCCGCAGATATGTTTCCGGCCGCATCGGGGTTTTAGCAAAAGCCCGCAATTTTTGCACCNATCGGGTTTTGATCAGCTCAAGGCAGCCGGAAAAATCGCTGTCATTGGGCACATAGGCAGCCTCGGACACTGCGCCATAGCTCTCCGAGCCAGACGTACCATCGCCGCTTGACCAATTGGCAAGGCCGGCTTTAAACGCAGGGGGTGAAAAATTGGGAAGAGTGGAGCTTGATATGCTCATGCAGGGCCTCTTTNGTTGACGGTTTCACGTCAGCCTAGTCGGCCCTGCTTACTGATTGATTATAGCTCCGTACGCTGCTCAGTAGCGTTAGGCGCTGAACTCTGCAGGGTTGATGAATTGCACGCCTGAAATTTTCCAGCCTTTACTGGTACTGACCACAAAATATCTCAGATAATGAACTTTGCCGGATTGATCGACGATTTGANGTGACTGGATAAGCCCTGCAGGCGTACTTTCAAAATCCAGAAACCGAACATCTTTTGGTCGCCAGACCATGGGATAGCCGCGCTGTACCATTTTGCCAAAGTTTTCAGGCGTGCCAAACATCGAGCGGATCGATGGGCTGGCATAGGTAAANGCGGCCACAAAATCATCTTGTTGAAAGGCTTCGATTTGGCCATTGATTATGGCTTGCACGTCCTCTTTTTCTCCGGCGGCAAGCGGAGAGCCCAATATTACTATAAACCACAAAATTGCAAATATACGCATCACGTCATCCTCTTTGATGACCATGAGGTAGAACGCCGCCAGTGAAAATCAATTTTTGGTCTGCCGATGCTTATGAGCGGTTTAGTCTTTTATAAAGTCACCTGCCAGTGCGGCCTCGATCAGCGCGGCTGTTTCCGTCACCCCGTAAAGGGCTATAAATCCGCCAAACCTTGGCCCTTGGCTGGCCCCCAACAGCACCTCGTAAATNGCTTTGAACCAGTCACGCAGCGGATCAAAGCGTTCGCGGCCGCAGGCAAAGACAAGGCTTTGTAGCGCTTCGTCTTCCATTGGCCCGTCGTAGGCCAAAAGCTGATCGCGCAGATCGTTTAGCGCTTCGCGTTCAAGATCGCTAGGCGCGCGGTATACCTTGGCCGGTTTGACAAAATCATTAAAGTAGCGAACTGCAAATTCCGCCGCCTGATCAAGCCCGGGGTGGGTTTCGGCCGAAGCCTCNGGGGCGTAGCGTTTGATAAAACCCCAAAGCTGATCTTTCTCTTCCACATTCGCAACCGAGGCAAGATTAAGCAGCATGGAAAACGGCACCACCATATCCGGCGCNGGCACATTATGGCCGTGGATATGAAACACCGGATTATTCAGCTTTGCTTTGATATCTTGACCTGCATAGGCGCGCAGCTGCTGTTGATACTCATCCATCGCTTTTGGGATGACGTCAAAATGCATCCGCTTTGCGGTTTTNGGCTTAAGATACATGAAATANGANANGCTTTCGGTATTGGCATAGGTCAGCCATTCGTCAATCGACACGCCATTGCCCGANGTTTTGGAAATNTTATGCCCGTTTTCATCCAGAAACAGCTCATATGAAAAATGCTCGGGNGCGCGATGGCCAAGGATGCGGCAAATTTTATCATAGATGGCGGTATTGGTGGAATGNTCNTTGCCATACATTTCAAANTCAACGCCNANNGCNGCCCAGCGGGCNCCNAAATCNGGCTTCCATTGTAGTTTAACATTGCCGCCCGTGACCGGCAGCGTGTGTTCGTTGCCATCGTCGTCGTCGAACGTGATCGTTCCTTCGGCGGCGTTTACGTGCTTCATCGGCACATAAAGCACGCGGCCGGTGTCGGGATGGATGGGTAGGAAGATGGAATAGCTCTGACGGCGCTCTTCGCGCAGGCTGGCAAGCATCACCTGCATNATCTCGTCNTATTTTTCCGCNGCNCGNATTAAAACGCTGTCAAACCGGCCCGAGCGGTAAAATTCGGTGGCCGAGTAAAACTCATANTCAAAGCCAAAAGTGTCTAGAAACCNTCNCAGTATGGCGTTGTTGTGATGCCCAAAACTATCGNGGGTGCCAAACGGGTCGGGCACCGAAGTGAGCGGCATTTGCAAATATGGCTCAAGCTTTTCGGGGTNGGGGATATTGCCTGGCACTTTGCGCATGCCGTCCAGATCATCGGAAAAACAAATCAGCTTGGTTGGAATATCGCTAATTTCGCGAAACGCCCGCATCACCATTGTGGTGCGCGCAACTTCCCCNAAGGTNCCGATATGCGGNAGGCCCGACGGCCCATAGCCGGTNTGAAACAGCACATAGCCCTTGTCCGGCGGCGCTTTTTGATAGCGTTTCAGCACCCGCCGCGCCTCTTCAAAGGGCCAGGCTTTTGCGCTGAGCGCAGCGTCGCGCAGATCAGACATATTTATTCTCCGAATTAAACTATTGCGCTAAAACCGGCGCATTTCTCTGCTTACTATTGCCACCAGCAACATAGGTCAATATTCTGCACTGCAACAAACTTTATCAAAGGTGGCTATTTTGACCCAGGATTCTTCCCATGTGATGACACCGCAGGATTGTCTTGTGGTGTTGATGATGGCCGTCTCAGCATCGGATGAAAACATTCTGACCGCTGAATTGGTCAAAATTCAATCCACCGTCAATAACCTGCCGATCTTTGCGCAATACGACATCGACCGGCTCAATATCATGTCGCAGGTGGTGTTTGACCTTTTCGAACAAGAGGACGGTCTGGATGCGCTGTTTGGGTTGGTCAAAACCAACCTGCCTAAAGAGCTTTATGAAACCGCCTATGCCCTGTGCTGTGATGTGGCCGCCGCCGATGGAATTATCCGCGAGCCGGAACTGCGGCTATTGGAGGAAATGCGCTATCAGTTGACCATTGACCGGCTGCACGCGGCCGCGATCGAGCGCGGCGCTAGGGCGCGGCATTTAACCCTATAACCCGCGTTTTGACCAACGGGCCAGCAGCACATACTGCACATAGCGTGCCCTTCGGTTCCAATATTCAGCTGCTTTTGAGCTTTCACGCTGCCAGATAGATAGCCGCGCGCGGCGATCAAGGTTTTGGGTGAAAATCGCAAAAGCATAGGGGGTATCGACCCCTTCGGTGACATAGCCGGCAAGCGCGCTGACGAAATGCAACGTTCCGGTTTTGGCCTGAATAAGCGCTTTGGATTTTCGGTCTAAATTGCCGCGGGTATCGCGCGGCTTGATCTGGCGAAGCAGTGACGGAAAATCCGGCATAAGCTTTTGCGCAGCCACCAGACCGCGCACCATGTCCAGCGCCTTGATCCGCGCCCGATCGCCGAGCCCGGAATGGTCAACAAAATGCGCATCTGCCATGTCCAGCTTCTGCGCTGCCCACTCTTGCATATGTTGCGCCGAGCTTATCAGTGTCGAAGCATCCCCACCGGCTTTACGGGTTGCTGCCCTGCCCAGACCTTCCGCAGTTAGGTTGACGGAGTTTTTCAGCATATCAACGAGTATATCAGACAGCTCTGCGCTGTCTGTATAGCAAAGCGGTCGATGCGATGGTTCTGGACTGCCCTCTTGCGGTACTGGCAGATCAATTTTGTAGTACCGCGCAAGACTGTGAAAGACATCTGCCGTACAAGCCCCGGGGCGGCGCAGCGGCAACCAGCGCCCGCCGCCTTTGCCCAAGGCGCTGCGGGCCACCGACCATGCTTCAAGCTCGGGGGTTTGGGTGTATTTGAACACCTCCATCCCCCGGCGTTCAGAGGTCATTTGCACGGTATTGACCTTGGGGCGGAAATTTAAATCACGGGCTTCCAGTTTGAAATCATAGGCTTGGCCTTGCCGCGTCCATTCAAAAAATACACGGTTGAAATTTAGATTAAGCCCAGCAACCGAGGGATTATACCCCAAGTGAACTGGTTGATCGGGGTCAATCTGATGCACGGTGGGAAAACCGCCGTGGTGATAGAAAAACCGTCCGTTAACCTGATTGACACCGGCCGTTTTCAAGGCCTTGGCAAGTTCCGCCAGCCGGTCTGTGGTCAACGTGGGGTCGCCGCCGCCTGCGAGTATAAGATNGCCATCAAGCACGCCTTCGCTGAGCGTGCCGGTNATCATCAGCTGCGTGCGAAACTGGTAATTTGCCCCCAGATGATACAGCGCATAGGCGGCGGTAATGGCTTTGGCCACGCTCGCTGGTGCAAAGCCTTGNGTTTGGTTTTCAGTGGTGAGCAGGCGCCCATCAGCCAGTGCCGCAGCGGCGCAGCCAAGCTCGCCCTTCAAGCCGGATTTTTCAAAAAACGCTCTGGTTGGGGATTTGGCGGGTAACAGNGGCCGCGCTTTGGGGCGCAGCGATGTTTGCGGCGCGCTGGCCCAAGCTGGTCCTGCCANAGCTGCCCCAGTGAGCAGCGCCGCGATCTGGCGTCTGTTAAATCGTTGGCTCATCTGTCTTAGACCCTCAGCATCCTGATGGCCAAGCTTGCGCGCGCAGCGCGGTCGAGGATAGATCGACCATCGGCATATCCACATAGCACCAGCACGGCGCTTGATAGTGCCCCAGCAGGCGGCTTTGGGCTGCTGGCAGGCGTGCCCAGCGATAGATCCGTGCAGCGCGGGCTTTGAGCGGCGCAAGCTGGTGGCCGGGCCGTGCCAGAATACCAAGCGGTGTTGTGGAAATGATGCTTTGCCAATCTTGCCATTGATCAAACTGCATCAGATTATCCGCCCCCATCAGCCAAATGAACCGNGTTTTTGGGTATCGGGCGGCAAGCGCAGCAAGGGTTTCGGCGGTGTACCGCGTGCCGAGGTCTGCTTCAACAGAGGATACCTTCACCCTTGGATCGGTGATCAGATCGCGGGCCGCCGCAATACGGTCCTGCATCGGGGCAGGGCCATGCGGCTTTAAGGGATTGCCGGGGCTGACCAACCACCACAGTTGATCCAAGGCAAACCGGCGCAATGCGGTGCGGGTAATTTCAACATGACCCGCATGCGCTGGATCAAACGATCCCCCCAAAAGCCCAACAACCCTTGACGTCATGCGCCGCTTATTCCTTGCTTGGTTCACTTCTATCGNTTGCTGTATCTATCTAACTTGATTGAGAAAAGAAAGCCGATGTTCCACACCTTTATGGGGGCATAGCGATTATCCTACCGTGCCAATGATAGTTTTCGCTGTCAAACCGTTGCCCCGAGGCGTGCAAAGCGTTATTGAGNCGAAAAACCCACCTNTGGCGGAGTGCNCGNATGGCTTCCTATCAATATGTCTATCACATGGANGGCGTTTCAAAAACCTATCCAGGNGGNAAGAANTGNTTTGAAAACATACGGCTGTCGTTTTTGCCCGGGGTGAAAATCGGNGTTGTNGGNGTNAATGGCGCCGGTAAATCCACNNTGATGAAAATCATGGCGGGCCTTGATAAGGANTTTAGCGGCGAAGCTTGGGCCGCCGAGGGCGCCAAGGTGGGCTATCTGCCGCAAGAGCCGCATCTGGATGACGGCTTGAATGTGCGCGAAAACGTNATGCTGGGCGTGGCCGAGAAAAAGGCTGTTTTAGATCGCTATAACGAGTTGGCGATGAATTATTCNGATGAAACCGCCGANGAAATGGCGNAGNTGCAAGATCAGATCGACGCAGAAAACCTGTGGGATCTGGACAGCCAGATAGATGTCTCAATGGAGGCNTTGCGCTGTCCGCCCGATGATGCGGATGTGGCGACACTGTCAGGCGGTGAACGCCGCCGCGTGGCGCTGTGTAAATTGCTGCTGGAAGCGCCGGAAATGTTGCTGCTGGATGAACCGACNAACCATCTGGATGCGGAAACTATCGCTTGGCTGCAGCAGCATTTGATCGACTATAAAGGCACCATCCTAATCGTGACCCACGACCGGTATTTCCTTGATGATATCACCGGCTGGATCTTGGAACTCGACCGCGGACGCGGTGTTCCTTATGAGGGCAACTATTCAAGCTGGCTTGAGCAAAAGGCCAANCGNCTTGCGCAAGAAGCGCGTGAAGATAAGTCCAAGCAGAAAACCCTTGAGCGCGAATTGGAATGGATGCGTCAGGGGCAAAAGGCGCGCCAAGCCAAGCAAAAAGCCCGGATCAATGCCTATAATGAGCTGGCAAGCCAATCTGAGCGGGANAAAATTGCCCGTGCCCAGATTGTTATTCCAAACGGTCAGCGGCTCGGCGGTAAGGTGATTGAAATTGACGGTCTGCAAAAAGCAATGGGCGACAAGCTGTTAATCGAAGGCCTAAGCTTTGCATTGCCGCCCGGCGGTATTGTTGGCGTGATTGGTCCGAACGGCGCAGGTAAATCAACCCTTTTCAAAATGCTCACCGGTCATGAAACCCCTGATGCGGGATCAATCGGCTATGGCGATACGGTGCAGCTTTCTTATGTGGACCAGTCGCGCGATGATCTAAAATCCGATGAAACCGTCTGGGAAGCCATTTCCGGCGGCGCTGAAATTATTGAGCTAGGCGATGCACAGGTCAATTCCCGCGCCTATTGTTCTTCGTTTAACTTCAAAGGCGGGGATCAGCAAAAGAAGGTCGGTCTGCTGTCCGGCGGGGAACGCAACCGGGTGCATATGGCGCGGCTTTTGAAAGAGGGCGGCAATGTGTTGCTGCTCGATGAGCCGACCAATGATCTTGATGTGGAAACTCTGCGCGCGCTTGAAGATGCGCTGGTGGATTTTGCCGGCTGCGCCGTGGTCATATCCCACGACCGGTTTTTCCTTGATCGCATCTGCACCCATATCCTTGCCTTTGAAGGCGAAGCGCATGTGGAGTGGTTTGAAGGCAACTTTGAAGACTATGAAGAAGATAAAAAGCGCCGTCTTGGGGCCGATGCGCTTGAGCCCAAACGGATTAAGCACAAAAAATTCACCCGCTAGGGGTGGGCTGTGGCCTTAAGAGAGCAAATCACCCGCGGCTCTGACATCNGCGGCCATGCCCTCAAGCACTGAACCAGTTCCATCCAGCACGCCTTTGGTGGTNCCGCAGGCCCCCAGCGTTGCCATAAGNGCTAGGATCACANAAAATCGCAGNGTGCGCATTGATCAATACCTATGTNTTTTNGGCTCGNAAANGAGCGACTGATTTANNAGCTNGACTATACCTGTGCGCGGCCCGCTTTNGCAAACCTAAATCTCATTTGAAAATATCNGCGTTGCTGAACTCTGACATCACGATGCCGGAATAGGCATCGGTGCGGCTTTCGCNGAAAAANNCAAGCATATGTTCCACCNGNTCNAGCCAGCTGAGGCCNGTCACNTCATCTTGGCCAGTTTTTTCAATATCATCATATTCCATTATGCTGACGTATTGATTGTCATCTAGCGCGATCAACCGCATAAAGTTCGAGTTTGAATAATCATAGTCATTGATGGCTGCAACAAANGCNTCTTCNTANCCGTCTTTGACTTTGTATTTTACCACAGTGACAATATTGACCATCCTGGCCTCCATTTCTTGACGGGCCTTGGGCAGGCCAGAATAGTCTCGCAGCGAAAAATTCGCCTAGAGCAGCATATCACCAATGTCTTTGACATCTTCGGAAACGCCGTTGATTACGGCTCCGGCGCCGTTCCAAACACCTTTGGCGGTGCCGCAGGACACCAAGCCGGTAAGAATGATAAGCATTGTTATTGTTTTAATCGACATCACTTTGCACTGCAAAAGCAGGTCCTTTATATTCTNCAATCATTGTGACCATTCGGTCATCCTTTGCATAATCGCGCTGCATTTCGTTTTTTTCAAGGAAAGCGTGATACGCCTCTTCGGATTTATAAATCGCAACTGAGCCGTGGGTCTTTTCATCGATCTTATACCAGATAGTTTCCTCGACATAGTCCGCAGCATCCAATGTGGATTTCAAAACCACCATATAGTCCCGGTAGGCTTCTTCATCTATTGGGCTTTCGTGCTGCCATAATGCNTTGACGATGAACTTCATTTCATATGCCTTTCGCTTGGGGNCAGGATCCCATATTAGGTTATCCAAGGTCGGTCGTTAAGCAAAGTTGGCAGAACGACCTTTTAGNCNCGCNTCATCCCCTTTGATCGATGTTTTCCAAAAGCTCGGAGACCCGCTCTATGGTGCCATTATGGTCATAGCTTTGCACAACGCTGTCGGCCCGNGTCACCCACGGTAAACGGTTATGCGCAAAGAGTTCAACCTTTGGCTCAAACGTATAATGTTCTTTCATGAGACCGGCAAAAACATAGACCAGACCCTCAAGGAGGTCCGGCTTTGAATAGAGGTTCATCCCGCAGTTTTTACAAAATGTCAGATGCAAAAGATTGCCGCTGCCGCCTTCATAAGAATAGGTGTCATGCGGGCCTGATAGTTCAAGATCAATTTCGGTATAGGCAAATCCCCTAAACGCACCATTGAATAAAAATTCGCAATCTTCGCAATGACACATAAAATGCATCATTGGATCATGTTTGAATTCAAGCGAGCATTGTCCGCAAAAGCACGATACAGTCTTCATTTTTCCCCCCAATCTTTGTCAAGATATGTAAATGTTACTATCCCCAACATTAAAACGGTTTGGCAAGAATTTTTTCAAATTGAGAATTTCAGCCTAATAACTGAACCCTAGGCGGGCGACGTCTTCATAGTCTTTATTGCCGCGGCCCATACACAGTTTGCTCATATCCATTACTTGCAGTTTTTCGAAAAAGGATAATCGGGCCCGCAAGCACAAGCCTCACAGGAAGGAAACACATAAACNGCATCNTCTTAGGGCATCTTTCGGCGATGGTCATTCGGCCAGTCAGGCTAAAAGATATGATACTCACTGATCGCCGTGATGACTTCGTGGCTTTCTAAAATAACGCCCGCATCGCGGCGCATTTGCATCACTTCCGGGTCGGTCACAAAGGCCTCGACCCCTGCCATGGTTTCCGCCTCGCCAAGATCATAGACCCGAGTTTGATCTTCGTTGCTCATCGCGGTGATAAGTTTCAAGCCGTGCTTGTCCATATGCGGCTTTAAATCATCCACCAGCTTTAACCACCGCTCAAAGCTGCATGTAATTTCAAAGGTTGCTAAAAACCTCATATCTCATCTCTTAATACGCGTTACCAATGATTGTTTTAATACCACAAAAATATCAAAAAGATAAATAAATTATGAGTACGTTTCGGGGGGTGATGGGCGATCATTGCGGACCATTTGTGAATGACTTTTCCACGTAGGTATGATACAACCTAGGGAATAAAGGAATTCTTTATGCTCGCCCNAAACAAGTCATTACAACCACCCGCGTCTATAAATATGGCCTTATCCCTGTGGGGTATCTGCCTGNCTCAGTGATTGGAAAAGGTGGAGAGTTACACAGAGCCAACAACTTGTGGAATACCCTCGTAGCTTTACATCGGGAAAGCCGTGAGAACTGGGATGACGCAAGACGTGCTGCTTCTATCCATTACTCTGAAAAGATGGATGAGTTTGATACACTGCAAAGAAGTATAACGCTCCAAAAAAAAGCTCTTAGACAAGCAAGAATGGAAGATGGTAGTAAAACTGGTGAAACGCCTAGAGTGAAGTCCGAGTATGCCGCCTTAAAAAGGCTTTTTCAGGAATCAAAGAATTTAAGTGCAGACTTAAAGCCGCTCAGAAAAGACGCTGACGGAAAAATAGACAAGAAGGCTTTGAAAGAAGCCTACCGAAACAAGTGCAAACAAGCGGTCTCGGTGAAAAACTGCGGTATCTATAGACGCACAGCGGATCAGATTCACGCAAACTTTAGAACCGCCAGAGATAAGGCTTTCAAAGACAATGCCACCATGCGGTTTCATCCATTTGATGGCACTGGATACTTTCAATTCAGGTGCGGCCGCAGAGATTCTAAAACGGACGGCATAACGGTCGATGAATTTATGACCGCAAGTTTTAGAGGTTTCATGGGCTTTGCGGTTCAGGGGATAGATAATAGCAAAAAGAAACCGCGCATTAGAGTAAAGGCAGTTCTCACTGGGGGAGCAACTAAGGCGAATAAAGTCTTTCACGATTTTGATTGGATTTATCACAGGCCATTGCCGCCAGATTGCCAGATACAGAACGGCAAAATCCTTAGAACAAGGGTGGGCGATAAGTTTAAGTACGATCTGGTTTTGACGATAAATGTGCCAGTTAGTGAGGTTATTCCACCGAGTAAACTGAACGGCACAATCGGTATCGACATAGGCTTTAGGCGGTCAGGTGATACAGTCCTTGTGGCTACGGTTATGACCGATGATGCCGTGCAACCGCCACTGGAAGTTAAAGCGCCGTTGAAAATGGTATCGGCCCTTGAACACGTTATAGACTTACAGAGTGAGCTGGATGATGCGGCAACTGATTTAGGAAAGGCAATTACACCGCTTCTGTTGGCCAATCCTTTGCCGGATGACCACCCCAAGTTCAAACTTTGGCAGTCTGTGGCAAAGCGGCCATCCTTTGTGACATTGTCCTATGAGAAAGCCTATAAGTTTGCTCTTTGGCTCAACCGTGAGCCAGATACTTTCCCGAAGGAAATCACACGCAAGGTGTTTACATGGTGGCGCAGCTNTAGCCGCAAATATAGGGAAATACATAACAGACGGAAAAAACAGCTTACGCACCGCAAACACTTCTATCGTCAGGTCGCTTATGATCTGGTGGCTCAAAGAAAACTTATTGTATTGGAAAAGATAGACCTGTCACGATTTGCAGAGACTAAGGATAAGGATACCAAGCTGTCTAATAAAGCGCGTGCGCAAAGGTTCTTGGGGGCTGTATCTGAACTAAGAGATGCCATAAAGAACGCTGCCGATAGAGAAGGTGTCCCTTACATAGAGGTAAACCCCGCCTATACATCCAAGACGTGTTCGGCGTGTCGCCATTTAAACAAAGAGCTAAAAGCGGAAAAGAAATGGGATTGCCCTAAGTGCGGTGTTGTCCATGATCGGGACGTAAATGCCGCTTCAAATTTACAACAGATGGGCAAGCGGTACATAGAAACTGTAGAAAAAGAGAATAAAAAGGTGTTAGAATGAGCCATAGTTGGTCATATTTTTCACACCAGAACGGTTCTTTTTTGTTTAGCCATAAGGATTTAACAACATATTGGATTAAGGCCCCTGTGCGTTGGGGTGTAAACGCAACGAAACCATTGTTGTGCTGTCGGTTGGCACAGATTAAGGCCCCTGTGCGTTGGGGTGTAAATTTTAAAATCACACCCCCGCGCAGATCAAAACCGGGCGTCGGGGTTGGCTAGGCGGGCTTTTAGGTTTTCTTCAAGCGCAACTTCACCGGCGATTTTCATCTGCGCCCAGGTCGACAGCAGCCGGTTGATGCGCCCCTGATAGCCGCGGCCCATGGCGCGAAACAGCCGCACCACCGAGCGATCCAGATAGAGCGTGATTTTTTCTTTTGGCTCGCTGCAGTCCACATCAAGCTCAAGCGTGTGCCAGGCCTCGGGCACCTGATCGCGCAGGGTGATGTCGATAAAATCATCGCGCTGCAGATAGTAAAGGTTATACAGCAGCCGGTCGCGGGCACGCAGTTCGGATTTACTGGGACGGTGGGGCATGGCGCAATTCTCCTTTGCCGCCATGATGCCCGAGGGCGGGTTAATATCGGCTCACCGCGCCGTGCGCTGCCACCACCGCAATAACGCCGCGATACTGCCGCGATACCGATCTGCCAAATCGGGCTTTTTTGCCGTGGTGATGACTGCGCAGCTTTAGCTGATCAGCTCAAAGCGGGTCACATCCACCAATCCGCGATCGGTGATTTTAAGCGCCGGGATCACCGGCAGAGCAAGGAAGGCCAATTGCAAAAACGGCTCGTCCAAAACCCCCCCAAGCTCACGTGCGGCATGGCGTAAATCAACCAGCCGGTCGCGCACGGTCTCGAACGGCTCAAGGCTCATCAAGCCGGCCACGGGCAGCGCCAGTTCCGCCAGAACCTGACCATCGCGCACCACCACAAAACCGCCCTCAAGCGCGCTCAGCCGGTTCGCCGCCAGCGCCATATCGTCGTAAGATGCGCCAACGCAGGCAATGTTGTGATGATCATGGCACACGGTCGAGGCAATGGCGCCCGCCTTTAGCCCGAAGCCGCGCACAAATCCGGTGGCGATATTGCCATTTTTCCCATGCCGCTCAATCACGGCAATGCGCAGCAGATCACGGGTGGGATCAGGGGCTTTGTCGCCGTCTACGATATCGATATCAACCCGTTGATGTTCCGTGATAATCTGGCCTTCGATAATACCTATTACATCGCTGGTGCCGTGGTTTTCCGCGCTGCGAAAATCGGCCGCTTTCAGCGCCCGCGTGTGTACGGAATTGCGCCCCACTGGCGGCAAGGGGGGGCGGGCCACAAAGCGGGCGGGTTCCACCCGGCGGCCCGCGCAGAACACCATCTGTGCATCGCAAGCTTCCAGCGATCCAAGCGCCACAATATCGGCCCGTTTGCCCGGCGCAATCAACCCGCGATCTTTTAGGCCAAAGGCTTCAGCCGCCGAAAGCGACGCCGCGCGATAGGCCGCCAGCGGCGGTGTGCCCAATGCGATCAACTGGCGGATCATATAATCCAGATGGCCATGTTCGGCGATATCCAGCGGATTACGATCATCGGTGCACAGACACATATAGGGGGCGGTGCGATCTGTTAAAACCGGCTGCAATGCCGCCAGGTCTTTGGAAACCGAGCCTTCGCGGATCAGCACCCGCATGCCTTTTTGCAGCTTTTCAAGCGCCTCTTTCGCAGTTGTCGCCTCATGCTCGGTCCGGATACCTGCTGCGATATAAGCGTTCAGGTCACGCCCGCTAAGTTGCGGAGAATGCCCATCAATATGCTGCCCGTCGAATAATTTTAGCTTGGCCAAAACATCGGGGTCGCGGTGTATTACGCCGGGATAATTCATAAATTCGGCAAGCCCGATGCCTGAGGGATGATCCCTTAAGCTGGCAATGTCTGCGGCATCAATCCTTGCACCCGCCGTTTCCATATCGGTTGAGGGAACGCATGAGCTAAGCTGCACCCGCAGATCCATCACCATATGGTTGCTGGCGTTTTGAAACCATTTAATACCATCAGTGCCGATCACATTGGCGATCTCATGCGGATCACAAATTGCCGTGGTAATGCCAAGCGGCGCAACGCAGCGGTCAAATTCAAACGGCGTCACGAGGCTTGACTCGATGTGCAAATGGGTATCGATAAATCCGGGCACCAAGATTAAGCCGCTGACATCTATAACCTCGTGGCCTTGATACTGATCCGCGATGCCGACCACCGTATCGCTGCAAATAGCAATATCGCCCGCGATTAAGGCACCGGTTACAAGATCAAAAACACGCCCACCG
>PBSX01000109.1 GCA_002726375.1 Marinovum sp.
ATCAGATATACAAGCAGCTGAGATCGAAACGGAAGAAGCCTCTACGGCTACGCAAAGNGTTGCAGAACCGGCCACAGACAGCGCAGAGCNGACAAATACGGGTTCNACCGTTGCAGCAGCCGAAACAGAACAGGTTGCCGAAGACGCATCTGTTGTCGCGGCCGCCGATGAGTCAGATACCACCGCATCGGGCACAGATGAAAGCATCGTTGTCAGCGTNACCGAGGAGNAGACAAGCGAACCTGCTACNCAGGGTCAAACTGAGCAAGCGGATGCTTCTGAAAGTGATACGTCAAGCGCAGAANTTGCAACCGTTTCAACCAAAGACAGCACCCAAGCGCCNGCGGCGCAAGCATCCCAANCAGACAGTTCTGTCGCGGTTGAAGGAGATGACAGCAAANTTGGCGAACTAACGGCGATAACGGAAAGCAGCCCAGATAAAGCGCAACCCGCAGAGAGCGACGAGGGCGTGGCTGCTGCCACCAATGAAGATACAACAGAAGAATTGGCAACTGNTGAAGCAGAAACCACCCAAGTAGCGACGGATGAGTTAGTCGAAGACACCGCCGATGGTGCAGATTCCNTATCAGAANTGGAATCTGACCAAACCCCGACTGTGATGATCGCTGATCAAGACGGTGTGCGTGTGGTTCAAGGTGGCGAGGCTCAATCTTCCTCAGATGTGGCATTGGATGCGATTAGTTATGATGAAGAGGGTGAAGTGGCTTTGTCTGGCCGCGGCACGCCGTCGGCGCAAGTTATGGTTTATCTGGATAATGCACCCATTTCATCAACGGTGCTGGACAGCGCGGGGCAATGGAAAACCGATCTGACGAATGTNGATCCAGGGGTCTACACGCTGCGCATTGATCAATTGGATACTGGNGGAAAAGTCGTGTCTCGGTTGGAAACGCCATTTCAGCGTGAAAACCGTGAGCGTCTAACAGAACAGGTTGCCGCCTCGGCAGAGCCAGCGCGGGTTAATGTAATTACCGTACAGCCTGGCTTCACGCTGTGGGCAATAGCACGCAGCCGTTATGGCCAAGGGGTACTCTATGTACAGGTTTTCGAGGCCAATCGNGATAAAATNCGTGATCCGGATCTTATCTATCCTGGTCAGGTTTTCCAATTGCCGGATTAAATATCTTCCTTACGGTCTAATTTTGTCCAGCCTGCTCTGGTGTTCAGGGTATGTTTAACCTATCTGAAAACTATAATGTTTCTTTAATTGGCCAAGGTTTATGTCGGATACAACAACTTCCAAAGATGTTACAGCCCAAGAAGAGCGACGCTCCGCGTGGAAAATCATCAAGAATGTAATTCCGTATCTTTGGCCAGATAGTCAAAAAGCTGTCAAAGCCCGCGTTGTTTTGGCTCTAGTTTTGCTTGTAGTGGCCAAGATTGTCGCCACTGTCCTGCCGCTTTTACAAGGTGCTGCGGTTGATAGCCTAAGCGGAATAACTACAGATTTTATTCTGGGAGCTGTNGGAATAACGCTCGCCTATGGGATCGCCCGCATCCTGGAAAGTGGTTTTCAGGAATTACGCGANGCTGTTTTTGCACCTGTTGGTCAAAGAGCATTGCGCCTATTGGCGCTGGAAACGTTTCGCCATATCCATAGCCTATCTATGCGCTACCACATTACGCGAAAAACCGGAGGCCTNAGCAGAATTGTTGAGCGCGGTGTCAAAGGTGTCGACTTTTTATTGCGATTTTTGCTCTTTTCTATAGGACCTTTGATTTTGCAATTGGTAATGATTTCNAGCGTTTTGTTTGTCAAATTGGATGTTAAGTACGTTCTGGTCGTTCTTATCACGATAGGGCTTTATGTGTGGTTTACATTCACGGTGTCTGAATGGCGGGTTAAATTACGCCGGCGGATGAATGAACAGGATACAGAAGCAAACCAGAAGGCAATTGATAGCTTGCTCAACTTCGAAACGGTTAAATATTTTAACGCGGAAGAACGTGAAGCTCAACGCTATGACAGNGCGATGGCGGGCTATGCTGACGCAGCGCTGAAAACCAGCTATTCGTTGGCTGCGCTGAACTTTGGTCAAGTGGTTTTGATCACGCTGGGGTTAACCACAATGATGGTTATGGCAGCTGTCGGTGTGCAAAATGGCTCACTCAGTGTTGGGGATTTTGTTGTTGTGACAGCTTATATGATCCAAATCACAATGCCGCTTAATTTTTTGGGATTTGTTTATCGGGAAATTCGCCAAGCGCTGGTGGACATGTCTGAAATGTTTGATCTTCTGAATTACCCAACCGAAGTTACGGATAAACCGGATGCGGCTATTTTGAAAGTCACGGNCGGGCATGTGACGTTCAATAAAATTCACTTTGGCTATGAAGCAGACCGGCAAATTTTACTGAATGTGAGCATTGATATTCCGGCAGGACAAACCATTGCCATTGTTGGACCGTCAGGCTCTGGAAAATCTACTATCGGCCGGTTGCTGTTTCGCTTTTATGATGCCAGCGCTGGTTCGCTTTGCATTGATGGTCAAGATGTGCGCGATGTTACCCAACTTAGCCTGCATCAGTCCATTGGCGTGGTACCACAGGATACGGTTCTGTTTAACGATACAATTCTCTATAATATTGCCTACGGGCGCGAGGGNGCCAGTTTTGCNGAGATTGAGCAGGCGGCNAANGACGCTCAAATTCATGATTTTATTCAGTCTTTGCCACAAGGCTATGACACATTGGTGGGTGAAAGAGGGCTCAAACTATCTGGCGGTGAAAAGCAGCGGGTTGGTATTGCNCGGACTTTGTTGAAAAACCCACCAATTTTATTGCTCGATGANGCAACCAGNGCNNTNGANAGCGAAACNGAACATGAAATTCAAGACGCGCTTGATCGGGCAGGGCGTGGCCGCACGGTGCTTATGATTGCGCATCGCTTATCGACCGTTGCCAANGCGGACAGCATTGTGGTGCTGGAAGATGGACAGGTGGTAGAGCGCGGAGATCACAAAACACTTTTGGCACGCAAAGGGCGTTATCATGACTTGTGGACATTGCAGCAGTCGGAAAAANAGACTGCTGCNTAGTNGCCTGNTATTCAGCAGCTCTTAAAGGGGTTGCACTCATGCCTAAAGGNGCTTCTTTNCCATCGCTGCCAACCAAATCAGACCAGATGATTTCAGGTTGTTTAATACGCTTTGCTTTGCGTCGCAGAGCCCAATCCTGCGCAATATTTGCCTGACGGTTGGCGCCAAGCACGCGAAGCGCATTGGCAAACCATTTTGCATAGGTCACCACCCAAACACGAGAGGACAGCAACGCCGGGGTAAACACCAATGTGAGTACCGTTGCGATGCCAAGACCAAAAACAACCGCAGTAGCCAGCTGTTTCCACCACAGTGCGGTTGGGCTATCAACCGAATAGCCGCCACCTATAAAGTCAAGGCTGAGGCCAAACATCATCGGTGCAAGGCCGGCCATGGTGGTGATCGTGGTCAAAAGTACGGGCCGGATGCGCTGTTCAGCTGTTCGGATAATAGCTTCCACACGCGGCATATATTTTGAAAGATCTTGATAGGTGTCGATNAAAACAATGTTGTTGTTCACCACAATACCTGCCAACGCAACAATACCAGTTCCGGTCATGATGGTGGAAAAGGCTTGGTCCATCACCAACATTCCGATCAACACTCCTACGGTCGAAAGGACAACGGCCAAAAGAACAATTGTTGCGTTATAAAAGCTGTTNAACTGTGCCAGCAAAATAATGAACATCAGCGCCAGAGCCGCGCTAAAGGCGCTCGATAGGAAAGCCTGACTTTCAGCTTGGTCTTGTTGATCGCCGGTCCATTCCCAAGAAATACCTGCAGGCATCGGATTAGCTTCGAGATATTCGGTTAAATAGGCAATCCGCTCATTTGCATTGATCATAACTTCACGGCTTTCACCATTTTCGTCCGTCACAGTCCGTTTTAGGTCCGGCAGAACCGCCGCTTTGATGTCAAAGTAACGTTTTTGGTTAATCCGATTAATCTCAGCCAGCTTTTTAACTGGTTTTCGGGTGATAAAATTGGATANNGGAACAAGACCATCTTGAGTGCGCACTTTTAAGGTATCTAGCGTGCTTAAAAACCGGTCTTCGCGTGGGAGGCGNACTCTAATTTCAACCTCTTCATCGCTGCTATCAACNCGCATCGTATCCAATAAAAGACCGCGGGTGACCAATTGCACCATGCCGCCCACGGTGGCGACATCCGCCCCATAGCGACCGGCTTTTTCCACATCCACGTCAATCTGCCAGTCAATCCCCGGCAGGGGTAGTGAGTCTTCTACCAAGTTTAGCCCATAGGTGCCGTCAAAGACCGCGCGCATCTTTTCTGTGCTGGACAGAAGATCATCCCAATTATCACCTGTAAGCCTTAGATGCACTGGCTTGCTGCTGGCTGGGCCGCGGCCAAGAGCCAGCACCTCGATTTGAATNCCCGGAATTTGTTTGAGCTGCGTGGTCAGCTCGTCAACCACAATATTGCCATCAAGTTCTGGCTGCCCGCGGCGATCTTCCCATGGAATGGTTTCAAGCTGAATTCGTCCAATGGTNTCTTTTGGCGTCGAAGCGCCTGCGGTGTTCTGGTTTAAGCCNCCTGCGCCTGCAAACGAAAACACACTTGCGATCCCGGGATGATCAATAACGATCTTTTCAGCTTGGCGTAAAAGAACGTCTTTTTCATCAAGCGAAAGGTTTCCCCGGGCTTTGACGTAGACAATAGCTTGCTCGGGCTCGGATTCTACAAAGAACTCTACGCCTTTGTTATTGGCGNCGTAGTAAGTAAAAACAGAAACNGCGAACAAAGCCACACCNGCGATGGTNACCAAAGGCATNATCGGGTTGCCGGCCACCAGCTTAATGAAATACCCAAACGGGGTTCTGCGGTACCCCACTTGCACACGTTTGGCCGGGCGCTCGATTTTAACCGATCCCAGAACTGTCGAGCCCGCAAAGGCCGACAAAATAAACATCGCAGCTCCCGGAAATATCGCCCAAATGCCTGAGGTTTCTCGGTCCAAGTCTAATAGATAGGCTGGGTTTACAACCTGCATGGCACTTAGAAAAACAGCATAAAACACCACTGGCACCAGCGCGGCGCGAACCGCCCAGGGCAAAGTCGACCGCAAGACGTCTGATCCATTTTCAAACATGCGGCTCAGCCGGCCGGATACGCCGCCGATAATTGGCAAGAACACCAACGCCACAATCAACGACGCAGAAAGNACAAAAATCAATGTCACCGGAAGCATNCCCATGAACTGACCCGCAACACCGGGCCANAACAACATCGGCAAAAAGGCGCATAATGTGGTTGCGGTTGAGCTCACAACCGGCCAGAACATGCGTTTTGCAGCCTCTACATATGCGCTCATCGGGCCGATGCCTTCGGCAATCTTTTTATCGGCATATTCAACCACAACAATCGCGCCATCCACCAACATCCCCACGGCGAGGATAAGCCCGAACATCACAATGTTTGAAATGGTAATNCCCATCACGCCCATCAACACAAAACTTAAGAGGAATGAGGTCGGGATTGCAAAGCCAACCAGAAGCGCTGCGCGCGTGCCCAGCGAAGACAGAACAACCATCATCACCAAAGCGATTGCGGTCAGAACCGAGCCTTCAAGCTGGCTNACCATACTGTCAACNACACGCGATTGATCGTTCGAGGTGCCAANATTTATCGCTGCACGCAAATCTTGCGGCCATGTGGCCTTTTCGGCTTCGACCAACTCGGTAATCTGCTTNGCGGTTTTAATCAGGTTAAAGCCTTTTCGCTTCACCACTTGCAGCGCAACTGTTGTTTCACCGTTAAAACGGGCAGTGCCNGCGCGGTCTTCAAAGGTTAGTTTGATGGTGGCCAAATCACCTAATGTGACCACACGGTCNCCGTTGGTTTTCACNGGCAATGAATAGATATCGCGCGGCTCATCAAAACTTGATGGAATTTTGACAGCAAATGTGCCTTGGGCCGAGTCCACTTCGCCAGCAGCAATCAACTGGTTATTGTTGCGGACAACACTAATCAATTCGTTCGCGGTGACATTATAAGATTCAAGCCGCAGTGGGTCGATNGAAACCTCAACCATTTCCTGACGATTGCCTGATATTGCGGCTTCCAGTACGGCATCAATNGNTTCGATCTTATCTTGCAGGTCCTCGGCAACGCGAGTCATCGTGCGCTCGGGAACATTGCCGGTCAGGTTCACAATGATGATCGGAAATTCCGAGAAATTGATTTCATTAATAGAATACTTATCCGCACCTTCGGGGAATTTGGCCTCAACAGAATTCATCGCATCGCGGACATCTGCCAGCGTTTTTGCTTTGTCCCAACCAAATTCAAATTCGAGCGCAACGCCGGCATAGTTTTCCGCCGCCGAGGCAGTGATTTTCTTTAAGCCAGCCAAATCCGCCAACTCGGTTTCCATTGGCTTGACCAAGAGTGTTTCGCTGTCAGCAGCAGAAATGCCTGGAAACGGAACGGAAATAAATAGCACAGGCACTTGGATGTCTGGCTCGCCTTCTTTGGGCAAGCCTGTATAGGCAAAAATACCTGCAGTCAGGGCCGCAATAATCAATGCAACAATCATACGGGCGCGTTCAGCGGCCCAATCTACCAAACCAGTCATTGCGTCATCTCCCGGTATGTCGGCGCAACTTCAACCCCATCATTGACATATTCTTGACCCACCACAATTACGGCGACTTCATCAGGTAATCCTGCAAGCCAAACACCCTCTATGGTATCTCGCAATAAGTCAACTTCCTTGAATATAGCGATATTACCTTCTCCGACCANCCTAAGCCCTAAGTTGCCGTCATCATTAAGTGTTAATGCAGATTGCGGGAGCAGATGCGCCTGTTTGCCTTCTGAGGCAATGAGGATTTCGGCGGTTTGTCCATCGCGGATGCTACGATCGGGGTTTGGNACCTCTATTTCGACTCGAAATGTGCGGGTCAAAGGATCAGCAGCGCGTGAAATNAAAGTGACATTACCAAACACTGCTTGGCCAGACACCAGCTGCGTTGCTGTTTTGGCTCCTATTTGAACCCGTTGAACTTCGCCCTCAGGAACAAAACCAACAACCTTAATGGGGTCAATTTGGATAATTGTTGCGCACAGTGANCCGGGTTGGAGTAGGCTTCCGATTTCTGCTGTATCGGTTTCCAAAATACCTTTGAAAGGAGCCACCAGAGTGAGACGTTCAATTTCTTTTTCTGCNGATGCGACCACTGCTTCGGCGGATTGTATCCGAGAGCGGGTAGATTCAAAGCCGGCTTTGGCCGTTGCAACGCTTGCTTCGGCAGATCGGGTGGCCGCCTGTGCGGACGTGACACGCGTTTCCGTCGCATAGCCGCCCTCGGCCAGTTTCTTGGCGGCATTTAGGTTGAACTGCGCCTCTTCAAGCCGTGATTGCGCTTCCTCTAGCCGAGCTTGGGTTTCTGGAACACGGGCTTTGGCTTCGGCCAAACGCGCCACGGCATCAGCTAGACTGGTTGAGCGCGTTCCAGGGTCCAATTGACATAAGATTTGGTTCGGGTTGATCAAACTGCCTTTGCGCAGGGGCTCAGAAATGACCTGACCAGAGGTTTCGGCGCGCACTTGGACTTGCCGCGCCGCCTCGGTTTGACCACGCAGAACAACGGCGCTGTCGATTTCTTGCGCTTTGGATTTCACTGCNACNATTTTTATCAGCTCAGCGCTGGCGCGATCATCCTCGATAGAGGCCTNTTCTTTTTGCGCGCTCTCTGCGATTGGTTTAGTGACATCTTGTTGCTCTACCCCCGCAGGCTCGTTGCCCAATACAGCATTCACNAGTGTGCTCAACGGCGCACCCTGAGAAACAGCGCGGAGCGCATCTCTTTCAAATACCATCAGATAAAGAAAGGCTGTCACTANAATTGCCGTCAAAAAAGATATTATTCGCATTCGTTATTTTCCGCGCTCAATGAGTTATGCTGATTTTTTTCAGCCAGTTTATTTTTCATATAAAGCCATTGTCGATACGTTTAAACCGTTCAATTAGATTAAACTTTTCTAAAGCCGGCTGCAAGGTGTGGTATCCCTTTATCATGCTCGGCTTTCGTTTCTGGCTTGGCACTTGTGACCAGACAAGGTAAGAGTTTTCCAAACCAATCAATGAGGCAATATCGTGAGCGAAACAGACAGCTTTATCGACGAAGTAACAGAGGAAGTTCGGCGGGACCGATTGTTCGGGCTG
>PBSX01000110.1 GCA_002726375.1 Marinovum sp.
AAAACAGCTATTGGCGATTTTACCGACTGTGAGGTGATGTTTACTATGCGGCCCCAACCTTGATCTATCATTGAAGGCAATAATGTTTTCATCAGGGCGATTGGGGTCAGCATATTGGCATCAATCGCAGCAATGAAATCATCACGGTCCCAGTCAGACCATATACCCGGGGGCGGCCCACCTGCATTGTTAACCAAAATATTCGGCGTGCCGGCCACTGCCAAAACCTTTTCGCGGCCCTCTTCTGTGGTGATATCACATGCAACTGTTTCGACATTTACATTATACCGGTTGCGAATATCTTCTGCTGTTTGTTCCAAAACATCTGCACCGCGCGCATTTAGAACCAAATCAACACCAGCCTCTGCCAAGGCGGCAGCACAGCCGCGCCCCAAGCCTTTACTGGACGCACAGACCAAAGCTTTTTTTCCGGAAATTCCCAGATCCATTTCTATCTCCTGTTATGTTTCGGCTGACTATGGCAAATGAACCACAAAATTCAACAACAAACGAACTGTTTTAAGTAAGCCCGAAAAACGCCAATCCTTTGCTATGATTTTGCCACAGATTTTTGAAACTTACGTCGCAGTCAAAGCAAACGTGTTCGTAACACTAACCTATCTATGCTACACAGAAAGCTAATCAAGGCCATGATTTGTACCTAACCACATTTCCTCAACCAGAGCAAAATTCAAAAATGCAATTCCTTTCAGTCTATAATGCAGCTGATATTCACATTGTCGATGGCGTCAATCTTGGGGATACCTTGTCATTTGCGGACGATTTAATTTTGGATGATGCCTATATGTTGTCCCCACATGCCGCTCTGCATCAACTTTCTATCATATTGTCCGATGCTGGGGTACAAATAAGCGAGCACGGCGAAACAGGGGTTGCCGCCAACCGATTATTTGTAGACTGCTGTTTGACCCTCATGTCACAAACGGGCCAGACTGTTGAAGCAATAGTCTTGGTTGAGGTCAATTCCGAAGATTTGGCAGTTTCAATTTATCTGCTGCCGTTTGCTTCATTCCAACACAAGACCAAATATTCTCTTATAAAGATTGATCCTGAAACTGCTGAGATGAAACTAGCTCATTTGGCCTATGTTTCCTTTGCCAAAGGCACGCGGCTTACTTTGCCCACAGGTGAGATGAAACCCATCGAAAACCTAAAGGTGGGGGATCAATTGCTCACACGAGATGCAGGCATTCAAAAAATACGGTGGATCGGCCATAGCACAGTGCGTGCGACAGGCGCACAAGCACCCATCTTAATCAAAGCTGGTGTGTTGCAAAACGAAAATGATTTGGTGCTTAGTTCAGATCATAGGCTTTATGTTTATCAACAGGATGATCTATTAAGCAATGAGCGAGCAGAGGCATTGGTGCGGGTGCGACATTTGCTTGATGGAAAAAACGTCGTTTGGCTTGATATTGGGTATATTGATTACTACCAAATTTTGTTTGATGAGCACCAAATAATTTATGCCGAGGGCATTGCTGCCGAAAGCCTGTTATTTGATCGCCGCACGCAGCCATCGTTGCAAGTTGATGCCGTTGAAGGGTTAAGCTTGCAAAAGACAATCTACGGCACCGATATGGAAATTCCCGAACCAACCCAAGATGGTAATGGTGTTCTTAGCTCGCTACAAAAAGCGCTGCGCCGCAAATAGATCATTTTGTTACGCCCAAAATTTAACATTGAATTTTGCGCGGCCACCGTGCTCCTGACGATGTCTTGCCAAGCCCGATCCCTCACCCTATACGAGCAAACATGTTAGACAATTCTTCAAATCGCCCCGCACTGCCGCCTGAAATTGCCCGCCGCAGGACCTTTGCGATCATCTCGCATCCAGATGCGGGCAAAACGACTTTGACCGAAAAATTTCTTTTGTTTGGCGGCGCAATTCAAATGGCTGGTCAAGTGCGCGCCAAAGGCGAATCCCGGCGCACCCGTTCAGATTTNATGCAAATGGAAAAAGACCGTGGGATTTCTGTTTCCGCATCGGCCATGTCCTTTGATTTCAAAGCCTACAGNTTTAACCTGGTTGATACCCCTGGCCACAGTGATTTTTCCGAAGATACCTATCGCACACTGACCGCAGTGGATGCCGCCGTTATGGTGATAGATGGNGCCAAGGGCGTNGAAAGCCAAACCCAGAAACTATTTGAAGTTTGCCGTCTGCGTGATTTGCCAATCCTTACATTCTGTAACAAAATGGACCGCGAGAGCCGNGAAATTTTTGATATAATTGATGAAATCCAAGAAAACCTGGCCATTGACGTCACCCCAGCCAGTTGGCCAATCGGTGTTGGGCACGATTTCATGGGGTGTTATGACATGCTCAATGACCGGCTTGAGTTGATGGACCGCGCTGACCGGAACAAGGTTGCGGACAGCATTGAAATAAACGGGCTTGATGATCCCAAGCTTGCCGAACACATCCCTGCGCATCTTTTGGAAAAACTGATTGAAGAGGTGGAAATGGCCCGGGCATTNCTGCCCGAGCTTAATCCCNAAGCGCTTTTAGAGGGCACAATGACCCCGATCTGGTTTGGCTCTGCAATCAACTCTTTTGGCGTCAAAGAACTGATGGAAGGCATCGCAAGCTTTGGGCCGCAACCGCAAGTTCAAACCGCCAGCCCACGCGAAATACTGCCCGAAGAAACNAAAGTGTCCGGATTTGTTTTTAAAGTGCAGGCCAATATGGACCCCAAGCACCGCGACCGNGTGGCCTTTGTNCGGATGGCATCNGGCCATTTTAAACGNGGCATGAAGCTAACCCATGTGCGNACAAAAAAACCAATGGCCATTTCCAACCCTGTGCTGTTTCTTGCCTCNGACCGCGAATTGGCGGAAGAGGCTTGGGCCGGCGATATCATCGGTATTCCCAACCATGGGCAATTGCGCATCGGCGATACCCTGACCGAAGGCGAAGCCCTGCGGGTTTCGGGCATCCCCTCTTTTGCACCTGAATTGCTTCAAAGCTGCCGTGCAGGGGATCCGATGAAAGCAAAGCATCTGGAAAAAGCCTTGATGCAATTTGCCGAGGAAGGTGCGGCAAAAGTTTTTAAGCCCAGCTTCGGCTCCGGATTTATTGTTGGGGTTGTGGGCGCACTGCAATTCGAAGTTTTGGCCAGCCGCATTGAGTTAGAATATGGTCTGCCAGTACGTTTTGAAACCAGCCANTTTACCTCTGCTCGCTGGGTGAACGGTGAAAAACTTGCTGTTGATAAATTTTCCACGGCAAATAAGCAACATATCGCAACAGACCATGATGGCGATCCGGTTTACCTTACGCGCTTGCAGTGGGATATTGACCGCATAGAGCGTGATTTTCCGGATATNGAGCTCTCCGCAACCAAAGAGATGATGNTTTAAAGGCCCTTTATATCAANGGATCACCTCAGCTCTTCCGCTTTGGAACCTATTAGCAGGCTTTTCGGTTCCGCTTTTTGCCTCAGAAAACAGCAAAATGGTGCAAGCGGGCGCATTCTTGGCTACTTTTTTGAAAATATACCTTTTGAAGCAGCCTGCAAACACCCCAGTTTGACCACTGGCATTGACCTGAAGCACTCTTTTCGAGTAGGAAGAGCGCGTTGTCTCTATCAGCAATCAATTGCGGGGCCATACGGGCCTGAGGCAACTAGGATGGAACGGGCCCGATGCGTCCGTTAGACACGGATACAGATGGCTAAATTTTCAGACCTGAACTTGAATGCAAAGATTCTAAAAGCAATTGACGAGGCCGGATATGAAACGCCGACCCCGATCCAAGATGGCGCAATACCAGCGGCGCTAGAAGGCAAAGACGTACTGGGCATTGCGCAGACCGGCACCGGAAAAACCGCAAGCTTTACGCTGCCGATGATCCATCTTTTGGCCCGAGGCCGCGCNCGNGCACGGATGCCACGCTCTTTGGTTTTATGCCCNACCCGCGAACTGGCCGCACAAGTGGCCGAGAATTTTGACACCTACAGCAAACACCTAAAGCTGACCAAAGCTTTGCTCATCGGCGGGGTTAGCTTTAAAGAGCAAGACATTCTCATCGACAAAGGTGTAGATGTTCTGATTGCAACGCCCGGACGGTTACTGGACCACTTTGAACGTGGAAAATTGCTGCTAACGGGCGTTCAGGTCATGGTGGTAGATGAAGCGGACCGGATGCTTGATATGGGTTTCATCCCAGATATCGAGCGNATTTTNGGACTGACCCCGTTTACCCGCCAAACGCTTTTCTTTAGCGCCACAATGGCGCCTGAAATCGAGCGTATCACAAATACCTTTCTGTCTGCGCCAACGCGGGTAGAAGTGGCGCGGCAAGCCACCGCCTCAGAAACCATCGAACAAGCGGTGGTGATGTTTAAAGCTTCGCGCCGCGAGCGTGAAGGCAGCGAAAAAAGGGCTGTTTTACGGGCCCTGATTGAGAGTGAAGGNCCCAAATGCACCAACGCGATTGTATTTTGCAATCGCAAAACAGATGTGGATATCTGCGCCAAATCGCTTAAAAAACANGGCTATGATGCAGAGCCAATCCATGGTGATCTTGATCAGAGCCAGCGCACTAGAACACTTGACGGCTTTCGCGAAGGCAATATACGNATTCTGGTTGCTTCAGATGTGGCCGCACGCGGTCTTGATGTGCCATCGGTGAGCCATGTGTTTAATTTTGATGTNCCCAGTCACGCCGAGGACTATGTCCATAGGATCGGCCGAACGGGCCGGGCGGGGCGTGATGGTAAAGCCATGATGATCTGCGCGAAGCGCGACGAGAAAAACTTTGATGCTATCGAGAAGCTCATTCAAAAAGAAATACCGCGGATAGAAAACCCTAATGCTCAGCCTGATGGGGCGCAAACGCATTCCAAACCNCGCCGGTCTAAGGCNGANTCTGAGGCTGAAAAGCCAAAAAGAACGTCCGAAAAAGCAGTTCCGCAAAATGAGACCACCGAAAAGGCTCCAGCGGAGACAAAAGACCGCAACCGCAGCCGTAGAAACCAGTCCCATTCAGCCNTAGGTATGGGNNATCANATGCCAAGCTTTATCGCATTGAGCTTTGAAGAGCGGCGGACAAATTAATTTTATNCCACCGGCGCNNTNNTTTAGGCCTAGTACATCAATAGCGTGTTCGCTTACATCAATCGACTGACAATCACTGTTACTTCGGGTTTTTTACCAATTTCCGCAAAACATGTTTGCCGCGCTATGCGCTTCATTTCTTTTTCCAACGCCTCATCATCTGCTTTGGTTTTTCTACCCGCACGGCCAAGATACTGACTAATGTCTTCTTCCAGTGCATCAACCAAAGGCGCTGCAGATACCCCTATTTCCGCCAGCCCACTGATCTCTGCCCATGGCTCTCCTAGCATTTCATAGTCTTCATCCAAGATAACATTGACCACAACATGACCGTTCAATGCCATTCGAATGCGATTTCGCACCACACCGTCAAGCGCGCCAACCTGAACCGAACCGTCCAAATAGGATCGTCCAGTTTCAATATACTCGGCAACCTTTGGGGCGTTGCCCGANAAATCAAGCATCATNCCATTGACGCAGATAACCGAACTNATNCCNCTTTGCTTTGCCAGTTTACTGTGCTCGCGCAAATGGCGATGCTCTCCATGCATTGGNATAATCATCTGCGGCTGCACAAGAGAATGGATTTTCTGCAAATCCGGCCNGTTGGCATGACCTGAGACATGATAAAGACCGGAATCATCNTCAACCACATCAACGCCCATTTCNGAAAACTGGTTGATNATCCGNATNACNCCGCGCTCGTTNCCGGGAATTGTTTTNGANGAAAANAGGAAAAGATCGCCTTCTTTNAGCTTGATGCCCTGAAATTTTCCATTGGCAAGCTGGGCACTGGCCGCGCGACGTTCGCCCTGACTGCCGGTGACCAAAAGCATTAGGTCCTGGCGGGGGATCTGCTGTGCATCTTCACTGCTGACAACCGTTGGAAAATCCGTAAGAACCCCGGTTTCAAGGGCCGCTTCNATCATACGGCGCATGGCCCGCCCCATTAGGCAGATCGAGCGGCCGGCGCGNANGCCCGCGTCNGCAAGGGTTTTAACCCGCGCAACATTGCTGGCAAAGGTTGTCGCAACCACCATGTTTGGCGCGTTTGAGATCAGCTCTTCGATGTCTTGGGCCAGACTGGCCTCGGATCGGCCTTCATGNGTTGAGAATACATTTGTACTATCGCAAATAAGCGCTTTCACNCCGCTCTTTGCAACCTCGCCCCACAGCTCTGCATCAAATGGCTCGCCCACCACAGGTGTTTCATCAAGCTTAAAATCCCCGCTGTGGATCAACCTGCCTTCGGGCGTGTCGATCACCAAAGCACTGCTTTCGGGGATCGAATGGGATATGGGCAAAAATCCCACCTCAAACGGTCCCGCTTGAATGGTNTNNGGCCATTTTGTTGCGGTCGTAATGGCTTTTTCGGAATGTCCAAACTCGTCCATTTTCCGCCGCGCTATATTGGCGGTAAACGCACGCGCATAGACCGGCGCACCCAGATCGTTCCAAAGATGACCGAGCGCCCCAACATGGTCTTCATGGGCATGGGTGATAAATATCGCTTCAATCTGGTTGCGGCGTTCTTTTAACCACGTAATATCGGGTAAAATCAAATCAACACCGGGGGTGCCATCCATATCTGGAAAGGTCACTCCGAGGTCAACGACAATAAGCCGCTCTTGGCCAGCAGGCCCATATCCGTAAACATAGGCATTCATGCCAATTTCGCCGGCTCCGCCAAGCGGCAGATAAATCAGACGATCACTGCTCATATGTATATTTATCCTTTGTTATANTTGTGGATCACTGTCAGCCCATAGCTGGTCANGTCATCCTCAATGAAATCAAACAAACCNCTAACCTGTGCAAAAAGCGGTGCCAGCCCGCCCGTTCCAATCACAACCAANGGTTTTCCATATTCATCTCTTATGCGATCAACTAACCCTTGGATTAGGCCGGTGTAGCCCCAGAAAACACCCGACTGGATACAGGCGATGGTATTGGTACCGATCACTTTTTCCGGCTGTGTGATATCCACATGCGGCAAAGCAGCTGTGCCAAGATGCAATGCCTCAAGGCTTAAGTTCACACCGGGGGCAATAATACCGCCTATATAAGCGCCATCTTCCGCCACCATATCAAAATTGGTCGCGGTGCCAAAATCGACAACCACACAATTTCCACCGTGGCGATCAAAGGCGCCAGCAACATTGGCCAAGCGATCCGGACCTATTTTTGTGCCCGGATCAACGCGCGGTGCCACTGGCAATTTGCACTCTGGCTTGCCCACCACCAAAGGTCTGCAATTAAAATAACGGTCGCATAGCACCCTTAGATTAAAAACGACTTTGGGAACCGATGAGGCCACAACCACTTCGGATATATCTGCGTCTAGGTTTTGAGCCTTCATCAACGTTGTTAGCCAGACAAAATATTGATCTGCAGTGCGCTGATGCTCTGTGACAGTGCGCCAAGTGGCAATAAACTTATCCCCATCCCAGATTGAAAAAATGGTATTGGTGTTGCCGCAATCAATGGTCAGTAACATCTTTTTTCCCTTAAAAGAACACATCGGCTGCCGCAATGGCCTGTTTGCCCTCAGCGGTGTTTAGGATCAAATGCCCTGTATCGTCGATGGTGTCAAATATTCCGCTGACTTCGGACTGACCGCTGCGGGCTGTAATCACCTCGCCCAAACGGGCNGCGCGGGCAAGCCATGCGCGGCGAATAGANTCAAAACCAAAGGTGGAAAACTGCTCTTCGCAGGCAGCNTANGANGCAGCNAGAAACTCTAAAAATTCTTCTGCTGTCACAGTGGTGCCTGTCGCGCCCTGCAGTGAGACAGGCGGNACAGAACCCGTGGCAAGCTCGGATAGNGGCGGCGCCTCGACAAGGTTGACCCCTATCCCGATCGCCAAGGCGGAACGGCCCGCGGAAAGTGGTACAGTTTCAAGCAATATACCGGCCAGCTTGGCGCCATTGAGCAGCACATCATTGGGCCACTTTAGTGAAAAGGCCTCGGCCCGGCCTGTGAGTGTGACCAAAGCGTCAAATAATGCGACAGCCGCTACAAATGAGCGTAAAACACGGGTTTGNAGCGGATCAGTTGGAAATAAAACAAGCGTCGCCGCAAAATTGCCCTGTGGGTCAGCCCATTGGCGGCCACCGCGGCCGCGGCCAGCGGTCTGTTTCAGTCCCAAAATCCACGTTGGTGATGATAAAGAGCCCGCAATGCGCGCAGCCTCTGCATTGGTGCTGTCTACCGTTTCCAGCACATGTTTGTTATATCCGTTTGGAAAACTAGCGGACAAGTGTTGCGGCTGCGGCTTCTGCAGCCCCTTCGATGCCAAACAAGTTTGCAATGCCGACCACCATGATCAAGGCAGATACAAATAAAACCGTTTGCAAAACCGGCGCTCTTGTCCGATCCAAATTATCATCCTGATCATCGCCAAAATACATATAAAAGACNATTCTAAGATAATAAAACGCCCCTATAACCGAGGCTATAACNCCGGCCAGCGCCAACCATGCAAGACCAGCATCATAAGCTGCTCTTAAAACATATAGCTTGCCGAAAAAGCCAACCATGGGTGGAACCCCGGCAAGGCTAAAGAGCAATACCAACATTGCAATGGCCCGCCCCGGATGTGCNCGTGACAACATATGCAGAGCGGAAATATTTGTNACCGGTTGGCCATCTTTTTCCATCAGCAAGATAAACGCAAAGGTTCCAATGCTCATGGTTACATAAATAGCCATATAAATNAGCAAGGCTTGAATGCCAAANGCTGTACCTGCCGCCAGCCCCATCAAAGCATAGCCCATATGGGCAATGGATGAATAGGCCATCANCCGCTTGATATTGGTTTGGCCAATCGCGGCGATAGAGCCCAGAAACATGGATAGCAAGGACAGCAACGCGATGATTTGTTGCCAATCAGCCGTGATGCCGCCAAAAGCATCATGCATAACCCGAGCGAAAAGCCCGACGGCCGCCACTTTTGGCGCTGTTGCAAAGAATGCGGTGATCGGCGTTGGCGCGCCCTCATAGACGTCCGGAGTCCACATGTGGAAAGGCACAGCCGACACTTTAAAGGCAAGCCCTGCACTAATCATAACCAAGCCGAGCAATAGACCAAGCGACGCATGATGATCCCCGGCCGCAGTAATAATACCAGAAAACAGGGTCGTGCCGGAATACCCATAGCACAGCGACGCGCCATAAAGCAGCAACCCCGAAGACAGAGCCCCAAGNACAAAGTACTTNAGTCCGGCTTCAGTTGATTTCACGCTGTCNCGGCGCAAGGANGCAATCACATAAAGCGATAGAGACTGCAGTTCTAGCCCCATGTAAAGCGACATTAAATCACCCGCCGACACCATCATCATCATACCGACCACGGCAAGAGCGATCAGCAATGGGTATTCAAAGCGTAGCAGGTTACGTCGAAGCATATAATCTTGGCTCATGACCAAGACGACGGCTGCGGAAATCAGGATTATAATTTTGGAAAACCGNGCAAACCCGTCATCAACAAACATCCCACCAAAGGCGGTTTGGCTTGGCCCGGTTGAGCCTGCAATCCAAAAAGCCAAGAGCGCGAATAATCCGGCCGTCAGCCAGACGAGTAAGGGGGCAAGTTTGTCTTTTCCAGAATAAACCGCAGCAACCAGAGCCAGCATCGCATAGAGCGAAAGGATAACCTCTGGCAGGATGATATTCAGATCAGCNTGGATCATTTGCCTTGTTCTCCTAATTAATGCGAGGCGGCAATTTGGGTGCCGCGACCGGCATCCAGTAATGCGGTTTGATAGTTCGAGACCAGCGCTTCTACCGAAGGCCCGATCAGGTCTAAGGCCAGAGCAGGGTAAACCCCAAGCAGTATCGTCATGACCACAAGCGGAGCAAAGACGACCCGTTCGCGGAAACTCATATCCGTGATACTGCGCAAGCTCTCTTTAATCAGATCACCCATCACAACGCGGCGATATAGCCACAGCGCATAGGCTGCTGATAANATNACGCCGGATGTTGCAAAGAGGGCNACCCAGGTGTTGACCTTGAAAATNCCNACCAGNGTTAAAAACTCNCCNACAAAACCAGAGGTGCCAGGCAGTCCCACATTGGCCATGGTGAACAGCATAAAGATCGCTGCATAGGCGGGCATCCGNTTNACCAGACCGCCATAGGCATCAATTTCGCGCGTATGCATCCGGTCATAAATCACACCNACNCATAAAAACAGCGCGCCCGAGATAAACCCGTGGCTCAGCATTTGGAAAATAGCGCCATCAATGCCCTGCTGATTGGCCGCAAAAATACCCATTGTGACATATCCCATGTGCGCAATCGAGGAATAGGCGATGAGCTTTTTCATATCTTCCTGCACCAAAGCCACCAAAGATGTATAGACAATGGCAATGGCCGAGAGAACAAACACAAAATTNGTCATCACCTCNGAGCCCACCGGAAACATCGGCAAACTAAAGCGCAAAAATCCATATCCGCCCATTTTCAATAGGATCGCAGCCAGCACNACAGAGCCAGCGGTGGGCGCCTGAACGTGTGCATCAGGCAGCCATGTGTGCACCGGCCACATGGGCATTTTTACCGCAAAGCTGGCAAAAAATGCCAGGAACATCAGGGTTTGCATTCCGCCCACAACATGAATGCCGAGCACATTCATATCGGCAAAATCAAATTGATGGATCATTAAGGATGGAATGTCCGTCGTTCCAGCTTGGGCAAACATTGCGATCATCGCAATCAACATCAAAACTGATCCCAAGAAAGTATAAAGGAAAAACTTGAACGACGCATAAACGCGCTCAGAACCACCCCAGATACCGATAATAAGAAACATCGGAATAAGGCCAGCTTCGAAGAATAGATAAAACAGCACCAAATCCAAAGCCATAAAGACGCCAAGCATCAGCGTTTCGAGCAGCAAGAAGGCGATCATGTATTCCTTGACGCGGGTTTTAACACCCCAAGACGCCGCAATTACCAACGGCATCATGAACGTGGTCAGCATGACGAATAAAATGCTAATCCCGTCCACACCCATTTTGTATNGCAGACCAAGCAGCCATTCGGCCTCTTCCACCATCTGAAAGCCGGGATCAGCGGGGTTAAACTGGGCCAAAATGAGCAATGAGATCAAAAAGGTTGCACCGGTGGCAAAAAGCGCAAAGCGTTTTGCAACAAGNGCGGCTGCTTCGTCTTCACCACGGGCAAAAATAAGCAATATTACAGCGGAAAGAGCGGGAGCAAATGTAACGATTGAGAGCAGTAGAGTATCCATATCAGCTCCCGCCTCCGATAAAGCTCATCCAGGTAACAAGTACAACAATGCCGATGACCATCGCAAAAGCGTAAGTAAAGATATATCCGGACTGTGCCCGCCCTGCGAGACGGGTGAAAAACGGCACGATGCCCAGTGCAATCCCGTTGATTGTACCGTCAATGACACCACCATCACCCCGACGCCATAGAANCCNCCCCAAGGCTTTTGCAGGGCGTATAAAGATCGCATCATAAATTTCGTCAAAGTACCATTTGTTCAGCAAAAACAGATAGAGCGGTCGATTATTCTCTGCCANANGTGCCGGCATTTTGGGATCCCAGATATAAAACCAGAANGCGGTTATAAATCCAATCAGCATGGCGACAAAGGGGCTGACCTTGACCCACGTGGGTGCATGGTGCGCTTCGTCCATGACATGGTTGCCTGNGCCCATAAAGATCGCACCTTCGGGCGCTGCTGCATGCAAGCCATCTGCCGCATGCGCTTTGCCGTGATGTCCGTCATCTGCATGGGTGTCGGTATCATGTGCCTTATCCACATGGGCCGTGCCATGATCTTCGGATGATTTTCCGTGATCCGCACCATGGCCGTCGTCATGGCCAGCTTCCGCGTGATGATCCGGAATTCCAAAGAACTTATTGACTTGTGAATGATCGCCGAAAAAGCTTCCGTACCAGATCATACCGGAAAAGATAGCGCCAAGCGCCAACACACCAAGCGGGATCAACATAACCTTTGGGCTTTCATGCGCATGATCATGGGTATGCGCGTCACCGCGCGGCGTTCCGTAAAATGTCATAAACATCAGCCGCCAGCTGTAAAATGATGTAAACAGCGCCGCGATCACCAAAAGCCAGAAGGCACCGCCGCCAGCCGTACCGGCCCATGCACTTTCAATCACTGCATCTTTGGACAAAAAGCCTGCAAAACCGATATGGGTTAATGGAATGCCCACACCGGTGATGGCCAAAGTTCCGATCATCATGGCGGCAAACGTATACGGGATTTTTTTGCGCAGCCCACCATAGTTACGCATGTCTTGTTCATGGTGCATGGCGTGAATGACCGATCCTGCGCCCAAAAAAAGCATGGCCTTGAAGAAGGCATGCGTGAAAAGATGGAACATAGCGACCGAATAAACCCCAACACCCGCCGCCACAAACATATAGCCAAGCTGAGAGCAGGTTGAATAGGCAATCACTCGTTTGATGTCGTTTTGAACAAGCCCCACGGTGGCGGCAAAAAATGCGGTAAAGGCACCGACGATTGTCACGAAGCCAAGCGCTGCAGGCGCGTATTCCATCAAAGGAGACATGCGGCAGACCAAAAAGACCCCTGCAGTCACCATGGTTGCCGCGTGGATCAAAGCTGAAACCGGCGTTGGACCCTCCATCGCATCGGGCAGCCATGTGTGCAAAAACAGCTGTGCTGATTTCCCCATAGCGCCGATAAACAAAAGAAAAGCTAAAAGATTAGCTGCGTTCCAGTCTGTCCAAAGAAAATGGATCTGAGTTTTTGCCAACTGCGGCGCAGCTGCAAAAACATCATCCAGCTTGATGCTGTCAGTCAGATAAAAGAGCCCGAAAATACCAAGCGCGAACCCAAAGTCACCCACACGGTTAACCACAAACGCTTTGATCGCTGCAGCGTTGGCGCTGGGTTTGCGGTAGTAGAAACCAATCAGCAGGTATGAGGCTACGCCCACGCCCTCCCAACCAAAAAACATCTGCAAGAGATTGTCAGAGGTTACCAGCATCAACATTGCAAAGGTGAAAAACGAAAGGTACGCAAAGAACCTTGGCTTATAGCTTTCACCGTCTTTCCACTGGGGATCATGATCCATGTAGCCAAAGCTATAAAGATGCACGAGCGCGGACACTGTTGTGACCACAATCAACATAATGGCTGTCATGCGGTCTAAACGGATCGACCAATCGGTACTTAACGCACCACTTTCGATCCAACGCAAAATTTCAATATGCTGTGTACCGGCTTCCAAAGTTAGAAAAACAATCCAGCTTAAAAAACAGGATAGAAAAAGCAGCCCTGTGGTCACCACCTGCGCGCCAGTTTCGCCAATAAACCGCCATCCAAAGCCACCAATAAACGCCCCGATGAGCGGAGCAAAGAGAATAATCTGTTCCATCTTTGCTACCCTTTCATCACATTGACGTCTTCAACCGCAATGGTGCCGCGGTTGCGGAAAAAGCTCACCAGAATAGCCAGGCCAATGGCCGCCTCTGCTGCTGCCACAGTCAACACAAAAAGCGTAAAGACCTGTCCGACCAAATCACCAAGAAAACTGGAAAAGGCGACCAGATTGATGTTCACAGCCAGCAGCATAAGCTCAATGGACATCAACAGGATGATGACATTCTTCCGATTGAGGAAGATCCCAAAGATACCAATGACAAAAAGCGTGGCCGCCACTGTCAGGTAATGTTCTAAACCAATCATAATTCCCTCGGTCTTCCTTGTCCTATGCGGTGCAGGCCTAGAGCCCCTGCCCCGGTTTGACGTCCTTTAGTTCCATTGCTGTCGCCGGATCGCGATACATTTGGGCCAGCACATCTTGGCGTTTGACATGCTTGCGATGCCGAAGCGTCAACACAATTGCACCGACCATCGCCACCAACAGGATCAGGCCAGCGAGTTGAAAAAGCAAAAAGTAGCGATCATAGATTAATAGCCCCAAAGCGGCGGTATTGTGGGTATCCGCAGGCGCTATGGCCGCGCGGGCTGCTTCGGCGCCCTCAAATGCGGTCCAGTTTCCAAATGCCATTCCCAGTTGCATCAGCAAAACCACACCGATCAAAAGCCCAAGCGGCAGATAGCGCGCCATTTCCGCTTTGAGCTGGGCGAAATCCACGTCCAACATCATCACAACAAACAAAAATAGCACGGCAACAGCGCCCACATAGACAATCACCAGAAGCATCGCGACAAACTCTGCGCCCAGCAGCACAAAGAGACCTGCTGACGATAGAAATGACAGGATCAACCAAAGCACCGAGTGTACCGGATTGCGGCTGATAACGGTAAAAAGGCCGCCAACAATGACGCAAATAGCAAACAGATAGAAGGTAAAGCTCAAAACGCTCATGATTGATTGTCCTCTTTGTTTCCGCTCGCCGGAAATGATCGCGCAAAAGAACAAGCTGCACTGGCAGGGTCTTTTGAGCGATTAAAGCCTGATGCATTGCGCCGGCTTTTACCATTAGGGCAGGAAATATCTATCATCGGTAGGGCGCATCCATTTCAAGATTGCGGGCGATTTCGGATTCCCAGCGGTCACCATTTTCCAAAAGCTTTTCTTTGTTATAAAAAAGCTCTTCACGGGTTTCGGTGGAAAACTCGAAGTTTGGGCCTTCGACAATGGCATCTACCGGACAGGCTTCCTGACAAAATCCGCAGTAAATGCACTTTGTCATGTCGATGTCGTAGCGGGTCGTGCGCCGGCTGCCGTCATCGCGCGGCTCGGCATCAATAGTAATCGCCTGCGCCGGGCACACCGCTTCACACAGTTTGCACGCAATGCAGCGCTCTTCGCCGTTTGGATAGCGCCGCAACGCATGTTCGCCGCGAAATCGGGGGCTGAGAGGGCCTTTTTCATGCGGGTAGTTCAATGTGGCTTTGGGAGCAAAGAAATATTTCATTCCCAAGGCAAACCCTTTGATAAAGTCAGCCAACAGAAAATACTTGGCCGCACGTGTGTAATCAATCTGGCTCATATTATCCTCCTATCGCCCAACGGGCATAGGCACCGCCAAAGGCTTCGAATTTTGCTAAAAAGGCAACGATCACAACCCATGCGAGAGACATTGGCAAGAACACCTTCCACCCAAGGCGCATCAGTTGGTCGTACCGATAGCGTGGCGTGATTGCTTTGACCATGGCAAAGATAAAGAAGAAAAATGCCATCTTGCCAATCATCCACACCGGACCATCCGGCAGACCCGGGATTGGGGAAAGCCAACCGCCGAAAAAGAGCAATGCCGTCAAGGCACACATCAGCCACACGGCAATCAATTCGCCTGCCATAAAGAGCAAAAACGGGGTTGAGCTGTATTCAACCTGAAATCCGGCAACCAGCTCAGACTCGGCTTCTGGCAAGTCAAACGGAGGCCGGTTGGTTTCAGCCAATGCCGAAATGAAGAACAAAAATACCATTGGGAAATGCGGCAACCAATACCAGCTAAAGATCCCGTAATCGCCATCCTGGGCGCGCACAATATCGCCAAAGTTCATTGATCCGGTCGATAGGATCACACCAATGATAATCAGACCAATCGAAACCTCATAGGAAATCATCTGCGCTGCCGAGCGCAGCGAGCCCAAGAAAGGGTACTTTGAGTTCGAAGCCCAGCCCCCCATGATAACGCCGTAAACTTCAAGCGAAGAGACCGCAAAAACGTATAAAATAGCCACATTGATATTCGACAGCGCCCAGCCTTCGTTCAAGGGGACCACCGCCCAAGCAGCGATTGCCAAAAAGAAAGAGGCTAATGGCGCAAGGAAAAATACCGCTTTGTCAGACCCGGCAGGAACAATAATTTCCTTGAAAACAAGTTTGAGCATATCTGCGCCGCTTTGCAAAATACCCCATGCCCCGACGACATTTGGTCCACGCCGCATTTGCACGGCTGCCCAGACCTTTCGATCTGCGTAGATCAGGAAATAGGCTGAAAGCAGCAAGAATATCGCCATCAAAAGGCCTTGCGCCACAATGATTAAGCCAATTCCGGCCGGTGTTGTTAAAAACTCTGCCATCGGTCCTCACACCATAGGTATATTGTTTTCCACGCAGTCGGCCGCTGCGGCCTTTGCGTCGATGGTTTTAAATCCTCTCGGCATATCGTCCGAGATTGTATAGACTGCGTCTGCCGTCCATGTATCTGCGCTGCGATCAACGGTTGTCCTAACATGGCGGGCAAACCCAAAGCCTCGAATGAGCGTATATTGCGCCGCGGCGCATTTTGCATAGTCCTGTACCGCTTTAGGGTCTGCGCTATTTGCCAGTTGCACCTTGAACTGGACAAGGTCTGTTTGCAAAAGACGCGTCACAACCCCTTTGTATACTGGCGCGCCTGTGGGCGTATCAGAGCTGGCCAAAGTAGACGCTTGGCAAGCGGCAAGAAGTGCCGTCAATGCCAAGGCCACAAAGGCCGGGGATATCGCTGCAAGCTGCTGCATCACTCAGCCGCAACCTTTGTTGTCTGACGGGCTTTTTCGTTTGCCGCCAGCTCTGCCATGATGCTAGAGGCGCGCGCAATCGGATTGCTAAGGTAAAAGCTGCCGGTCACATTTGAAAACTCCGCTGTGCCCAGCTTGCCAGCTGTCACGGCTTTCCATGGGTTATCGGCAACCTGATCCACCTCTGCCAAATGCGGCACCTCAGCAATGAGTGCCTGCCGCAGCTGCGCAAGGCTGTCATATCCCAATGTTGCGCCCAACTCAGCCGATAAGGCGCGTAGGATTGCCCAGTTTTCCTTCGCCTCGCCTGGTGCAAAACCGGCCCGAAGGGCGAGTTGTGGGCGGCCTTCTGTATTGACGAAAAGACCGGCTTCTTCTGTATAGGCTGCCGCAGGCAAGATAATGTCTGCCCGATGCGCGCCGCGGTCACCGTGGCTACCTTGGTAAATCACAAAAGGTCCATTTTTGATCTCAATTTCATCTGCCCCGAGATTGAATATAACCTCTGCAGTCTTCAGGGTTTTGGTAATGCCACCTTCTGACACAGCACCGATATCCATCGCACCAACCCGCGCAGCAGCGGTTTGCAGCACCATGAATTTGCTGTTAGAATTTTCCGCCAGCTTCATTGCGTGGCCAAGCACGGCCTTGCCATCCGCACCGGTTAAGGCAGATGCGCCGATAATTACTAGTGTATTTTTACCCTTGGCGGCCCCAATTGATTTTGAAGACAGGCTTTCCAGTGCCGCACGCCCGGTTCCAACATGTGCATAGTCATAGGTAAGATCGACAGGCTCACCAACCAACCCAACCATCGCCCCATTAATCCAGGCTTTGCGAATACGCGCATTTAGCACAGGCGCATC
>PBSX01000111.1 GCA_002726375.1 Marinovum sp.
ATCAATCCAGCGCATAGCTCAAGCCACCAGCACACGGGTATAAGCTCGATGGGTGGAATAATCAGCGCCGCAGATGCCATCACCAGCGCCGAGAGCGCAAATCCGGAAAACCCGCGCACAATCCCGGCCAATAAGCAAATCAGGATGACAAGCCAGAATTGATGGTCTGGCAGATTAAGCAAAGTGCTCATCGGATTGAACTTAAGCAATAGGCCATTATAGCGACCCCAGATGCTGCAACACAGTCACCGCAATCATTTGCGTCACATCCTCGCCGGTGCAGCCGCGTGACAGATCATTGGCCGGTTTCGCCAACCCTTGCAAAATCGGGCCAATGGCGGTTGCGCCGCTCAACCTCTGGGTGATTTTATAGCTAATATTTCCGGCGTCCAAGTTTGGAAAGACCATCACATTGGCACGTCCTGCAACGGCTGAGCCGGCTGCTTTGGCCGCCCCAACATCTGCGTCGAAAGCCGCATCAAATTGGAGCTCACCATCAACTTTTAAAGAGGGCTGTGCGGCTTGAACCAGCTCGGTTGCCTGCTGCACTTTGCTAACAGATTTATGCGCCGCGCTGCCCTTAGTAGAAAAGGACAGCATCGCCACCTTTGGAGTGTCGCCAAGCAGATCACGGCAGGACTGTGCGGCCATTATGGCAATCTCGGCAAGCTCATGTGCATCAGGGTCAATCACTAGGCCGCAATCTGAATACACCATGGGATAGCTGTGCGGTGGAAACATTAAAAAACAGCTTGAAACCATCGCGGCATTTTGGGCTTTTCCAATGACTTGAAGCGCCGCGCGCACCACATTAGATGTGGTTGCAACCGCGCCGCCCACCGTGCCATGGGCCTGCCCAAGATGTACCAATAGCGCTGCATAGATCAAAGGATCTTGCACCGCCTTGGTGGCTATCTCAGGCGTCATGCCCTTATGTTTGCGCAATTGGTAAAACGTCTTGGCCAGTTCGGCTTTTTGCTCAGACCCCGCAGGATCATGGATCGCCATGCTATCACTTTCCTGGCCGCCCGCCGCAGACAGGACGCGGTGCACATCAGAGCGCGGACCAATGAGAACGATATCGGCTATTCCGGCGCTTTGAGCCGCAACCGCGCCGGCAACCACGCGGGGGTCTGTGCCTTCGCTCAGGGCAATAATTGGGCGCGCAGCAGAAGCTAGCTTGACCACCTGCGCTGCGGCCGAAGCCGCAGGCAGAGACCCACTAATGTCTGCTGTGCCCATTTTATCAGGCCTGTTGCACACGCATGTCGGATGCTGAAATGCCCGCCACTGCAACAGGCTTTTTCATCGCATCACGGCGGAACGGCTCGCCCAGTTCTTGGTTGATCAAGGCTTCAATCAAGGTGGTTTTACCGTTTTTCATCTGATCCGTGATTGCTGTGTTCAGCGCGTCGCGCAATTCTTCCATTGTGTGTGCCTGCACCCCTTGCAACCCGCAGGCATTGGCAATACCGGCATAAGAGACTTGGGTGTCTAGCTCTGTGCCCACAAAATTATCATCATACCACAGCGTTGAGTTGCGCTTTTCGGCGCCCCATTGGTAATTGCGGAACACGATCATGGTGATGGGCGGCCATTCTGAGCGGCCAATGGCCGTCAATTCTGTCACGGCGATGCCGAAGGCACCATCGCCGGCAAAGCCGACAACAGGCGTATCAGGGCAGCCAATTTTGGCACCGATGATGGCTGGCAAACCATAGCCACAGGGACCAAAAAGCCCGGGAGCAAGATATTTGCGCCCTGTCTCAAAAGTAGGATAAGCATTGCCGATCGCACAGTTGTTGCCAATGTCCGAGCTGATAATAGCCTCTTTGGGCAGAGCGCTTTGAATGGCGCGCCAGGCCATGCGTGGGCTCATCCACTCGGGTTTATCGTCCCGTGCCCGCTGATTCCAAGAGGTGCCGGGATCATCATCTTCGTGATCCATGCTGGACAGCTGCTGCGCCCATTGCGATTTGGTCTGGGCAATGGCGGCCTTGCGCTCGGTGCGGCTGCTGTCGCCTGCACTGTCTGAAAGGCGCTCAAGCAGTGAATTTGCCACATGTTTGGCGTCGCCAATGATCCCAACTGATACTTTTTTGGTCAGCCCAATGCGGTCGGGGTTGATATCAACCTGAATGATCTTGGCCTCTTTGGGCCAGTAATCAATGCCGTAACCGGGCAGGGTGGAAAACGGATTAAGCCTTGTGCCCAGACACAGTACCACATCCGCTTTCGATATTAGCTCCATACCGGCTTTTGAGCCATTATAGCCCAATGGTCCGGCAAAAAGTGGATGCGATCCGGGGAAGGCATCATTGTGTTGATAGCCAACACAGACCGGTGCATCCAGACGCTCGGCCAGTTTCATGGTGTCGCCAATGGCATCGGCCAGCACAACACCTGCGCCGTTTAGGATTACGGGGTTTTTTGCGTTGCTGAGCAGGTCGGCAGCCTGTTGCAGCGCGCTGTCACCACCGGCTGGCCGCTCGTAGTCGATCATTTCGGGCAGATCGATATCAATCACTTGGGTCCAGTAATCGCGCGGCATGTTAATTTGCGCCGGCGCCGAGGCGCGCTTTGCATTGGCGATCACACGGTTGAGAACTTCTGCCACACGTGATGGATCGCGTACCTCTTCTTGATAGGCGACCATATCTTTGAAAAGGGCCATCTGCTCGACCTCTTGAAAGCCACCCTGGCCAATGGTTTTATTGGCCGCCTGCGGGGTGACCAACAGCAGCGGAGTATGGTTCCAATATGCGGTTTTTACAGCGGTGACGAAATTGGTAATGCCGGGGCCGTTTTGGGCAATCATCATGCTCATTTTACCAGAGGCCCGTGTGTAGCCATCGGCCATCATGCCGCCAGAGCCCTCATGTGCACAGTCCCAAAATGTAATGCCGGCTTGGGGGAAAAGATCGGAAATCGGCATAAAAGCGGAACCGATAATTCCAAAGGCATGTTCAAAGCCATGCATTTGAAGAGTTTTGATAAAGGCTTCTTCTGTGGTCATTTTCATTGGCTGAGGTCTCCTGAAAGCACAAATCAGACAACGCTCCCGTAGCGCTGTTATTTTGATAAGTTTCTAAGCGCTAGACCAGTGCATCGTTAGGGCCAGATCGCAAGTCAGCATATAGCCAGATCAACCTATTGCTGCGGCTATTTTCTCAATACCTTGGGCAATGCGATCAGTGGGAATTGAAGAATAAGCCAGCCGGTAAAATTCGTGGGGCGCAGTTCCACCGGCAAAAAATTTCTGGCCCGATTCTATCAGAATACTCTCGTCGCGCAGCCGAATCGCAAGCTCCGCTGTATCTGTGCCTTTGGGCGCTTGCATCCAAAATGATGAGCCGCCGTGTGAGCCTTTTCCGGCGATTTTCAAGCCGCAGTTTTGGATTGCTTGCTCCATGACGGCGCTGCGCTTTTGGTAGGTTTTGCCCATCCGTTTGATCAGGGAATTGTAATGCCCAAGGCTCAAAAAATAGGCCGCCGTACGCTGAATATGACCGGGGGGGTGGCGCAGCACGCTGGCGCGCAGCGCGCGGGCTTCTCGGATGAAGGGAGCCGACCCGACAAGATAGCCAAGCCTTAGACCAGGGAATAAAGATTTTGAAAACGAGCCAACATAAATCACTCGCCCGTCCTGATCGAGCGATTTGAGCGCAGGCGAGGGCGGTTTTAAAAAGGACATCTCAAACTCGTAGTCATCTTCGATAATCAGCGCGTCCAATTCACGGGCGCGGTCCAGCAGATCTTTGCGCCGAGCCAAGGGCATCGTGGCCGTGGTTGGGCATTGGTGGCTTGGGGTGGCAAAAATAACATTGCTTTCGGGGGGGATATCATCTGGCGGCAGGCCAAAATCATCTACATCAATTGCTGTAATATGGCAGCGGGACTGGTGCAAAATACCGCGCAGCGCCGGATAGCATGGGTTTTCTATAACCGCAGTACGCCGCTGTGTAAGCAGCACCTGAGTGGCCAGCCAAAGTGCATTTTGCGCTCCAAGCGTGACCAAGATTTCATCTGTGCCTGCTATAATTCCACGTCGGGGCAATGTGTGGCGGGCAATAAATTCAAGCAGTTGCGGGTCATCGCGATCAAAATAATCAGCTGTTAGCGCCGGAAAATCCTTAGCCCCTAATGCTTGTAAAGCACACAGTCGCCAATTGGCATGGTCAAACAGCGTGGGGTCAGTTTGGCCATAGATAAATGGGTATTTATACTGCGCCCAATCTTCCGGTTTATCGAGCCAGCTGTCGTCATAAAACCGCTGCCCGATTGCGCGGCTCCAATCCACGCGGTCTTCGGTTTGCGGGCGGTGTTCAAATTTTGGCGGTTCCGGTGCGTTCGGCGATACAAAATAGCCCGAGCGGCCTTTTGAAATCAGATAATCATTTGCCAGCAGTTCTGTGTAGGCCAGTGTTACTGTAATTCTGCTGACCCCAAGGTGGGTGGCAAGCCTTCGTGTCGAGGGCAGCTTTTCGCCCTGCAGAAACCTGCCAGATAGAATCCCGTTTGCGATCATCTGCTGAATGCGGGCCTGCAGCGTGCCCAGCTCGTTTGCTTCAAGGAAAAATGTTTCTATGGGAATAGCCATACCGGTAGTTTAAACTGGCTCTATAGGTTTGGCAAACTGGTATTATTCCAAAAAGCGCGCACAGTTGTTCCGATACTCTAGAGGAAAATTAAAGCCCCCGATTTGTGATTACAACAAACCGGAGGCTTTGATCATCCGAAAAAGTCCGGACTATTTTCTGGCGTGGAAGGATACACCAAAAAGTTAGCGGTTTAACCGCCAAAGACGCGCGTAAGCGCCTGGTCCACGGCATCGGTGATCTGATCAATGTCATCCGCGCTCGAGATCAGCGCTGGACTAAAGCAAAGGGTGTTGTTGAGCCCCGGCAAAGAACGGTTGGTGGCACCGATGATCACACCTTGCGCCATACAGTCCGCGACCACAGCCTGAACTTGTTTTTCTGGCGCTGGCTCTTTACTGGCGCGGTCACTGACCAGTTCGGCGCCGCAGAACAGCCCCTTACCACGCACTTGTCCGATGATGGCGTGCTTTTCAGCGAGTTCATTGAGGTTTTCGATCATCCGGTCGCCCATAGCCAGTGTGTTGTCCAACAGGCCTTCGTCTTGGATGATGCGCATATTTTCAATTGCTGCCGCCGGCCCCGCTGTACAGCCACCAAAGGTGGATATATCGCGGAAATAATTCATTGGATCACTGGCATCGTCTTTGAACATGTCAAAAACATCATTTGTGGTGACCAGACAGGCAATCGCCGCATAGCCCGAAGCCACGCCTTTGGCCATGGTGACCATGTCCGGCTTGACGCCATAATTTTGGTAGCCGAACCAAGTGCCCGTGCGGCCAACGCCGCAGACCACTTCGTCTATATGCAGCAGGATATCATATTTCTTGCAAATTTCTTGCACCCTGTCCCAATAGCCTTCGGGCGGGGTGATGACACCGCCGCCTGCCGTCACCGGCTCAAGGCAGAGCGCGCCGACCGTATCGGGGCCCTCGGCCAAGATCACCTCTTCGATCGCATCGGCGGCGCGTTTGCCGTAGGCTTCGCCGGTTAAATCCCATTGGGCACGATATTCTAAACAATGCGGCACGCGGATAAACCCGGGCGCAAATGGCCCGTATTGCGCATTGCGTTCATCCTGACCACCGGCGGACAGATTGCCAATGGTCGTGCCGTGATAATCGCGGTCACGATACAGAATTTTATGTTTCTTGCCGCCATAGCGTTTATGGGCGATCTGGCGGACCATTTTAAACGCTTTCTCATTCGCCTCAGAGCCCGAATTGCAATAATAAACCCGGTGCATTCCCGGCATTTTATCAATCAGCTGCTCGGCAAAAGTGGCGCCGGGGATTGAGCCGGCCGAGCCGGCAAAGTAATTCAGCTTGATCAGCTGGTCGCGCACCGCATTGGCAATGCTTTCGCGGCCATAGCCAACATTTACCGTCCATACACCGCCGGACACCCCATCAAGATGCTCTTTGCCGTTCTGGTCCCAAACCCGCATCCCTTTGCCTTCGACAATGATCCTTGGCTCGCTGGTTTCAAACGGCTTGTGCTGAATGAGGTGATGCCAAATATGATCTCGGTCTGCATCGACAATTTTTGACAGGTCGTTTTCACGAATGTTGCCGTCCATTTTTTCACCCTTAAGTTGTGGCAGGAGTGCAATACCCCTGCGCATAGAATCTTTGAATCTAGTCAAGCCTATTATTTGCACTTCCAGATAGGTCCAGATTTATATTAGATTTAAGTCCAAAATATTGAGATTTTCGATGATTTATGCTGGAAAATATGATTAACTGTTTGGAATCTATTAATAAAAATAAAACACTAATTTCCAATTATGACTCAAAAGGGAATGTTCAAAATGGTCAATGCTGAAAATAATCGTTGATCGGAATCATCTTATCGGGTCGGATTGCAAAGCAGGCTTGCCCCTATGGTGGCGAGCACAGAAATTCTGCCCTGTTGGCAGAAGGAAGGCGCCTCAATTGTGAGGCAAACAACGGGAGTATATAAATGTCGATGAAATCGAAACTAATGGGCGCTGTTGCCGGCACCACCATGGCACTCAGCGCGCAGGCTGCGTTTGCCGGTGGACATGGTGAAATCACCGTGGCCTATTTCCTTGAGTGGCCAATGCCATTTGAATATGCAAAGCAAATGGGCACTTATGACGAAGAGCTTGGCGTCAAAGTGAACTGGGTCAGCTTTGAGTCCGGTGTGAAAATGTCGGCGGCGATGGCCTCGGGTGATGTGCACCTGTCCGTTAGCCAAGGTGTTCCACCTTTCGTGGTTGCAACATCAGCCGGTCAAGACTTGCAAATTCTGGATGTGGCTGTGAGCTACGCGGACAACGACAACTGCGTTGTCAGAAGTGATCTTGAAATTGACAAAGACAGCACTGCCGAATTGGCAGGCAAGAAAGTGGCTGTACCTTTGGGCACAGCGGCTCACTACGGCTTCCTTAAACAGATGAGCCATTTTGGCGTTGATGTTGGCAGCATGGAAGTTGTCGATATGGACCCACCAGATGGTGCGGCGGCGATTGCCCAAGGTGCTGTGGATATGTTTTGCGGTTGGGGTGGTTCACTACGCCGCGCCAAAGAGCACGGCAATATTCTGCTGACTGGCGCTGAAAAAACCGAGCTTGGTATTTTGGTGTTTGACGTAACCTCTGGCCCTGCGGGTTGGGTTGCTGAAAACAGTGATCTGGTTGCCAAATTCCTCAAGATTACAGCCGATGCCAACGCAATGTGGGCAGACTCTTCCAACCATGCGATGATGCTTCCTGCGATTGCCAAGGACGCCGGTATGGATGAGGCTGCAACAGCGGATACAATGGCAACATTTGTGTTCCCAACGGTTGACAGCCAATTGTCTGCAACATGGCTTGGCGGCGGTGCGCAGGAATTCATGAAAGGCGTTGCAGACGTCTTTGTGAACGCCGGCAGCATCGATTCAGCACTGGATAGCTATGTTGGCAACGTCAACACAGGCCCACTGGAAACCGCTCACGGTATGTAAGTAAACGACTGCGGGCCGGTTCGCCGGCCCGCGGGATGCGCCAATGTTTCGTTTCATTTGAAATTGTCTCCACTAAAAGTAGGAAGAGAAAGGCGGCCATGTCTGGACTGTCCATCCAAAATATATCCATGCGCTTTGATTTGCCAAACGGTGATTGGGTCCAAGCGCTTAAGGATGTTACACTCGATCTAAAAGCGGGTGAATTAATGTCGGTTTTGGGCCCCTCGGGCTGCGGCAAAACCACATTGCTTAATATCGTTGCCGGCTTTCTTGCGCCAACTCAGGGTGAAATTTTACTCAATGGTGAAAAGGTTGTTGGCCCTAGCGCCGAGCGCGGCATGGTGTTTCAACAAGGTGCGCTGTTTGAATGGATGAACGTGCGCGAAAACGTCGGCTTTGGACCGCGGATGAAAGGTATCAGCGCTGCGCAAGCCCGCGAAAAAGTTGATCATCTGTTGGATGTGGTCGGGCTTCAGGATTTTAAGGACAAAGCTGTATATGAACTTTCTGGCGGCATGCAGCAAAGGGTTGCTTTGGCCCGCTGTCTGGCCAATGACCCCGATGTCATTTTGATGGATGAGCCGCTGGGCGCGCTCGATGCGCTGACGCGTGAAAAAATGCAGTCACTGGTTTTGAAACTGTGGAAAGAGACCGGCAAAACCATCATTTTGATCACCCATTCGGTGGAAGAGGCTTTACTGCTTGGCGAACGGCTTTTGGTGATGGCGCCGCGCCCGGGCCGTATTCACCGCGAATATCGTCTGCCATTTGCCGACCTTGGTGTCGATGCGGACCTGCGCGAAATTAAAAAGCACGTTGATTATGGCGAAAAACGCGAAGAGATTTTGGAAATGATCTGGAATATGGAAGAAGAGATCATGGGACGTACGGAGGCAGTGGTCTGATGGAAGTATTGGTCAAACTTTCCCAAGAACTGTGGTCCATCCTGGTTATTCTAGCCTCGGCGGTGCCCTATATCGCCGGTTATATTGGCTTAATTCTTCTTACCCTCTTTGTTTGGAGGGTGGTGAAACGGCTTCTCACGCCCAAGCAGGATTTCGGCTCTTTGAAAACCGTGACATTCGGTGATGAAAGCGCTGTAAGTTCAAATTTTGCAGCCTCTATTGTGTCCATCGTGCTGATTTTGATTTTCTGGGGGTCATTCACCGGATCAAAGATTATACCTTCCTTTCTCCATATGCCCGGTGCCTTTCAAGGCGAAACCGAATTTACCTATACGGCGGAAACTGATAGTGGCCTGCGCGATTATGCCACTGTTCAGGTCATCGTGCATGGCATCGGGGAAGATGTGAAATTGCCCAAGATTGACCTCGGTGATGGCGTTGCCAAAAATGATGTCATGGCCGTCAAAGCCTATCGAACAAAATTGCTAAAATGGGATAAAAACGATGATGAAACCCGCAAATCGGGGGCCAAGGTTGTTGCGATCAACGGCCAACCGATTGCAAAGGGCGAATCAGTCTATCTTGATGATTTGCGGGTTGCAGTGACACCCAAAGGCACGTTGAACATCGAGCCTAACAAAGGCTGGCAAATGGAGCCGATCTGGTTGCCATCCCCCGAGGCGGTCTGGAGACGGCTCATCGAGATATCAACCGGAGGGTTCAAAAATTTCCCGCTGCTCGAACATCTGGGCTTTTCTCTGTTTCGGGTTGTGGTCGGATTTTTAATTGGCGCCATGGTGGGCATACCTTTGGGCTATGCCATGGGCTTGTCCGATTGGTTTCGCGGGTGGTTTGATCCGATTGTAGAGTTTATGCGGCCTGTCCCGCCGCTTGCCCTGATCCCGCTGGTGATTATTTGGGCCGGAATTGGCGAGGTCGGCAAAGTGATTTTGCTGTTCCTCGCCGCACTTTGGATTATGGCCATTGCATCCCGGGCTGGGGTGTCCGGGGTCAAAATCTCGAAAGTTCATGCGGCCTATTCTCTGGGCGCGAGCAAATGGCAGATTATGCGCTATGTGATTATTCCCAACAGCCTGCCGGAAATCTTTACTGGCGCGCGGGTGGCCATGGGCGTGTGCTGGGGCACAGTGGTGGCGGCAGAACTTGTGGCGGCGGAAAAAGGCGCTGGTATGATGATCATGGTGGCCTCAAAATTCCAGCAGACGGATATCGTTATCTTGGGCATTATCCTTATTGGGATCATCGGCTTTGGCATTGATATGCTGATGCGCTGGGCCGAGCGGATCATGGTGCCTTGGAAAGGGCGTGGCTAAAGCCCTAAAAATCCAAAAAGCGGCGCTCAACAGCGCCGCTTTTTGCTATTTGAACTTAATCTTATTCTAGGTGAACTTATTATCGCGCGGGAAACCGCGCGGCGCCATTTTACCCGCGCTTGCGCGTTTCGATGTCCATTCGGCCAGTTCGGTTTCGGTGCGGGTGCGGCCCGCTGGGTCAAGCCAGCTAAGCCCTGCAGCCAAATCAAAGGTTGCGACATCGCTCATGCCGCCGTCTTTGTATTTTTGCAGCCGAACACCTTTACCGCGTCCCATTTCAGGCAGCTCGGAAAGCGCAAACACCAGCATTTTGCGGTTTTCTCCAACAACAGCCACATGATCGCCTTGGATCGGGCGACAGCTTTTGGCGCTTACATCGCCGCGTACGTTCAGCACCTGTCTGCCGCTGCGGGTCTGGGCCAGCACATCGTCTTCAGGCACAACAAACCCGTCACCCGAGGTTGAAGCCACAAGCAGCTTGCGCCCGGGTTTGTGGATGAAGATATCTATAATCTCGGCCTCATTGGGCAAATCCACCATTAACCTTAGTGGCTCGCCCATGCCGCGCCCGCCGGGTAGGTTGGCCGCCGATAGGGTGTAGAAACGCCCATTGCTGGCAAACACCAACAACCGATCAGTGGTTTCAGCATGGAAAATAAACCGCGGCCCGTCACCGTCTTTGAACTTTAGCTCACGGGCCAGGTCGATATGTCCCGTCATAGCCCTTATCCAGCCCATCTGGCTGCAGACAACGGTGATCGGCTCGCGGTCGATCATTGCCTCAAGCGGCACCTCTTCTATTTCGTCAGCTTCGGTAAAGATCGTGCGCCGCGCGCCGCCTTCATAGTCTTTTCCAAAGGTTTTCTTGGTCGCTCTCAGCTGCTCGGAAATTTTATCCCATTGCAAATTAGTGTGATCGAGTAAATCTTGTAATTCGGCCCGTTCCAGCATCAGCGCATCGCGTTCACGGGTCAGTTCAAGCTCTTCGAGCCGGCGCAGCGAGCGCAGCCGCATGTTTAAAATAGCCTCAACCTGCAGCTCGCTTAATTCGCCTTCTTGAGTAGTATCCGGACCGACATAATCGTCTTCGTTTATTGCCCGTGGATGCGATAAACTCCAGTCTTCGGCAATTAGCGCGGCTTTGGGGTCGTCGTCATAGCGGATAATATCAATCACCCGATCAAGATTAAGAAACGCCACCAGAAAGCCTTCGAGCACTTCAAGCCGGTGATCAATTTTGTCGATCCGGTGCTGACTGCGGCGCAGCAGCACATCGCGGCGATGATCNAGGAAGGCTTTNAGNACCTCTTTAAGGCTACNGACCTTGGGCGTCAGACCATCAATCAGCACGTTCATGTTCATCGAAAAGCGGATCTCAAGGTCCGAATTTCGAAACAGCATGCCCATCAGCACCTCAGGATCCACATTTTTTGAGCGGGGCTCTAAAATAAGCCGGATATCATCAGCGCTTTCATCGCGCACATCCGCAAGGATCGGAATTTTCTTCAGCTGGATCACTTCGGCAATTTTTTCGATCAGCTTGGATTTTTGCACCTGATAGGGAATTTCCGTGACCACAATCTGCCATTGGCCGCGGCCTAGGTCTTCGACGCTCCACTGGCAGCGCAAGCGAAACGATCCGCGCCCCGTGCGATAGGCACTTGCGATGGCCTCGGGGCTTTCCACGATCACCCCGCCGGTGGGAAAATCAGGTCCTGGGATGAAATTCAGCAACGTGTCGTCGCGCGCTTCGGGGGTTTTGATTAAATGCAAGCAGGCATCGCAGAGCTCGGCAATATTATGCGGCGGGATATTAGTGGCCATACCCACGGCAATGCCGCTTGATCCATTGGCCAGCAGATTGGGAAAGCTGGCCGGCAAAACCACAGGTTCGGTGAGCGTGCCGTCATAATTGTCACGAAAGTCGACGGCATTTTCATTGAGCCCTTCCAGCAGCGCTTCGGCAACGGTGGTCATACGCGCCTCGGTGTAGCGGCTGGCGGCCGGGTTATCGCCGTCGATATTGCCAAAATTGCCCTGCCCGTCGACCAGCGGGTAGCGCACATTAAAATCCTGTGCCAAGCGCGCCATGGCATCGTAAATTGCCGCATCCCCATGGGGGTGATAATTGCCCATCACGTCGCCGCTAATCTTGGCTGATTTGCGAAATCCGCCGTTGGCATTGAGCTTAAGCTCGCGCATGGCATAAAGGATGCGCCGGTGCACCGGCTTAAGCCCATCACGGGCATCAGGCAGCGCGCGGTGCATAATTGTGGAAAGCGCATAGGTTAGATAGCGCTCGCCTATGGCGCGCCGCAGGGGTTCGGCGGAAATTCCGCTCATATTGGGGTCGTCAATCAAATCAGTCATAGATGATGTGATACTCGTTGCAGCAAGACAGGTAAAGCGGCCAGCAGATTAATTTCACCTTTGGCGGTTGTTGCTGTGTGGCGCAGCGTCTAAACTGGGTTTCGGTTTAATAAATGCACGCTGGTCGATTGGAGTTTTGGATGGCGCAAAAAACAATTTTGATCACCGGTTGTTCCTCTGGCATTGGCTATGATGCAGCGCTGCGTTTGCGCGAAGAGGGATGGCGCGTATTTGCCAGTTGCCGCGCCCAAGACGATGTCCAGACATTAAAGGCGCAGGGGTTTGAAAGCCTTACGCTTGATTATGCGGATGAGGCGAGTATTTCTGCTGCTGTGAACTTTGTGCTAAATGCGACTGATGGACGGATTGATGCACTGTTTAACAATGGGGCTTTTGCCTGCCCCGGCTTAGTGGAAGATTTGCCGCGCGGTGCCCTGAGCGAAGTGTTTGAAACCAATGTGTTTGGCTATCACGATCTGACACGGCAAATCATTCCGGCTATGCGCGCACAAGGGCATGGCCGGATTATAAATTGCTCGTCGGTTCTGGGGTTTGTGCCAGCCCCGTGGCGCGGCGCTTATGTGGCCAGTAAATTCGCGCTTGAAGGGCTAACCCAGACGCTGCGGCTAGAAATGCGCGAAACGCCAATTGATGTGGTTTTGATTCAGCCGGGGCCGATCACCTCAAAAATCCGGCAAAACTCGATCCCACATTTTGAAAAATGGATTGACTGGGAAGCGTCGCCGTGCGCGGATCAATATCGCAAACGGCTGATGAAGCGGCTATATGAGAGCCGTGGGCCTGACCGCTATGAATTACCAGCCAAAGCGGTCAGCGATAAATTAATGCATGCACTAGAGGCCAAGCGGCCAAAGCCTTGCTATTATATTACAGTGCCGACCTATGCCGCGGCCGTGATACGGCGCATTTTACCGATACGGCTGCAGGATAGGCTGCTCAGCTAACAACGGGGTAAATTTCTGCCCCAAAACACGAAATCCCTTCGCTTTTGCTGTGAAGCCGACTAGATACCAAACTAGGCTGGAAAGAAGGCAAAAGAATTATGGAAGATCCCCTATTTGTAATTGTCGTTGTGGCACTTGGCGCGGTGGCAATTATCTTGATGATTGGCATTGGTGGCTTTGGCCGTGGTGGCGAGTTTAACCGAAAATATGCCAATAAAATAATGCGGCTGCGAATTGCCGCGCAGTTTGTTGCCGTGGTTTTGATTTTGCTCTTTGTCTTTTTCACGCAGCAAGGGGGATAAGATGGTTGTTTTAAATAAAATCTACACCAAAACCGGCGATGCGGGAGAAACCGCGCTGGGCAATGGGGTTCGCGTAGCCAAACACTCGTTGCGTGTGACGACCTACGGCACCTCGGATGAATTAAACGCTACCGTTGGAATGGCCCGTTTGCATGCATCGGGCGAAATAGATGAAATGCTGGCACGTATTCAAAACGATCTTTTTGATCTGGGCGCTGATCTGTGCCGGCCCAATATAGAGCGTGATGCCGATGCCGAGTACCCGCCTTTGCGCATGGTTGCTAGTCAAGTATCGCGGTTGGAAACCGAGATTGATAAAATGAACAGCGTGCTTGAGCCGCTGCGCAGTTTTATTTTGCCGGGCGGGTCGCCTTTATCGGCTTATTTGCATGTGTGCCGCACGGTGGCGCGGCGTGCAGAGCGGCTTTGCGTCGAACTGGCGACAATGGAAACCATCAATTCGGATGCGGTGAAATATTTAAACCGGCTTAGTGACTGGTTTTTTGTTGCTGCACGGGTGGCCAACAGCAATGGCTCAGAAGATGTTTTATGGGTGCCCGGCGATAATAGGTGAAAAAAAGCGGGTAATTTTCATCAAACGCGACGTCCTTTAGCGCTACCGTGACGATTTTACACTGTTGTGAGGCCAAACAAGCAGATAACAATCACGCATTATTCGACTCATGGTCGCAGGTGCGGCGCAATAAAGGAGACTTACGCTCATGAAGGTATTGGTGCCTGTCAAGCGCGTGATTGACTATAACGTGAAGGTTCGCGTGAAAGCGGACGGATCCGGTGTTGATCTGGCAAATGTAAAAATGTCGATGAACCCCTTTGACGAGATTGCAGTAGAAGAAGCGATCCGTTTGAAGGAGGCTGGCAAAGCCGATGAGGTGGTCGCCATTTCTGTGGGTGTTGAAAAGGCACAGGAAACACTACGGACTACTCTGGCGATGGGGGCTGATCGCGCCATTTTAGTGGTTGCGGCCGATGATGTGCACACCGATATTGAACCTTTGACGGTGGCCAAAATCCTCAAGGCAGTGGTGGATGAAGAAGCGCCCGGTTTGGTGCTTTGCGGAAAGCAAGCCATCGACAATGACATGAACGCCACTGGCCAGATGCTCGCCGGTCTGCTGGGCTGGTCGCAAGCGACCTTTGCCTCAGAGCTTGACGTGGACGGCGATAGCGCCGTGGTCACCCGCGAAGTGGATGGCGGGCTGCAAACCATCAAGGTCAACATGCCGGCCATTGTGACCGTTGATCTGCGGTTGAACGAGCCGCGCTACGCATCTCTTCCAAACATCATGAAAGCCAAGAAAAAGCCGCTTGATCAGAAAACCGCCGCTGATTATGGCGTTGATCCAGCGGCGCGCTTGAGCATTGTGAAAACCACCGAACCTGAAAGCCGCGCAGCAGGCATAAAGGTAGGCTCAGTAGATGAGCTGGTTGAAAAACTCAAAAAAGCGGGGGCAGTCTAATGGCAGTTCTTCTTATTGCGGAAATCTCAGGTGCTGATCTGGCGATTGATGCCACAGCCAAAGCGGTAACAGCAGCCAAGCAACTGGGCGATGTAACAGTGCTTTGCGCTGCTGCAGGATGCAGCGGTGCGGCAGAGGCCGCGGCCGGTCTTGAAGGCGTGAGCAAAGTGCTTTGCGCAGATGATGCGGCCTATGGCAATGGTCTTGCCGAGCCTGTGGCTAATCTGATTGTTTCGCTGGCAGGGGATTATGAACATATCGTCGCCCCGGCCACCAATTCGGCAAAGAACATCCTACCGCGTTTGGCAGCCCTGCTGGATGTGATGGTAATTACTGATATCACAGCCGTAATTGACGGCAACACGTTCGAGCGCCCGATCTATGCAGGCAATGCGTTGCAAACGGTGCAATCATTAGATGCTACGAAAGTTGTCTCAATCCGGACGTCAAACTTTGATGCAGTGGGCGCAGGTGGCTCTGCAGGAATTGAAAACATTGCCGCCGCAGGTAACCCCGGGCTGTCGGAATGGGTCGAAGATAAGGTAGCGGCAAGCGACCGGCCCGAGTTGACCTCTGCTGGTGTGGTTGTTTCTGGTGGCCGCGGCGTTGGTAGCGAAGATGATTTTGCGCTTATAGAAAAGCTGGCGGATGCGTTGAACGCAGCTGTTGGTGCATCGCGGGCAGCGGTTGACAGCGGCTATGCGCCAAACGACTGGCAAGTGGGTCAAACCGGCAAAGTGGTGGCTCCTGATCTTTATGTTGCGGTTGGCATTTCCGGCGCCATTCAGCATTTGGCCGGTATGAAGGACAGCAAGATCATTGTCGCGATCAATAAGGACGAAGAGGCACCGATTTTTCAGGTTGCAGACTTTGGACTGGTCGCAGACCTTTTTGATGCTGTGCCCGAGCTGACGGAAAAACTAGCTTAAACCTTTGACAATATTTGTAGAAAAGCCCTCGGTTTCGGGGGCTTTTTTATGCCCACCCTATGCCACATGCGCAAGAATGTCGGTTGCCAACCTCATGCTAATCTCAGCGTGGCAATCTTGATCGAGGGTATCAAAAAATTGATATTTTGAATAGGCCGTCGGCGTGGAACAGCGACGGTATTTCCTAATGGTAAGAACCTGCGAGCTGAGCTCTGAAATGTCGCTCTGGGTCACAAACAATGGGTCGCTGTCGAATGAAAGGCAAGCCGACTTATTTTGCATCCACAGCAAAACCGTCGGTCTATTGATCACTTTGAGCAAGCGTTTCATTTTATCACACCAGGTTTTCCTGATTGCAGTGCTGATCAGTTGAAATCGGTCGCAATCCATCAGGTTAAGGTGGTGTAGCAGATGTTTGGTATAGTGGAATTCGGTAAAATCCACTTCTGGAAATAATTCACCCAATGACGGCAGGGCTTTGATGAACCTATCGTTGCGGCGCGGATGTGCTTTGTAATAGGGGTTGGACATGTTATTGACCCCCATGACTTGCAGAACGCAAAGCTCTGCCTTTCGTGCGATATCAATCACCGCGTCGTCTTTTAAATACAAATCAGGGCTGGCATGGGTGACACCCAGATTGACCACAGTTTGACCGTTCAATCGCTCGGTCAAAATTGGAAACGGTGCAGGTACCAATTGGCCGAATGTTTCGCTGCCCCCGAGGCAGGCAATGTAAGGTTTGCAAAAAGATTTTCGCGGCCCGCGAAAGATATTTCGCGAGACGCCATATTGACAAAGCGTGTAGTCCAAAGCCCGAGGGCCGAGTTTTGTGTAGGTCATATCTCACCACCATTTAATCCCAACTTTAAAATGCACTGATTCCCTTGCGAAAGTCCTAAATGGAAAACTTGATTAGAGTTTTCACGACCTGCTCTTGCACCTTGGCTTCCCTGAGGCGTATTGTGCAGAAAATTCGGCAAGGGGCTTTGGCATGGATGTAACTCAAATCGGGGTGATTGGCGCAGGCCAAATGGGAAACGGTATCGCCCATGTAATGGCATTGGCCGGATATCAGGTGTGCTTGAACGATATAAGCAAAGATGTGCTGTCTCAGGCCATCACGCGGATTGACAAAAACATGACGCGGCAAGTCAAAAGTGGAAAAATTGCTGACGCGGATAAAGCCGCGGCGCTCAGCCGGATAACAACAACGCTTTCGATTGCGGATATTGGGCAATCTGATTTGGTGATTGAAGCCGCAACCGAAGATGAGCCCACCAAACAGGTTATCTTTGATGCGCTGGTTCCGCATATTCAGGATCATACGATCCTGACCTCGAACACCTCGTCGATTTCAATCACGCGGCTTGCCAGCCGCACTGGACGGCCGGAAAAGTTCATGGGCTTTCATTTTATGAACCCGGTTCCAGTGATGCAGCTGGTCGAACTAATACGCGGTATCGCCACGGATAAAGAAACCTATGATACCTGCCGCACTGTGGTGGAAAATCTGGGCAAAACCCCGGCCAGCGCCGAAGATTTTCCAGCCTTTATCGTCAACCGAATTTTAATGCCGATGATTAATGAAGCGGTTTATACGCTATATGAGGGCGTTGGATCGGTCGAGTCTATTGATCAGTCCATGAAACTGGGCGCCAATCATCCGATGGGGCCGCTAGAGCTGGCTGATTTCATCGGGCTTGATACCTGCCTTGCGATCATGAATGTGCTGCATGAAGGACTGGCTGATACCAAATACCGGCCTTGTCCTTTGATGACAAAATACGTCGAAGCTGGCTGGCTTGGCCGCAAAACAAAACGCGGTTTTTACGATTATCGCGGCGATGTGCCGGTGCCTACGCGCTAGGCGCCGCGCCCAGCTTTAGCGTTTCATCACGCAGCCAAGAAACAAAACCACGTGGATTATCCGCCCAGCCCTTGATCTCTGGGCGGTCGATCAAACTGCCAACCACAGGTGCTTGGGGTTTGTTCAAGGCTTTGACAACTTCAAAAAGCAGCAGGCTTTGGCGCAAGGTTGGTGAAATTTGATTGGCGATTTGATACCACCTTGAATTTCCCCCTTGAAAATACACCGGCAGAACTTTGGCCTGCGATCGCTGGATCATCTTGGCGGTAAACGGGTTCCACTGTTTTTCAATCACCGGGCCAAACATGGTTTCTGAGGCTCCAACCACACCAGAGGGAAATAAAACCACAGCGCCGCCGTCTTTGAGGTGGTTCATCGCCTCTTTTCGCATCACAAGGTTTTTCTCTAGTGCGTCCTCTTCATGCGGAAAAGGGACTGGGATCATAAATTCGTCAATTTCGGTGATGCCCGTCAGTAAAGAGCGGGTGAGGATTTTATAGTCTGTTCTAACCCGCCCGATCAATTCGCCAAGGATCATCCCGTCGACCAACCCATGAGGATGATTTGATATTGTGACCAAAGGGCCGTCCTTGGGAATACTGTCAATCTGTTCTTGTGGGGTCTGCAACTCTATCCCCATGACGTCGAGCGCCTGTTTCCAAAATGCCTGCCCATGGGGTACGCCCATGGCTTCAAACTGGCGAATTTTCCGCAGCAGCCGTAGCTTGCCAGTTATATATTCAATAGTTTGGATCGTGATCCGTTGATTAGGGTCGGTAAAGGTTGCTGCATAAGATAGTCGCCGGCGATCATACGGCGCGTCATTCAACGTCAATTGAGGCAGCGACTGCCCGCCCTGCGCCTGATCTTCAAAGGGTTTACTATTGGTGCTTTCAACCACGTACAGGGTCCTTTAACATTTAAGCTTCGGGTAACCAGCTTAGTCAGGCTCACCAAAACGGTCTGCAATCAAATCACCGATTGCGTTTACAAGATCAGAGCGCTCAGACCCTTGGGCTGTTACTGTGATAGAACTGCCTTTCGACGCAGCAAGCATCAAAAGACCCATGATGCTGTCGCCGCAAGAGCTGAGGCCATCTTTTTCAACCTCTGCAGAGGCGTCGTAGGCTTCAACAGTTTCTACAAATTTTGCCGAGGCGCGTGCGTGAAGACCTTTTACATTCACAATTTCAAACACGCGGATGACTTTGTCGTCCATATAAATCCCTCAGCCGTCGCAGCTATCGATATATTTACGGCCTGCTGAAAGCGCCGTCGCAACAGCGTCTTTGACCGAAAGATGTCTTGATTTGGCCAATTTGACCAGCATTGGCAAGTTAGCACCATAGATGATCTTGCGGTTTTCCGGTTGGCAGGCCCGCAGCGACAAGTTCGAGGGACTGCTGCCAAACATATCTGTTACCACGAGCACACCGTGCCCCGTGTCAACCGTATTTGCCGCATCACAAATCTCATCTTGCTTTTTCTGCCGATCATGATCTGGCTCGATTGGAATGGCCACAATGCCAGCTTGCCCGCCGACAACATGTTCTACCGCGTGCAGGTATTCTTTTGCCAATCCGCCATGCGCGACGATTACGATACCAATCACGCTCGTGCCTCCCTGCGACCAAACTGTTTATGGGTCATGGTTGGTAGAATTTCTTTCCAGCTCCCGATGTCTAATTGACACTTGCCAACCGCGCTCTGCAAGGGCTGCAGCCAAAGTTTCCGCTACGGCAACCGATCTATGTTGGCCGCCAGTGCAGCCAAAGCCAATGGAAAAGTGTGTTTTCCCTTCATCGTTGTACGCTGGCAGCAAAAAACAACTAAATTCAAGAAGTTTTTGGAAAAATTCTGCGAATCGCGGGTCTTCTCCGACATAGGTTTGAACGGCTTTCTGGGTGCCATTTTGTCTGCGAAGGGCCTCAACCCAATAGGGGTTTTGTAAAAACCGGCAGTCATACAATGTGTCTACCCCCCGTGGCAAACCGCGTTTATAGGAAAAAGACTGCACCGAAATCGATAGCCCTTTGGACGCGGAGGTCGAAAACCAGCGTTCGATATCAGCCCGCAATTCATGGGGCGTCATTTCTGATGTGTCGATCAATATATCCGCGCGTGCTTGAATTGGCTGCAAAAGGTCAAACTCGCGATCAATCCCGATCGCGGGGGTTTCTGCCGGCGCCATTGGATGGCGGCGACGGGTTTCAGAAAAGCGCTTTAGAAGCACATGTCGTTCACAGCCGATAAAAACCAAACTGGTTTCAACATTTGTCTTCTGGCTCAAAGCATGCAGCATATCCAGCATGCCATGAACTGAAAAATCGCGGTTTCTGGTATCAAGCCCAACGGCCAGCGGTTTGGCCATGCCGGTTGGTTCCATAACCCTTTCGAGCAATGTCAGCGGTAAGTTGTCAATGACTTCATACCCCAGATCTTCCAATGCGTTGATTGCAGTTGAGCGACCAGCACCCGAGGGACCGGTGACCAAAACTAATTTCGTTGTGGAAGTTTCTTGCATTGATCCGCTTTCACACGTCGTACCGCATCCCATCCCTTGCTAAGATATATAGGGCGGCTGGAAATGCGTCCAGCGGGGCGCGACGGAATAGCGGCAAAGTGATACCGAAAAGCTCATACGCTTCAGGGAGTGGTACTCTTTGACTTTGCACTGTCTCTAAATCAACCACAAGGGTAAGCGCGACATCCGAACGGGTCGGTGGTGTTAAAATCCCAAGGCCGCGCGCTTCGATAAGATGGGATATCGTTTCCGGGCAGCGCGCAATCAAATTCTTATTTTCGCGCCGTATAAGCGTTTGGTCGTCTGCCACCAGCTCAGCGCCGAGTGCAATTAAGTTGAGCGCCAAAGAGGATTTGCCACTGCCCGCAGGGCCACAGATCAAAACGCCATTTCCGTTCACCGAAACACAGCTGGCATGGAGTAAAACAGTTTCTTTATCCAGCTGCACAGATACCTCGCCCCAATTTAAATTGGCAAACCCACAACAAAACGGGCCCCAAGCGGCTCTGAGTCAGCATCGGCCAAAGTTGGGTGAATATTCTCGGCCCAGATTACACCGTCATGCGCTTCGATGATCTGCTTTGAAATCGCCAACCCAAGACCTGAGTTATTGCCAAATTCGCTAGCAGGTCGTTCTGAGTAAAACCGATTAAATACTTTACTCAAGGCTTCTTGCGGAATTCCTGGGCCAGTATCCTCAACCACCACCAACACTCGATTTTCGCGTACCCGAACCCAGATGCGGATAGCATCACCGTCTTGGCAAAAACTAATCGCGTTGCTGATCAAGTTTACAAAAACCTGTGCCAACCTAGCTTCTAGGCCTCTTACATGAATGATTTTATCCGGAAAGTCAGAAATGAAATCTATGCCTTTGTCCTGAGCGTCCGCGCCTAGATACTCTGCAAGGTTTCGAACCAAAGCCAATAAATCGAACGTTTCTTGATCCTCTTTGACCAATTCACTGTCCAACCGTGATGCGTTTGATATATCGCTGACCAACCGATCCAAACGCCGGACATCATGGTCAATCACTTCAAGCAGTTTGGTGCGGTGGTCCTCGCGTTTGCTACGCTGCAAAGTGCCGACTGCAGAGCGCAAAGATGCCAACGGATTTTTTATCTCATGCGCTACATCTGCTGCAAACTGTTCATTAGACTCGATGCGATCATAAAGGGCCTCGACCATGCCGCGCAGGGCAGAGGATAGGCGTCCAATCTCGTCCGTCCGATCAGATAGATCAGGGATACGAATCCGCCCGCGGCTTACATTTTTGGCATTTTTCTCGCGCCCTAACTCAGCAGCGTTCGCCAGATCGCGAAGCGGGTTTGATATTGAGGAGGCAAGAATACCGCTTAAAAAGATCGAAAACAGGGTTCCGATTAACATGAGTTGCAAGGTTCGTTCTTGCTCAGATTTGACCAAGGCATCAATTTGGCTTCCAGGGCTAACCAAAGCGACAACCCCAACTACGGCGTTTAACTGGTATATAGGTGTAAGCGCAGTGACATTAATGCTGTTTTTGCCAGGTTGATGGTGGATCAATTGTGTTTGACCTAATAGGGTTGGACCTATGAGGTTGCGCGCCTGAGCCTCTTGGTCATCGGACCCGGTTTCTGCTGAACTGGATTGCGGGTTCAGCAATTTCAAAGCAGACCAAATGGCGCTTAGCCCGTCAGTGATCAGAGTTTGAGGCGGCTGGCTAAAAAGCACGTTTCCGATTTCTGTCCGGTTCATATTTTCTATTTCACCAATCAACGTGCCTTTGTCGGCAAAAACATAAAGCGATGATCCATGACTGAGCCTGAGCTGGGCGAGCATGTTGTTCAGCCCGCTAAGTGCAGACAGCTCTGCTTGCTCATGCGCCATCTGAATAGAAATTATATTTGCTGCAAGCTCAGCTTCGACAACCATCGCCTGTGACCGCTGGAAGACTAAACTCTCACGCGTGGAAGAAAAATACAGCGCTGCTGCGATCAGACAATTCAGCGCAATGAGGTTGAAAATAACAATTCTACGGGTCAATGCAGAGTGCCGAAATGTCCAAAATCCATGACGTAAACGCGAGGGTGATCTTTCAGTTTCTCGCTTATTTGGACGATTGCGACGCTGCTGGTGTAATGTTTTCGCAGATTTTTCAAGCGCTGGGTCGTCGCGATGTTTGATTGGGTCAATGCTGGACATAGCTTTTATTCTTCGTTGTAACGGTACCCAATCCCATAAAGGGTTTCGATCGCGGAAAAACTGTTATCAACGCTTCGCATTTTTTTGCGCAGGCGTTTAATATGGCTGTCAATCGTGCGGTCATCGACATAAATCTGCTCGTCATATGCTACATCCATCAACTGATCACGGGTTTTGACAAATCCGGGGCGTTGCGCCAGCGCTTGCAGCAGCAAGAACTCGGTTACTGTCAAGGTTACACTCAAGCCTTTCCATGTCACAGAATGGCGCAGGGGGTCGATCGAAAGCTCGCCGCGTACCAAAACTTTGGTGTCTTCGGTTTCCTCTCCGACAAAGTTTCCTTCATTTGCATCTTTGCGGCGCAACAAGGAGCGGATGCGCTCAAGTAAAAGCCGCTGGGAAAATGGCTTGGTCACATAATCATCAGCGCCCATGCGCAGGCCTAATATTTCATCTATTTCGTCATCTTTCGAAGTCAGAAAAATTACTGGCAAGGACGACTTCTGCCGCAATCTTTGCAGCAAATCCATCCTATCCATACGAGGCATTTTAATGTCTAAAATTGCCCAATCTGGCATTGAGCGACTAAATGCATCCAACGCGGACTGTCCATCTGTGTATGTATCAACATCAAAGCCTTCGGTTTCCAAGGTCATTGATACTGATGTTAAAATGTTGCGGTCATCATCTACCAAAGCAATTTTTGACATAAAATCTCTTTCATATTAATCCCAATAGATTGGTCAGAGTATGCCTTTTTCGTACGGATTTAATCAATGGCAAAACGTGATTCGTCTGCTTTTGTTCCAAAAAACAGCAAATTGCGATTTTTAACAGCAGAATTGTGGCAATTTATGACCTCTCTGTTTCCCATAGTGAACATGGTTGCGCTAACTTGGGAATGGTTGCGCTAACGGCAGTGCTGCGCCCTATTCACCTTGTTAAACAACATGTTAAAGAAAAAGGGTCTGCGGCGATACGGCCTGCAGATTAGGGCGGTGTAGTGATACTTTGGCTTTTTTAAGAAACTTAAATGCGCAGGCTCTGCGCCAGGAGTAGTATGATGACATTTGGACGGGTAAACCCGCAGTACCAACTCAAAGATCAAGGGATCACCGGGTTGGGAAATGTCTATTACAACGATTCAGAGCCAGACTTGGTTGCCGCTGCATTGAAACGCGCGGAAGGCATATTGGGGCAGGGCGGCACTTTTTTGGTCAGCACTGGAAAATTCACCGGCCGATCACCTAAAGACAAGCATGTGGTGTACACCGATAGCGTTGCCGATCATATCTGGTGGGAAAATAACGCCAAAATGTCCAGACAAGGATTTGATCGGTTGCGCGATGATATGCTCAGCCATATGCGCGGCAATGACTACTTTGTGCAGGATCTAATTGCCGGAGCGGACCCATTGGTATCCATCAATATCCGCATGGTGACAGAATTGGCCTGGCATGGACTGTTTATCCGCCACATGCTGCGCCGACCCGAGCGCGCGGCGCTGGATCAATTTTTGCCTGATTTCACAGTGATCAATTGCCCAAGTTTTCAAGCGGATCCTGCGCGCCATGATTGCCGCAGCGAAACAGTGATTGCGATGAACTTCGATCAAAAGCTTATTTTGATCGGTGGGACCGAATATGCCGGAGAGAACAAAAAATCTGTGTTCACTCTGCTCAATTATTTGCTGCCCGAAAAAAACATCATGCCGATGCATTGCTCGGCCAACCACGCAACCGGAAACCCGGTGGACACAGCGGTGTTCTTTGGCTTGTCTGGCACTGGCAAAACAACGCTCTCGGCAGATCCTTTGCGCACTTTGATCGGTGATGACGAACATGGCTGGTCGGATCGTGGCACGTTTAATTTTGAAGGCGGCTGCTATGCCAAAACAATAAATTTAAGTGCTGAGGCAGAGCCTGAAATCTATGCAACCACGCGCAAATTTGGGACAGTTATTGAAAATATGGTGTTTGATGCGGACACCAAAGAACTTGATTTTGAAGATGACAGTTTGACCGCCAATATGCGCTGTGCCTACCCGCTTGAGTATATTGAAAATGCCTCGGATACTGCTCTGGGCGGTCATCCAAAAAATATCATTATGCTGACCTGTGATGCGTTTGGCGTTTTGCCGCCCATTGCCCGGCTCTCGCCAGCGCAGGCGATGTATCATTTCCTGTCTGGATTTACGTCAAAAGTGGCGGGAACCGAGCGCGGGGTCACGGAACCCGAGCCGACCTTTTCAACCTGTTTTGGGGCACCGTTTATGCCGCGCCGCCCTGAAATCTATGGTAATTTATTGCGCTCAAAGATCGCCAGTCACGGCGCAACCTGCTGGTTGGTCAACACTGGCTGGACCGGCGGCGCCTACGGCACGGGGCAGCGGATGCCAATTAAAGCCACTCGGTCGCTGCTAACAGCGGCTCTGAATGGATCATTGTCAGAAGTNGAGTTTCGCAAAGATATGAACTTTGCATTTGATGTNCCGATCACTGCGCCCGGCGTTGATCCGGAGTTGCTTGATCCCAAAAAGACTTGGACCGATGGTGTAGCCTATGAGGTACAGGCGCAAAAACTAGTAAAAATGTTCGCTGATAATTTTGAGCAATATGTGCCGTTCATTGACGAAGATGTGAANGCCATTGCAATCGGGTAATCATTTGTTTCCATGCGTCGAAGAGGCTTAACGCCCCAAGAGCCACTGACCTCGGAAAGGTTTATGGTAGAAAGTCTACGCGTGCTCTAATTCCTTTGGTGAAAGGTCGGCGACAAACTCATAAGCATCGCCGCGATAGAGCGAAAGGGTGAATTCTGATGCCATCCCATTGGCTAGATAGGCGACCCGTTCAATTTTCAAACCGGCAGATCCTTCGGGAATATTCAATAATTCTGCATCGGCTTTTCTTAGATTAATCGCTGATATCTTTTGCACGGCGCGTACCGGCGCATTGCCCAATTCTTCTAAGGTTGCATAAAGCGAGTTTGTAACAATATTAGGCTCTGGCAATATTGTAACTGGAAGCGCAGTGCGCTCAACCGCCATTGAGCGATCATCCGCATAGCGCACACGCATTAACCGAGATACCATGGACTTTTGGGGAAGGCCCAAGGCAAATATTTCGTCTGGNGATGGGTGAAAATGGCCTCTTTTTATCCAGGTTGATCGCGCGGTTAAACCGCGCCGCGCCATTTCAGTGGAAAAAGAGGCAAGCAGTGTCGTTGATTGTTGCATGTCATTAGGAGAGGCGGACACAAATGAGCCAGAGCCTCTTCTTTGGACAAGGGTTCCCTCGCGCACAAGAGCTTTAATAGCATTTCGCACAGTGACCCGGNATAAACCGGAAAACTCTGCCAAATCTCGTTCGGCTGGTAAAGCATCGTGGTGCTCTAGGGCACCGGACAGAATTGCTTTTCTGATTAAGTTGCGCAGCTGCAAGTATTTTGGCCCATCGCCTCGTTTGGTGAAGTTACATGGCTTAATAAACTCGCGCAGCGTCATAGAAAAAAGGCTTCCAAAAATTGTTTAATTGGCTGCATCCGCTGAAATCTACTTAAAATATGCCTAAGGTAATTTAAAAACATCAATATTTATGAGAGCAGGGTATGCATTTATNAGAANATGGTATGCGAGCAACTANAAGATCNCAACTGTAAATGCAAATTTGTTAGGATGCCTTTNTTTGCATCAAGCNTGTTTAAGCCGAAGCTTTTTGTGTCAGTTTGGNCACGGCAGACAAAAGCGCGCTGACTTCGTTTAGGCTGTTGTAATGACATAGCGAAATACGAACGCAATCTGTCCACCCCATAGGGGTTAAAATATTGCCGGAATAATGGTCATCNTTGCGNGTATGGGTGCGNATACCATAGCCGCGCAGCGCGGTGACCAGATCAGCAGAGGCCCATCCTTTTATGCGCATCGACACCAGCCCTTCGCGCCTAGGGTTATCAATCCCGCCGACAATCTCAANCCCGGGCAATTCGCTCAGTCCGGATAAATTTCCGGTGCCATAAAGCATGGCATCCGTCAGCGTAGCCTCGTGGGCATGGATCGCCTGACCCGCCGCAACAATCTTGTCGCGCCGATCTGTTGAACTGGTAAACTGCGAGCCGAGCCATTCAAAATGTGAGGCAACATCCGAAAGTGTTGCATAGGCGCCCGTATCACGGGTNCCAAATTCCCAAGCCTGCTCAGGCCCGCCTANGAGCTGCTCGTGCGGTTGATCGGTTAGCCGATCTGCCACCCATGCAAGGCCATAGCCATGGCGCGAGAACATTTTATAGGGTGAGATGGCATAGCCGTCGACATCGTAGCTATCGAGATCAATGGCCCCATGTGCCGCGTGCTGGATGCCATCAACAATAATATAGCAGTCGGGNGCGACAGCCCGAATGGCTTTAGAAACCGCAGCTACATCGACCCCCATGCCAGTCACAGGCGAAGTGTGCAAAATGGTGGCAACGCGGGTATCAGCGGTGACCAAAGCGGCATAATTNGCAGCGTCCACGCTGCCGGTTTCCACATTATGGGGCACATTGACATAGGGTTTGCCAGAAATCTTGGCCCAATGCTGCGCGGCGCTGCGCGATGCGGGATGTTCCAGCGAACAGCCCAGCACAGAGCCGCCTTCCGGGGCNNCCATGATTGCATTTCTAATCAGCCTGAATAAAAGCTCGGTGCCACTTTCGCCGACAAAAAACTGACCTCCACTCGAATTTAACAGCACCTGCATATCCGATTTGGCTTTGGCAATGATGGCCACAAGCGCATCGCTGGCCGGATTATCGCGGCCCTGATTGTCCGGAATGGCGGCAAATTTAGCCGAGGTATCCACAACAGTTTTTAACGTCAACGCCCCGCCAGCGTTTTCAAAAAAAACTCTTTTGCCTTCAAAGGGGCAGGTATCGACATGGGCAAATCGATCGCGAACAGAGCTCAGTAACCCGGGAGTGTTTTCCAGCATGCGTATATCCGTGATTTCAACTTTCCTGCATTAATGCGCAATTCTGGCGCGGGCGGCAACCACAATTAAAACAGTTGGGTTGCACTTTCTATTGGGCCAGCTTTAGAGTGGCCCAAAGGTATAGGCCGCATAGGCAAAATGACAAAAACAGGGATATCATATGGCTGACGCTGTCACATTGTTTGAAGTTGGCCCGCGCGATGGGCTTCAAAACGAACCCCGGTCCATTGCTGCCAAAGACAAAATCAAACTCGTCAACGAGCTGTCAGCCTGCGGATTTCAAAAAATTGAGGTGACAAGTTTTGTCAGCCCCAAGTGGGTGCCGCAAATGGCCGATGCCACCGAGGTTTTAAGCGCAATCGAGCGCCGCGTAGGTGTGGTTTATGCGGCCCTGACGCCAAATGCGCGCGGGTTTGCAAATGCCGTGGCGGCCAATGCTGATGAGGTGGCGATTTTTGGCGCGGCCTCGGAAGGCTTTAGCCAAGCCAATATCAATTGTTCCATCGCGGAAAGCCTTGCCCGCTTCGTGCCAATCATTGAGGCGGCCCAAGCGGCAAATATTCCGGTGCGTGGATATGTGTCCTGCATCACCGAATGCCCTTATGATGGCGCTGTGCAGCCTGATACGGTAGCAGAGGTTGCGCAAGATTTGTTCGATATGGGATGTTATGAAATCAGCCTTGGGGATACGATTGGCGCAGCCACGCCCAAAACAATCAATGCTTTGCTTGATGCGGTTTTAGAGCGATTGCCCGCTGCCGTTCTGGCCGGTCATTATCACGACACCAACGGACAAGCGCTGGCCAACATTGAAACGTCACTTGCACGGGGGGTGCGGGTGTTTGATGCGGCTGTTGGCGGTTTGGGCGGGTGTCCTTATGCCCCGGGCGCCAAGGGCAATGTCGCCACCGAAGCTGTGGCTCAGCGTCTTGCCAGTCTGGGATTTGACACCGGGCTTGATGTGCAAAGGCTAAAGAGCGCTGCAGAGTTTGCCAAAGAGTTAAGGAATTGAAATGAATAAATTTACCGCCATTACAACGGAAATTGACGCCCGCGGGGTGGTGCACCTAACCCTCAATCGGCCGGATAAGAAAAATGCGCTATCGGCGCAGATGATTGCTGAACTGACCGAATTTGCGCGCAGCATTGCAAAAGAGCCTGCTGCGCGGGTGGTTGTGCTTCGCGGGGCCGGAGATGTTTTTTGTGCTGGCGGCGATCTGGACTGGATGAAGGTTCAAATTAACGCAGATCGCGCTGGGCGCATGGCCGAGGCGCGAAAACTGGCGCAGATGCTTCAGAGCTTGAATGAACTGCCATTACCCTTAATCGGTGTGGTGCAAGGTGGTGCGTTTGGTGGTGGCGTTGGAATGGCGTGTGTGTGCGATGTGGTGATTGCTGAAACTGATACAAAATTCGGGTTGGCCGAAACCCGGCTTGGACTCATCCCTGCAACCATTAGCCCCTATGTCATCGCCCGTATGGGCGAAGGAAAAGCAAGGCGGGTGTTTATGTCAGCGCGAATATTTGCAGC
>PBSX01000112.1 GCA_002726375.1 Marinovum sp.
TTTTTTCAGTCAGTGCAAGTGGTACATTGCCCGCAACAGCCGTAATGCCAATCACATCAATTTCATCAGGGCTGGCCAAGGCCAGTAAAATAGCAACGGCATCATCCTGTCCGGGGTCTGTATCAATGATGATTTTTTGTGCGGGCATTCGCATGGGACCTTATTTGAAAAATTCATGTTTTGCATGGGATGCATCGCGGATCAACCCTTTGATTTTCTGGGTATCTGCTTAACACAAAACCTATTTTTGAGTGGATAAGGCCAGCAAAGAGGGCAAGCAAAAGAAAATCTTGGGGAAAGAGCGACAATTTAACTCGATAAAAATAATCGGAATTGACAAACCTGACAATATCACTCAGAAATCGGGCCAATGCCCTTAAACGACTCAAAAACATGGAGAAATGTTCGAATGACGATGTCGAAAACAAAAGTCCGCTTTATTGCATTGGCGACTGGTATTTTGTCGTCCAGCGCCCTGGCCACAGCGGCATTTAGCGAAAATACCTATGGTCCATTCCCTGTCACCTTAAAAGGCTACAGTGGAAGCAAAACAAATTCTGTTTCCTACACCGGCCAAATTGCGCGGCACGTTTTGCACGACAGCCTGAAAAAACTGGCTGGCCAAGGCGATGGCGGCGGTAATGCAGCAGCGTTGCAGGCGGAAATGATGGCCTATTTTGGTGGATCAGATAAAAACAAGGCAATCATCGCTCCTGCTGACAAAGGTGATTTCAACATCAAACAGGAAACGGTAAACGAAATTTCATCCGGTAAAAACCTGTCTGGCAAAACCTACAAAGGCGCTGTTACAGCCTGGCCAGGTCAAATGACCGGCGTGGAAGTTCTGACCTCGATGATCGAGAAAGCCGCGCAGACAGATGGCGGCTTTGATCCAAGCACCGGATATAACTATCCTCAGCTTATTTCGAAATTCGCGATGGGCGCAGTGTTCTATAATCAGGCGGTTGATAACTACCTTGACGAAAAACTGGGAGCGGACAACAAGCCAAACGGCAAACCTTATAAAGAGGGCGCACATTACACCGGTAAAGAGCACTCTTGGGATGAAGCCTTTGGATATTGGGGCGCAGCAGCGCATAGCCTTAATCTAAGTGCAGGCGACAACTATGATGTTGCCAAAATGAAAAATCTGTCTGCGGCAGATGCCAATGGTGATGGGCTTATTGATCTCAAATCTGAAATGACCTTTGCCCATGCCTATTATGCATCTAGCTTTGATAAAGGTGGAAACACCAATTACATGAGTACAGTCACAAAGGCGTTTATTGACGGCCGCTCAGTGATTACCTCTGCCAATGGCGAAAACCTAACAGATGCGCAGCGGGCGCAACTGGTTGCCTATGCAGAAGTGATCGGTAGCAATTGGGAAAAAGTGATTGCTGAGGCAGTGTTTAAATATGCAGGCTCTGTGTATAAAGACATCGTCAAGCTAGAAGCGCTGATGGCAGAAAACGGCGATACAGCCAAAGCTTTTGCCACTTATGCCAAGCATTGGGGTGAGCTAAAAGGCTTCTCAATGGCGCTTCAGGTCGGCAAGAAAAACCTTGGTGAGTCCTCGGTTAAAATGAACCGCCTTATCGGTTATGGTCCGGTTTTGATGAATGCCTCACAAGTCACTGGCATGGACTCGCAAGGCAACTTCATAAAAGACGAAGCTCAGTCTTGGGGTGAGTACAAGTTGCATATGCTCAAGCTTCAAAACATGCTGGCTGATCAATTTGGCTTGGCTGCAAAAGTGAACGATCAGACTGCAAATATGGCTGATCTGGCTGACAAGCTTGGCTCAGCTGATAGCGCCGAGAACGACTAATTCGGCTCTGGAAAATTGGCTCCGGCAGAGATAGTCTCTGCCGGAGTTATGCGTCAAAATAAGGTGTGATGGCTGTGCAGGTTTTCGACTTTGGCATAAGCGTATTCGAGCATTTCTTTGACCCCAAAAAACGGCTGTTCATAGGATATTTGATCGCTGCTTTGGGTATTGCCTTTTTTTGGCTACTGATTTCTAAAAAATTAACAATACGCCATGCTTTGCGTAAAATTTTTGACCGCAGTGTCTTTTTCTCGACCTCGTCGCGCGCGGACTTCAAGGTGTTCTTGATCAACCGCGCATTTACTTTGTTTATCTCGCCTTTGCTGCTCACCCAGTTGGTCGTGGCCACTTTTATTTTTAATCTGCTGTTGGAAGTTGACTGGGGCGCTTGGTCGTTTGGGCTTGAACCATCCAAGGCTGTCGTGGTGGCCTCATTTACCTTTTGCGTCTTTGTACTGGATGATTTTACCAAATACATCGTACACAGATGGATGCATAAATGGCCTCTGCTGTGGTCGCTGCACAAAGTGCATCATTCCGCATCACATTTAACACCGATCACCATTTACCGCACACACCCGCTCGAAGGCATCGTATTTTCACTGCGCAGTGCCTTCACGCAGGGACTATCCATCGCGGTCTTCTTTTATCTGTTTGGCAATCAGGTGGATCTGTTCACCGTCTTGGGCGCTAATGTGTTGGTTTTTGCCTTTAATGTTGCCGGATCAAATCTGCGCCATTCGCATATTGGCATCCAATACTGGCGCTGGCTTGAATATATTTTGATTTCACCTGCCCAGCACCAATTGCATCATTCCATTGCCGAAGAGCATTATGATAAAAACTTCGGGGCCACGCTGGCCCTGTGGGATTGGCTTTTTGGATCGCTTCACCATTCGGTTGAAACCGAGGGATTGGCGCTTGGGGTCAGTGATAATACCAGTGATGCAGCGCATGGGCTCTATGCGCTCTATGTCTTGCCACTGCTTGAAATGGGCAGGTATTTTACGACAAAAACAAAAGAGTTAAAACCTGCCCTAGGGCGGGTTGCTCACAGATTGCCTTGGCGCTCTAAGCCGGGTCTGAAAAATAGGATTAAATCTTCACCATGAAATCGCTCCGAAAAACCAATCTAATCTTCGTCTTTAGCGCCTGCGCCATGTTGTTTTCGAATATCGCGGCTGCGACTGAATTGAATATTTATTCGCATCGGCAACCTTTTTTGATTGATCCCTTTCTGAAAGCTTTTACCGAAAAAACAGGCATTAAAACCAATGTGCTTTATTCGACCAAGGGTTTGGCGCAGCGGCTAAAGGCTGAAGGTGAAAACAGCCCGGCAGATGTCATTCTAACGGTCGATATCGGCAGATTGTACATCTATCAAGATCTTGAATTGCTAAGTCAGGTCCAATCTGATGTTTTGCAAGCCAATATTCCGACCCATCTTCGCAGCACCGATAATACATGGTTTGGCCTGTCAAAGCGGTCGCGTATCATTGTGACATCGAAAGATCGTGTGGCAGTTGGTGAAATTGAAAACATCGAGGATTTGGCTGACCCCAAGTGGGAAGGGCGGATTTGTGTGCGGCCCGGAAGCCATGTTTATAACCGGGCGCTGATGGCTTCATTGATCGCAGCACATGGCGCCGAGGCAGCCGAGCAATGGGCCGCAGCTCTTGTAGATAATTTGGCCCGTCGCCCACAAGGCAATGATCGCGCGCAGGTCAAAGCCATTTATGAGGGCCAATGCGATGTGGCCATTATTAACAATTACTATTTTGGAAAGCTGAAATATTCAGAGGATGAAAACCAACGCCAATGGGCTCAATCGCTTAATCTTGTGTTTCCAAACCAAGGCGATGGTGAGCGCGGCGCGCATGTTAATATCTCTGGCGGTGGGATCGCAAAACATTCAAAAAACAAAGTGGCGGCTAAGGCACTGTTAGAATTTCTGACGGAACCGATGTCACAGCAGCTTTACGGCGCGATCAACTTTGAGTATCCAGTGAATCCCAACGTACCTGCCTCTGAAGAGCTACAAAGCTGGGGGACATTCAAAGAGGATAAATTGCCCATTTTGAAAATCGCCGAACTGTCGCGGGAAGCGCAGAAAATCATTGACCGTGTCGGTTGGTAGGCAGTGATCGCGCTTCGCCGATCTTTCGATATATGGAGCGCAAGCGTTTTCACTCTTGCAGTGGTGATTTTTTGCCCAATCCTGTCGCTTATTTATCTTAGTTTTGGTGACAGCGAAGGGTTGTGGAGCCATTTGCTCGAGTCGGTTTTGGCGCGCTATGTGTCCACGACAGTGGCGCTTATGCTTGGGGTGTCCTGTTTGACATTGCTGTTCGGTGTGACAACAGCATGGATCGTGGCGGCCTATCAATTTAGGTTTTCCAAAATTTTGGATATGGTGATTTTGCTGCCGATTGCCTGTCCAGCGTATTTGGTGGCCTATGCCTATACTGACTTTTTTGAATATGCCGGACCGGTTCAGGGCGCTTTGCGCGACATGATGGGATGGAAAACTGCACGCGATTATTACTTTCCTGAAATTCGATCGCTGGGCGGGGCTATCTTTGTGCTGTCTTCAGTGCTTTATCCCTATGTGTATCTTTTATCGCGCACAGCATTTCGCCATATCCCGTCGAGTTTTTACGAAGTTGCCGCAATTTCAAACCGGAATGTTTTTTGGAATATTTGCCTACCTCTGGCGCGCCCTGCCGTTGTTGCTGGCCTTGCGCTGGTGTGTATGGAGGTGGTCTCGGATTTTGGAACGGTTGAATTCTTTTCCCTAGAAACACTGACTTTGGGTATATTTAACGTCTGGATCGGGATGAATAATATCACCGCTGCGGCGCAAATTTCAACATTCACGTTTATCTTTATCATACTGCTTTTATTAACAGAAATGTATTCTAGGTCACGCAAGCGATTTAATGACACAAGCAAAAAGCAAACTGTTGCCAAACCTAAAATGGTAACCGGTTTCAAAGCGGTATTGCTCTATGTCGTCTGTCTGACCCCGGTGATTTTCGGGTTTGTCACACCAGCGGCTATTCTGCTTTGGAACGTAGTGAAATCAGCGGACCTTGCTGCCTTCAGAGCTGTGATTGATGTGTTGCAAAATAGTCTTTTCATTGCGACTTTGGGAGCAGGTTTAATTATGGGCAGCGCAATTCTCGTGGCCAGTGCCGCAAAGTACAATGGCAGCAGGATCATTCAGGTTGTCGGCAACCTATCTGCAACAGGGTATGCCTTTCCCGGCACGATGTTGGCGATCGGGGTGCTGGTGTTTTTGGGGTTTGTTGACCGCGGCATAAATGCTGTGAGTTTGGGATTTGGCAACGTGTACCTCAGCGGGACTATTTTGGCGTTGCTCTTTGCCTATCTGGTGCGCTTTCAAGCGGTTGGGTACGGTTCAGTTTCTTCGGGGTTGACCAAAATTCCGCCTAATTTGATTGCATGCAGCCGCTCTTTAGGAATGACATCACACTCGACGATGCGCCGGATCACTATTCCATTGATCCGAAATTCAATCATTGCGGGAGGTGTTTTGGCTTTTGTGGATATCATGAAAGAACTGCCAATGACATTGCTGCTTCGGCCGTTTGATTTTGAAACCCTCGCGACCTATTCCTATCAGTTTGCGCATGATGAGTTGATGGATCAGGCATCGCTGCCAGCGCTTGTGATCGTTGTTGTAGGGCTAATCCCAGTTGTGTTTTTGAACAGGTTGCTGCGCGCCTACGACTAAACGCTGGTTGCACGCTTGGCTTTGTCGATGACTTTTGCAGCTTCCCACAAAGCATCCATTTCTTCTAATGTAGATTGCTCAGGTGTTTTGCCGCGCTCGGCCAAGGCACGCTCGATATGTTTAAAGCGGCGAGTGAATTTTGCGTTGGCGGATCGAAGCGCTTCTTCGGCGTCGATCTTTAGATGCCGGCCAAAATTAACCATGACAAACAAAAGATCGCCAAACTCTTCCTCAATATCAGCCTGTGACAGGTTACTTTTCGCGTCGTTTAATTCATGCGCTTCTTCTAGCATCTTATCCAGCACCTGATCAATTTCGGGCCAATCAAATCCAACGCGCGCAGCGCGCTTTTGCAGCTTGATTGCCCGCATCAAGGCTGGAAGAGCCTGAGCCACATCATCAAGTGTGCCTTGTTTTGCCCTTGCTGCACGTTCATCGGCTTTAATTGCTTCCCAATCAGCTGTTTGCTGCTGGGCTGACTTTTCACGGTTCTCAGTGCCGAATACATGTGGATGACGGGCAACCATTTTATCACTGATGGCATTGGCCACATCGTCAAAATCAAACAGCTTTGCCTCGCTTGCCATTTGCGTGTGATAAACCGTTTGCAACAGTAAATCGCCCAATTCAGCCTTTAGGTCTTGCCAGTCTTGCTGTTCGATAGCTTCGGCTACCTCATAGGCTTCTTCAATGGTATAGGGCGCGATGGATGCGAAATCTTGTTCAATATCCCAAGGGCAACCCGTTTTGGGGTCACGCAATGCACGCATAATTTCGACCAAACGGGGCATGCCGCCGCTGGGATTGTTGATCAGTTTTTCATCATAGGGCATTGCATGACTCGCTTAGTTGAGGTCAGATGCAGATTAGCAATCCATTAAAGAGAGTCCAGAACATGCCCGTTATAAATAGTATTGCCGGATTTGCTGACGAAATGCGCGGCTGGCGCCGCCATCTGCATCAGCATCCCGAGTTAGGTTTAGACTGCCATAAAACGGCAGAGTATGTAGTTGAACGCCTGGGCGAGTTCGGTATCACCGATATACACACTGGTATCGCCAAATCTGGTGTCGTGGCCATCATAGAGGGCAAAGGCGAAGGGCCAACTATTGGTCTTCGGGCGGATATGGATGCGCTGCCAATGACGGAGACAAGCGGTGTAGACTGGGCGTCAAAAACCCCCGGCCATATGCACGCCTGCGGTCATGATGGGCATACAACCATGTTGCTTGGCGCAGCAAAATACCTTGCTCAAACGCGGAATTTTTCCGGTCGCGTTGCCTTAATATTTCAACCGGCCGAAGAAGGCGGCGGCGGCGGAGAGATTATGGTCGACGAAGGGATAATGGACCGCTTTGCGATTTCTCAGGTCTACGGCATTCACAATACGCCAACAGCCGAATTGGGCGAGTTTTACACTACGCCCGGGGCGCTTATGGCCGGTGCGGATGTCTTTCATGTCAACATCAAAGGGCAGGGCGGCCATGCGGCTTATCCGCATGAAACACGCGATCCGGTGATTGCGGCTGTGGCAATCGCGCAAGCCTTTCAAACCATTGTCACACGCAGCTCGAACCCGATGGACCAACTGGTCATATCCGTGACCCAAATCCACGCTGGCACGATCGACAATATTATTCCCGACACGGCGTATGTGAACGGAACTGTGCGAATTTTTGACAAATCTGTTCAAGCGATGGTTCGGCAAAGAATGCAAGAGATTGTCGCAGGTCAGGCTGCAACGTATGGGGTAGAGGCAGAGTTCGAGTATGAAGTTGGGTATCCTCCAACAATAAATCACCCAGAGCAAGCGGCGTTTGCGGTTGATATCGCCAAAGAGATATCTGGTGAGGATATGGTTGATCCGGACAGAGGTCAGGAAATGGGCGCTGAGGATTTTTCCTATATGCTTGAGGCCCGCCCCGGCGCCTATCTGTTTTTAGGTATTGGTGAGGCGGCAGGACTGCACAATCCCAATTATGATTTTAACGATGACGCAGCGCCCTATGGAGCGTCATTTTTTGCGCGTTTGGTTGAAAAAGCCCAACCTGTCAGCTAGGTCCTGTGGTAGGAGTAAAGAAAGATAAAAAATGCCTCTAGAAGACGCAAAAAAACAAATTGACCATGCCTTTACGCGACAAGACTTGCATGGCCTGAGTTTTGAAAATGCTTTTGGTGGTGCCACGTCTTTTATGCGGCGAAAGTATACCAAAGACCTTCAGGATGTAGATTTAGCCGTTACAGGCATTCCTTTCGATCAAGCTGTGACCAACCGGCCGGGTGCGCGCTTTGGACCGCGCGCAGTCCGTGAGGCTAGCACATTGCAGACCTTTGATCCGCCGTATGGTTGGGATTTTGACCCGTTTTCTGAATGCAATATTATTGATTATGGCGATCTGGCATTTGACTATGCCAAGATATCGGCCTTTCCTGCGGCCTTAAAGTCCCACATCCAAACAATAATAAATGCAGATGTGGCGAGCATTGCGTTGGGCGGTGATCATTATGTGTCATTCCCAATCCTACAGGCCTATGCAGAAAAATATGGCCCCCTGTCCCTGTTGCAGTTTGATGCGCATTCGGACACATGGCCGGACGATGATATGAGCCGGGTTGATCATGGAACCATGTTTTACAAAGCGGTCAAAACCGGCCTGATTGATCCATCGCGATCAGTACAGGTCGGGATAAGAACCACCAACGAAGATACGCTCGGGGTCAATACCATAGACGCCCGCGAGGTGCATGAAATAGGCCCAGTGGCTGTGGCGAAGAAAATAAAGTCCCTGCTTGGCGATGCGCCGACCTATCTTAGTTTTGACATTGATTGTCTGGATCCTGCCTTTGCACCTGGAACCGGCACACCGGTGTGGGGTGGGCTGTCCTCGGGGCAGGCGGCGATTATCCTGCGCGATTTGGCAGGCATAAATATCCTCGGCGGTGATGTGGTTGAAGTATCGCCGCAATATGATAGCAGCGGGGCCACAGCGGTTGCTGGTGCCCATGTGGCGGTTGAATTAATTTGCCTTTGGGCGCACAGGCATAAACGGAACGGATGATCCAATGTTTCTTTTGAAATTGATTTTGGGCGCTTGCGGCGCTGTTTTGGTTTTGGGACTGCTATGGATACGGTTTGCACCGATTTATAAAGATAGCTGGCACATAGCAACGCGGGCGGAACGCGACAAAGCTTTTATGGGCGGTGTTATACGCTTTTTGCCGGCGGCCGGCACAGTAGAGTTTAGCCAACTGGTTGCCGTAATCGACCAAGCGCCGCGCACCAAACATATAGCCGGCGGCGAAAAAGAGGGCATGTTTACTTATGTGACCCGCACCAAGGTTTTTGGATTTCCAGATTTTACCACGATTTGGCTGTCAGATACGGGTTTGCATATCTATGCACGTGTGCGTTTTGGTCGGATTGATTTTGGGGTGAATAAAGCCCGCATCGTCGACTGGCTGACCAAGGCCGGACTTGAGGATACCTCTTGACCTCTTTCAGTGAATAGACCAGATCAGCACTATGATACCCTTGGATAAGCTTGTACAAATTCAACAGCGCTTTCAGTTTCTGGAAGCCAAAATGAACGATGGTGTCTCGGGCGAGGAAATTGCCCAATTGTCAAAGGAATATGCCGAAATAAAGCCGGTGATTTCCCAGATTGAGCAGTATCAAGCGCTGCTAGAGCAGATTGAAGACGCCAATGAAATGCTCCATGATCCTGATATGAAGGCTTTGGCTGAGGAAGAACTGCCCGAGTTGAAAGCGCAATTACCCGAAGTAGAAGCTGCGCTTCAGCTTGCTTTATTGCCCAAAGATGCGGCTGATGCACGGCCTGCAATCGTTGAAATCCGCCCCGGAACCGGCGGTGAAGAGGCGGCGCTTTTCGCTGGCGACTTACTGCGGATGTATCAGCGATATTCCGAAGCACGCGGGTGGAAGTTTGAGATGATCGAAGAACAGCAAACTGAGCTCGGCGGCATCAAAGAGGTTGTTGCCCATGTGCGGGGCGAAGGAGTTTTTGCACGCCTCAAATATGAAAGCGGTGTGCATCGGGTGCAGCGTATACCAGAAACCGAAAGCGGTGGGCGGGTGCATACATCGGCAGCGACTGTTGCGGTGCTGCCTGAGGCTGAAGATGTGGATATTCAGATTAATGCCAATGATCTGCGCATTGATACGATGCGCAGTTCGGGCGCTGGTGGCCAACACGTCAATACTACAGATTCTGCTGTACGGATCACCCATCTTCCCACAGGTATTGTGGTAACAAGCTCGGAAAAGTCACAGCACCGCAACCGCGAAATTGCGATGCAAGTTCTCAAAACACGGCTGTATGATCTAGAGCGCCAGCGCGTTGATGACGAGCGCTCGGCCGACCGTAAATCACAGGTCGGAAGCGGAGACCGCTCAGAGCGGATCAGAACCTATAATTTCCCCCAAGGCCGGATGTCGGATCATCGGATCAATTTAACGCTTTATAAGTTGGATCAGGTGATGCAAGGCGATCTTGATGAAATGATTGATGCGCTGACAGCAGATGCTCAGGCGAGTATGCTGGCTGATCTCAATCAATGATTTTACGCGAATTAATGATGCAGGCTCAAGCGCGGTTGCGGGATGCAAATATTGAAAACCCTGGGCGCGATGTTCGCAAATTGGTGGCGGCGGCTCTGGCAGTGCCTGCCGAACGGCTAACCCTTATTTCCGGCAGCACCGCCAGTCCAGATCAGGTGGCACAGTTCGAGGCATATGTGTCCCAAAGGCTTGCGCGAAAACCTGTCGCGCGAATTTTGGGTTACCGTGAGTTTTGGGGCCGCAAGTTTGAAATTTCAGCTGATGTTTTAGACCCGCGTGCAGATACAGAAACTATCGTGCTTGAGGCGTTAAAAACGCCGGCGAAGCGGCTGCTTGATCTGGGCACAGGCAGCGGTGTTCTGGCGGTTACGTTGGTTGCGGAATGGCCAGATGCACAGGCTGTTGCGAGCGATATTTCAAATGCAGCTTTGGCAATTGCAAAAACAAATGCTGCTGCACATGGGGTAGCCGGACGAGTTGAATTTTGTTGCTCTGATTGGTTTACTGCAATTTCAGGTCAGTTTGACTTAATCGTGTCAAACCCGCCTTATATTTCGGAAAGTGAATTTCCGGAGTTAAGCGCAGATGTAACACATTATGATCCGAAAATTGCTCTCAGCCCCGGAAAAGATGGTTTGGCGGCCTATCGGACGATTGCCCGCGATGCCCAAAATCATCTCTTGCCGAGCGGGCGGTTGATTGTTGAAATTGGCGCGTCGCAGGGTGCAGCTGTTAAAAAAATATTTACTCAAATAGGCTACCAAGAAATAGAAATTCTGAAGGATTTAAGCGAAAGAGATCGCGTCGTTACTGCAAAAATGCCAGATTAAACGTCACAGTTTTGCAATTTTGCATCTAATTACATCTAATTGCATTTTTTTTGAGGAAAATGTTGAATCACTCTTGAAACACAGCTCCTGATCAGTTTACTTGAGGATAGTCGCAAGATGGGAACGCACTATGTTATCCTCGCGACGTATAATCCTAATCGTTTTTAGATCGGTTTTTTATGGACCTTACAAAAAGCGGTATGAGCGTCATATAGCACAGGGCTAGAAAGCTTATAATGAGATCATCAAAATCCCGTTCGCGGTCTAAGCAGAACCGCAACCGTTCGGTCGGAAATGTTGTCAACAGAGTTTTTGATAGCTCTGGACCGGAAGGAAAAGTGCGGGGCACCCCGCAGCAAATTATTGAAAAATATAACCAACTTGCACGCGATGCTCAGCTTGGCAACGACCGTGTTGCAACCGAGAATTTCCAACAGCACGCGGAACATTATCTGCGCTTGCTGGGTGAAGCGCAGCGTGAACAAGAGGTGCGGCGCGAACAACAAGAGCGCGACAACCGTGAGAGACAAGCCGAGCGCGATCGCGAACGTAGCGAACGGGCAAATACGCAGGTCGCTGAGCCCGTGGATCAAGATATCTTTATGGATGATCCTTCGCAAAGTGAGCAGCCTGATATTGTTTCAATGCCGGGCGTTGATCAGCCAATGGGTTTGGTTGATACGCCAGAGTCGCAGCCTTCAGTTACAGGGGCATCTTCACAAGATGAGCGCTCGAAACTGGCTCGCAAACCGCGGGCTCCGCGCCGTAAAAAGCCTGAGCCATCCGCCGACAGCTCTGCTTCCACTGATACTGGGACGCCTGCGGTGGGCGGAAGCGAAAGTCCCGAAGCAGCCGAATAAAGTTTCCTTTTTCANACGTNTAAATGGNGCAAACGAAATTATAGTTATGGTTAAATCTGGCAGGGCCTNTGCTCGAAAGATTAGTAAGCTGTGTCAACGTTCCAGATCAGCCCTTGTGAAAANTGGATAAACTGGCAACTTGGGAATGCCTTGAATAGTTGGGCTACCTTTGCCTCGCTAAATTGCGCATACGACTGCTAGAATATCTGCACCTTCTTGCGTTGCCAGACGATGCGCATCCGTAACGGCGCCCCCTGTGGAAATAACATCCTCAATAAAGGTTACTTTTTTACCGGCGATATTTTGGCCCTCGATCGCTTGGCAAGTGCCATAGGATTTGGCCTCTTTTCGAATAAACGCTGCTGGCAACCCAGTCTTTAAAGAGAGCGCGGTAACAAGAGGGATGCCTCCGAGTTCAAGGCCTGCTATGATCTCGGTTTGTGGTGGAAGCAGATCACTCATAGCACGCGCCAGAGGCTGCAATAAATGGGGCAGACCTTCAAAGCTATACTTATCGAAATAGCTATGTGAAACCTGTCCAGAGCGCAATACAAAATCGCCCTCTATCGCAGCAACCTTTGCGATACCCTGCGCGAGATCGTGCAACGACAATCTGGACCGGATAGACATCTTTTTGCCTCCAAATACAACCGATGCGATAGTGCGGTGAATGGAGATTCTTCACAAGCTTTTTCGGCCGAACAGGCTAAAACTTAGGGTTTAATGTTACTCTGTATTAAGGTGACGCTATTCGGCCAGCACGCGCGCGAGCGCGCAAAACCCCTCGATGGGGACGTTTTCGGCGCGGTCGGTGGGGGCTATGCCCACTGCGCGCAATCTATCTTCAATATCACCGCCAAGCGGCTTAAGCGACGAGCGCAGCATTTTGCGCCGCTGATTGAATGCGGTTGCAACAACCCGTTCCAGCGTCTTTGAATCTGCGGGAAATTTTGGATCTTTGAGGGCCGTTAAATGAACCACTGCGCTCGACACTTTTGGCGGTGGGGTAAAAGCATCCGGTGGTAGCGAAAGCACGATATTCGCATTGCAGCGCCATTGGGCAAGCACGGCTAACCTGCCATAGGTCTTAGAGCCCGGCTGGGCGACGATCCTTTCGGCCACTTCGCGTTGAAACATCAAGGTCAAGCTTTGCCAAAACGGCGGCCACGAAGGGGGGGTCAGCCAGCGCACCAAAAGCTCGGTTCCGATGTTATAAGGCAGGTTGGCCGCGATACGGATCGGAGCAGTCAAATAGACGGCTGGGTCAATGTCTAGGGCATCCCCTTCCAGCACCTGCAAACGCCCCGGATGGTGTGTTGCGATGTTTTCTAATGCAGGTATGCAGCGCTGATCTTTTTCAACAGCAACAACTCTGCGTGCGCCTTCTGCCAAAAGTCCTCGGGTTAGGCCGCCGGGGCCGGGACCAATTTCAAGAACATCGCAGTTTGTCAGATCACCAACCTGACGGGCAATTTTCGCAGTTAGGTTTAAATCTAGCAGAAAATTTTGCCCCAGTGATTTTCGGGCTTTGAGGTCATGGGTGGCAATGACCTCACGCAAAGGGGGCAGGGCGTCGATCTGGCTCAAGACGATGCGCCCATTTTAGCCGCTAAGCGCAAGGCTTCAATTGTCGAGGTTGCATTGGCAATGCCTTGCCCTGCAATATCGAGGGCAGTGCCGTGATCGGGTGATGTCCGCACGAAAGGTAAGCCCAGTGTGACATTCACGCCGCGATCAAAGTCCAAAGTTTTAATCGGGATCAACGCCTGATCGTGATACATGGCAATCACCGCGTCATATGATGCACGTGCGCGGTCATGAAATAATGTGTCGGCAGAATGCGGCCCTGTAAGATGCCAGCTTTTGGCCTTTAGGCGCTCAATGACGGGTATAATCACATCAGTTTCCTGAGAGCCCATTTTTCCGCCTTCGCCTGCATGCGGATTGAGTCCAGTGATCGCAAGACGTGGATCGGCTATGTTAAACTTATCTATTAAAGCCGCGCGAGTAATCGAGATGGTGCGTTCTAACAAAGGTTGGGAAAGCCTATCTGGCACCTGCTCTATGGGGATATGGATTGTTGTAGGCACCACCCGCAGGTGGGGACTTACCAATATCATAACCGCATGCTCGACAGAGCCAAGATGAGCCAGATACTCGGTATGTCCCGGAAAGCCAAATCCAGCGCCATCCTGCAAAGCTTTCTTGTGAATGGGAGCGGTGCAAATTGCAGAAGCATCATTGTTTTGAACATACTCAACCGCCCGTGCGATGATATCAATAACCGAGGCGGCATTGGCCGGGTTTGGATGCCCTGCCTGCACGTCGGATGAAAAGGCGTGCGGCAAAACTGGAAGTCCATTTGTCATTGCTTGGGCTGCAAGGGACGGATGCTTGATCTTGATCGCCGCTTCGGGATTTGGCAAGATATCCGGGTCTCCGATCCAGCAAAATACCATCTCATTGCGGAGACACTGCCATGCTTTTTGCGCCAGCTCGGGGCCAATTCCAGACGGTTCGCCGCAGGTCATAAGTACCGGACTACGGGTCATTTTTCAAAAATCCGCGCGTCCTGACGTAGATTTTCAAGATAACCCTCTGCATACCCAGCCAAACGTTTATTGCGCAGGCCAAACCGGATTTTCCCAAGATCTTTGGCAGGGTCTTGTGCAAGCGTGTTGCGGCCACAGACCATCACCATAAGCGTTTGATTATCAACAGATAAGAATTCTTTTTCTTGTTGATCGAGGCGCGCAACCAATTTGCGAATATCAGAACCTATTTTAGCCAAAGTGTTGCTGGTGCGGTTCAAAATATGGTCAGGGTGAGCAGCGGCCACGGCATAAAGATCATCGCAATGTTTGACATCTTCTTGCAGTCCGGTCAGCGTCGCTTGATCACCTTTGGGAAAGCCATAGGTCAAATAGTCAATGATCGCCTTCTTGCTGCGTTTATCACCGGTTTCTTCGACGGCTCTTAACTGAAACAAGGCAAGCCCGTTTGGAATGGGCAGAGGGTCTGTTACATCACCCGGCGCCAGACCAAAAATAAGCGGTTGTACGACTGCGGGTAGTTTTTCTAAAGCTTGCCATTTGATATGACCACCAGAGGCGTTGGTAGACGCGACCGAATAGCGCCGCGCTGCATCGGAAAAAGCGTTTGTAGAGGTGATTTTTGACAATTCATCAGCAAGGTCTTTGGTTTTCTGTTCTTGTCCGGGCAGCACTTGCAAAATAATTTCTGACAGCAAAACCCGAATGCCGCCGCCTGAGCCTTCGATATTTGTCGACCGTTCAAGCTGTGCGTCAGAAACTTGGCTTTGGGCTCCAAATTTGGTCTGAACCACTGCTCGCCAGAGCAACCCGGATTTTACAAAATCGCGAAGTGTCGCTTCGCTTATGCCCAGAGCTTTAAGCTGTTTAATAAAACTTGGCAGATCCAGTTTTCCACGGGCAGCAAATTCTTCCATGCCGCTCTTGATTTCGGCATTGGTCAGTTCAATCCCCATGGTTTTGGCCGCGTTCAATTTTAACCGATCGTCAATCAATTGCTCTCTTGCAATTGCGTCTGGATCGCCTGGTACATTCAGCAGCTTTAGAAATAGGCTGCGCTGACGCAGTTCGTAGACAGTAATGGATCTGTCGTTAACTTTGATGGCTGTGGAAAATAAGTTTTCCGCAAACGCGGAATTTGCCCAAACAAACAGTGCCACTAGTATCGAGCAGCTCTTCAATAAGGGGTTAATCATGATTTAATCCTAACATCCCTGCAACAAATGCGCAGCTTAGTCTCTTGTTTAGTTTCCATAGCGATTAAAGGGAAGGCCGCGTCGTAAAGAAAATTAGGAGTGGGTGGCCCCCGCACTAGCCTTCCTCCGCTTGGAAAAGAATACCCAACCCTAGCAAAATAGCCGCTAATGGTGGCGCCCATGCCGCAAGCATAACCGGCAATTGACCATTCTCTGCCAAGATCAGCGCAAAATTTCGCACATAAAACAATCCAAACCCAAGCAAGATGGCCATTAATACGCCTAGCCCCATGCTGCGTTGCCGGCTATGGCCCATGGTAAACGCAGCCCCTATAATTACCATTGCGACCAAGAATAAGGGTCTTGCTATTTCTGTTTGATACCAAACCTCGTGACGCCGTGCAGAAAACCCAGCAGACTTGAGCTGATTTATCATGACGGGCAAGGCCCAAAATGAAACGGTTGAAGGTTTTCCAAAACGGTCTCGGATTTGATCTGTGGTTAGGCTAGACGGCACACGTAGCCACTCATGTTTTTGAGCATTTTCTTCAGCGTTTATTCCCGCAATAAGTGGCCAAACCTTGGTTTTATTGAGCCACCATCCCCCCCCTTGTAAGCTTGCCGATTTGGCTTCGATGCGGCGTCTGGGGCCACCGCTTGAATGATACTCAAACATGCTAACTCCATAAAGGACAGAGCCGTCAAAGTTAGCGCGCTCTGCGCGAATAACGGTTTGTCCGTTTTCGTCGCCTTGCCGAAGCCACAAACCTTCTGCACCAATTGAAATGACAGACCGCTTTTGATTTGAGTAGTTGTCCTTCAAATCAAGATAGAGGGCTGATGTGGTTGATACAATTGGATTGAACACAGTAACCAGCATGCCTCCAAGGCAGATGGTCACCAATAACGGTCCGATAAGTGCCTGCATCGAGGATCGCCCAGTATTTCGGCTTATAACTAACTCATTAGACCTGCTCAGTGAAATATACACTGCGGCCGCCGAAATAATCATGATCAGTGGCATCATTTGGTACAAAACTTCGGGGTTGTTGAGGAGGGTTAAAGTAACAACCTGTCGAAACGAAATGATTGATGAAAAACTGCGTAATTGACCGACCAGATCAATCAGGAACAAAAATAGAAAAAACAAGACAAAGACCCGAATGAAAAATATCGCAAAACGTCTTGCAAAATAGAAATGCAAAGTCATTGGCTCACCTTTTTGCGGAGCGTTAGATTTAAAATACCGAAAGAAAACGAAGCTACCAAAAGTAAACCAAAGGCAAATATAAAACCGATCAGCACGGGAGTATAGTTCAATATCCATAACCCCGCATCCGCGCGCACAGGCCGAGCAACGAAACTTTCAGACATTTTCAACACGACCAAAAGAAAAATTGCAAATAGGATTTGGCGGCCCGATCCAAAGCGGCTAAATCCGCCAAGCATCAAAGCCGCAAATCCTATGAGGGCGGTTGCCAAACCTAAAAGAGGTTGCTTAAAGCGGTCATGGGCTTCTTCAAGTAGAAGCGCCCTACTTCCGCCCGGTTTAGATTTTAGCTGTTCTGCCTGAGCCAGAATTTCGCTTGTTGAAAGCTCTGAAATGCGCCCTTGAAGAACTTGGTTTGGATCAACCAAAGCACTCATATCATAGGATAAATCTAGAAATATTGTTGTTGAGAGTGACTGGGTTTCATAATCGAGAGTTTGGGCCAGTCCGTTTACCATAATCATGGTTGTCTTTTCATCCTCGCGCACGAGGTAGGCTTTTTCTGCGGTGTATGTGGTGGCTGAATCCGGAGCTTGGCGATCCGAGAGAAAGACATCTCTCAATTCTCCTTCTGTTGTGATTTCACGAATGTAAAAAGCCACATCTGATTGCGGGTGTAAAAAACTTCCTTCGCGCAGTAGGCGCGCTGAAATACTGGCCGAAACTTCATGTTCGCGCTGGCGAAGTTGGGCAAGGCTTGAGGGTACAAGATAATGGGTAAGCAAAGCAATGAGCAGTAAAACAAAACATCCGAAAACAAAAAATGGTCGTGCCAATCGCCACGGGCTAAACCCAGTGGCCTGCATCACTGTCAGTTCACTTTCGGTGCTAAGGCGGTTGGTGACATATATTGTGGCTGCAAATGCCGATAAAGGCAGCATTAAACGGATTACATTTGGTAGGCTAAGCAGAGAAAACTCTAGAAATACCAGTGCAGAATGACCATTTGTAATCAGTCTATCAAATAAAATTACTGCATGGTTAACCCAATAAATCGCGATTAACACTAGGGAAAAAAACCCGAAGGCAACCAACATTTGGCGTAGTAAGTAGCGGTCGAACCTTGACACAAAAATCCCCAGTGGTCTTTTTCTATTGGATATGGTTTATCTCAAATAATTTCTGGGGAAAACTGAATATTAAAAATAATGGCGGATCGCCGCTAAATCGTCAAAAAGCCAGGGCCAGGAGACCAAAGTACCAATGCCAGAAAATTTTGAATTTTTAGAAACGAATTTAGATAGCATGTCTCAATCAAGTGGACGTGTCGCAGCTATACTAGCCCCAGACGGACGGCTTGATCAGATCACACGCCGCTTAAATAAATTGACCAAAGGTGCTGTTCTGCGTGTCACTCAGGATCCTGAGTTCTATAAATGCAAATCGGGAACGGTAATCACCTTGGCCTATCCCACAGGAGTTGAGGCCATAGCAATTGACCTTGTGGTGCTCGATAAACGCGCTGATCGCACTGCTGCCCGCCGCGCTGGCGTTGCTTTGGCCAAACTACGCGGCGAAGAGACGTTGTTGGTTCTTGCAGGGGCTTTGCGCTTTGGGGACAGTTTTTTTCAAGGCATTACATTGCGCAGCTATCACTTTCTGGTGCACAAATCTAAAAAAGATGAAAAGAGTTTCGGCAAAGTTACTTTTTCCCACAATAAAATGGAAACTTTAAAGCCGCTTTTGGAAACAAGCGTAGCAATCACTGAAGCTGTGTTTTTTACGCGNGATTTAGTGAATGAGCCAGCCAATNTTCTAACCACGACCACGTTTGCTGAACGCCTAATGGACCTTGTNCCCTTGGGGCTCGAGGTTGAGGTGCTGGACGAAGCACAACTGGCCNATCTGGGTATGCGGGCGCTTTTGGGTGTAGGGCAGGGCTCTGCCAGCCCATCGAAAGTGGTTGTGATGCAGTGGAATGGTGGTGCGCCTGATCAGCAGCCCTTTGCGCTGGTTGGCAAAGGGGTGGTCTTTGATACCGGCGGCATATCGCTTAAACCCGGCGCGGGCATGCAGGATATGACAATGGATATGGGCGGCGCTGCTGTTGTGGCTGGAACAATGATGGCCCTGGCCAGCCGCAAAGCAAAAGCAAATGTGGTTGGATTGGTTGGATTGGTTGAAAACATGCCTTCTGGCACGGCGATCCGGCCCGGTGATGTGATCACCTCAATGAAAGGTGATACCATCGAAGTGCTGAACACAGATGCAGAAGGACGTTTGGTTCTGTGCGATGTGATGTGGTACGCACAAGAGCGCTTTAATCCGGTTGCGATGATTGATTTAGCCACGTTGACCGGGGCAATCATTCTCGGTCTTGGGCATGAAAATGCTGGCGTTTTTTCCAATGATGATGTGCTGTGCGATGCACTACTTGGGGCTGCCAAGTCCGAAAACGAAGGCGCTTGGCGCATGCCTTTGGGCGAGCCATACAACAAGCTGCTCAAATCAAGAATTGCGGATATGGCCAATATTGGCGGCCGGCCGGCCGGATCCATCACTGCCGCACAGTTTTTGCAAAGGTTTGTCAAAGACAGCACGCCTTGGGCGCACATAGACATTGCTGGTGTTGCGCACATTAAATCCGACAGTGACCATGCTCCGGCGGGTGCAACCGGATGGGGTGTGATGACGCTGAACCGATTGATTAGCGATTTATTTGAAAACTCTTAAACCAATGGGAGCAGCCTATTTTTATCATTTGACTCGCCAGCCCTTAGAGGTGGCTTTGCCTGCGCTGCTTGAAAAGGCCTCTGGGGCCAGTTGGCGCGTTGAGGTCCGGGGCACCAGCTTGGAGCGGATGCAATGGTTAGATGAAAAGCTTTGGCTGGGGCCAGATGATGGGTTTTTGGCGCATGGATTGGCTGGCAGCGATAAAGATGCGCATCAGCCGATTTTGCTCACCACAAATGCCGAAGCTGGGTTTGAGTGTATCATGTCCATAGATGGGGCTATGGTTAACGCTCAAGAGGTGAACGATAGCCAAAGAGTGTGTATATTGTTCGACGGGCTAGATCAAGCCGCGATGCAGCAAGCGCGTGGTCAGTGGAAAACATTGACCGAAGCAGGCTGCTCAGCCCAATACTGGTCCGAAGAAAGCGGCCGGTGGCAAAAAATGGCAGATAGTCAATCCTCTGACGGCTAGCGCTTTAGGATCATTTGCTTTTGGCTGATCTCTATGGTCGAATATAGGTTTAAATAACTCATGCCGAGCAATGATTGCTTCATTTCGCCACTATTCACGGATGCGCTGACATTGCGGTCAATATAGGGTCCTAGCGTCATTTCCCTAAGCCGCACAGGCGCTGTAGAGACCGGGCCGTTTGCAGTCATTGCAGTGTTCCAGAATTGTAAGTTTTCAAGCTTAAAGCCCAATGCTTTTGCGTCCTTCTGGGTCAAAACAACACGGCTAGCACCTGTGTCGACCAAAAATGAAAGGGTCTGGTCATTGACTTTGATCTTGACCCGATAATGACCATCATCGCCTTGTGAAATCACTACATGACCTTCTTGGGTAGTAAAGCTTGATGTGCTGCTCTGACCGGATCGAATATCCTGCCATATTCCCACTGCGGCAACCAGAGCTGCAAAAATCACCAACCAGATACCGCCCTGAAAGGCGGCTTTCTTAAAAGCCCCACGTCGGGTCATCAGTACCGAGCCAAGTAAGACAGCCGCAAGCAAGCCTAAGTAAACCAAGCGTGCAAAATCTATATCTTGCGACATTTACTGACGCGCCTCAGAGAGCAGTTCAAAAGCAGAAATTCCTTCCATCACGAACTGCACTGCCAAGGCGGCCAAAAGCATGCCGAGTATCCGCGTAATGACATTGATGCCAATTTTACCAAGTAATTGCTCTAGTAGCGTTCCGATCGAAAACATCACATAGACCAATATCAGAACGGCAGCTACAACAGCTGTGACCTCACCGATACCAAGCCACCCGGGATGGTTGTCGGTGATCAAGATAACCGACGTTATGGCGCCGGGCCCGGCAATTAATGGAATGGCCAAGGGAAAAACGGATGGGTCATCGGCCACATCATCATCACTTTGATCTTCACGGCGTTTGGTGCGGCGATTAAAGAGCATCTCAAGCGCGGTTAAAAATAGCAAAACCCCGCCTGCAATTCGAAACGCGGGCATGGATATACCTACAAATGACAAAACCGACTCTCCGAATACGGCAAATAGAAAAAGCACTGCACCGCCCACACCTACGGCCCGTAGCGCAATGCTGCGGCGCTTTTTTTGCGACATGCCTTGAGTGATCGCAATAAATAAAGGCGCAAGACCAATAGGGTCAATAATGACAAAAAGCGTCACAAACGCGGTGATCAAAAAAGCGGTATCTATCAGCGTCAACAAAAATTTCCTTTCGGGTCGATCCTTATTCTGCCCCACTTGGGCGGTCAAGACTAGGGCCGTCATACGATTGGCGTGTTGCCTTAGGGCTTGTTTAGAGGATCAAGATGATCTGGGTGGTCACATCCGTGGCTTCTTCGCCAAGCCTTGTGCTGAGGGGAATCCAGTGGTGTGCGAAGCTTCCACAATTTGCGGAGGTTCCATATTGCAAGCCCTAAGACCCCAATTAATAAATATCCTATCAGTCCCAAAGACGATATAAATTCATACATAACGTAATTCCTTTTTTGTTATTGATGGTACAAAATGGTCAAAAAATAGGATTGGCAATAGTCACTTTAGGTAAGAAATTTAGTTGCAATTTGCAGGTTTTATATGGGGGTTGCCCCCGCCATTGCAATCATGGACGCCGATTGGCCGTGGCGATAATCCCTTAAGTTTGATTTTAGGGGCTGGCCTTTTCAAGTTTATCTTGAGCGGCCATCCAAAGATTTTCTGCCCGCTCTAAGGCATCCATGACTTCCGCATACTTGCTGTTCCAAGTTGCAAGCTCGCCGATGCGCGCATCTTCATAAAGTGCGGGATCAGCCAGTTTTTCCGCAAGTTTATCGCGCATGGCATTGAGCTTTTCCAACCTGGCCTCGCATTTGCGCACCTCAGATCTAAGCGCCAAGATCTCATCGCGGCTGGCGCGTCTAGGCTTTGGCTTTGAAGGCGATTTCTGAGTGGTTGGCTTTTCAGTGCTAAGCAAATCCTTGCGGTAGGTTTCAAGGTCTTCTTCGTAGGGTGTTACTTTGCCATCTTTCACCAACCAAAGCCGGTCTGCTACAAGCGATAATAAATGCATATCGTGGCTGATGAGGATCACAGCCCCCGAATAGGCGGTCAAAGCCTCAACCAGACCTTCGCGGCTTTCTATATCAAGGTGATTGGTCGGCTCGTCCAAGATAAGCATATGCGGCGCATCTAGCGTTGCTAATAGCAGCGAAAGGCGTGCCTTTTGCCCCCCTGACAGCCGCCCAACAAGCGTTTCGGTTTGCTCGGCGCCAATGCCGAAACCACCCAAGATGGCCCGAAGCTGAGCGGGGGTTTTTGCCGGTCTTAACCGCCTGATATGGTCAAGCGGAGTTTCGTCGATGTGCAGCTCATCTACCTGATGCTGAGCAAAATATCCAATGCGCAACTTGGATGACCGCACAACGCGGCCAGCCATGGGGGTCAGGCGGTCGGATATGAGTTTGGCCAAGGTTGACTTGCCCTCGCCGTTCTGACCCAAAAGCGCGATACGGTCGTCTTGATCAATGCGCAGGTCAAGCTTTGATAGAACGGCAGTGCCGTCATAGCCTACGATGCCGTCCTCGACCCTTAAAATAGGTGGGGAAAGCTCTTCTGGTTCCGGAAAGCTAAAGCGGCGCAAGGCGGCCTCTTGCGGGCGAGTGATAGGTTCAAGCCGCGCAATGGCTTTCAGTCTTGATTGCGCCTGCCGGGCTTTGTCGGCCTTATAGCGGAAGCGATCCACATAGGATTGCAGATGGGCGCGGCGCGAGGCTTGTTTTTTGGCTTCGGCTTCTGCGGTTGCCAGCCGTGCCGCGCGGGTTTTTGCAAAAGTATCATAAGCGCCATTATAAAAAGTGAGCTTTCTGTCCTCAAGATGTAGGATCGAGCCAACAGAGCGATTAAGCAGACCGCGGTCATGGCTAATAATGATGACCGTATGGGGGTATTTTGCCAAATAGCTTTCAAGCCAAATTGCGCCCTCAAGATCAAGATAGTTGGTTGGCTCATCAAGTAACAAAAGATCAGGCTGTGCAAAAAGTACACCGGCCAGCGCAACGCGCATTCGCCAACCGCCGGAAAACGCACTGCACGGCAACGCCTGTTTTTCGCTGTCAAAGCCAAGCCCTTTTAAAATTGATGCCGCGCGCGCTTCGGCTGACCATGCATCAATATCACTTAAGCGGGTTTGAATATCGGCAATCCGGATTGGATCGGTGGCCGTTTCTGCCTCGGCCAGCAGGCTAGCACGCTCAGTATGAGCTGCCAGCACCGTGTCGATCAGCGAGACATCATTGCTTGGCACCTCTTGGGCAACGCCGCCAATTTGCGCACGAGAAGGCAGAGAAAGGCTGCCTCCCTCGAGGGCCAACTCTGTTCGGATCAATCGGAACAAAGTTGTTTTGCCTGTCCCGTTACGGCCGACAAGACCGACTTTGTGGCCATCAGGAATGGTTGCACTGGCGCCATCAAAAAGGGGCCGGCCCTCTACTGAATAGCTGATATTTGATATTTTTAACATGGCGCACGCCATAGCAGGTCGCAATGGGTTCTACCATCGGGAATCAACAGGCTTCTTTGAAACGCATTGCAAGACTTTTGGACACCTNAAACNAANAAAAGGCCAGTTTTAGCGCTGGGCATTGCGGCAAACCGGACGCGTGNCNCACCATGATCCAAATAACGCAGATCAGACTTTTCAATTGGATGGTTGCATGGTAGGGGGCAGGCGCAAATCACGGGGCTGACATGGGGTCTGCCCCTGCGATACAAGGATATTTAAAAAATGGCTCTCGAGCGTACATTCAGCATCATCAAACCCGATGCCACCCGCCGCAATCTAACTGGCAAAATCAATGCGAAATTCGAAGATGCAGGCCTGCGCGTTGTAGCGCAAAAACGTATTCATATGACCAAAGCGCAAGCAGGTGTTTTTTATGGGGTGCACGCCGAACGCCCATTTTATGACGAGCTTTGCGAATTTATGTCGTCAGAGCCTGTGGTTATTCAGGTTCTAGAAGGTGAAAATGCAATTGCTAAAAACCGCGAAGTTATGGGCGCAACCAACCCAGCAGATGCAGCTCCCGGCACAGTCCGCGCCGAATTTGCCGAGTCTGTGGGCGAAAACTCTGTACATGGCTCTGATGCCCCAGAGACCGCAGCTGTTGAAATCGCGTATTTCTTTTCTGGCATCGAACTGGTTGGCTAAGCTTTGAATTTGGGCGAAAGCTTTTTCTTTCGCCCATTTTTCTTTTCTACGACGCCTATTCGGTCAAGTATTTTTTCCAACTCAGTTTTCGCCGCATCGCCATTGGGTACAGACTGCGCTATGAGCGCATCAAACCTATCCCTAAGATCACGTTTTTCTTGGCCTTGGCAGTCGTTCCACGGGCGGCCCTGTAGTCCCATAACGATGACGTAATAACCGATAAAATGCGGACGTACTCCCGAATTTAACAGCTTAAGATAACCTGCATCCGCCCCAATGTCGCGCAGGGTCTCGGCATCATTTATGCCGGTGCGTTGAAATGCAGACTCTAGTGCAGGGCCAATGTTGCGAATGGTGGAAAGAGCTTCAGCCATCAGCCAACTGGGTGGCAAAAGCGCATAATGTTCGTAAAGCTGCACCAAAGGCGTCATCGGATATTGTCATTGCTACACGAAGATGCCCAGCGGCAGACTGGCCAAAACTTTCTCCCGGCATGACGGCAATTTGATGATCATCAAGCAACCGGTTCGCAAATTCAATTCCACTCAGTCCGGTGGCGCGGATATCCAGCATCAAATACATTGCGCCTTGTGGTGCAACTGCTTTCACTTTCGGAAAATCCCGCAAGATATCCAAAGAAATTTTCCGTCTCCGCGCAAAAGGAGTGGAAATTTTTTTCTCTAATTCTATGCCCTGTCCAAGCGCAAAAAGCGCGGCATCCTGCACAAAACCGGCAACGCCGTAGGTGGTGTTGGTTGCCAGATGGATCATATGCGCAATCATATCTTCTGGCCCAGCCACCCAGCCGATCCGGCTGCCTGTCATGGCATGGCTTTTCGACATTGAGCCAATGACCAATGTGCGTTCAGCCATCTGCGGCAGGCTGCGCGGTGTAATATGTGTCCCCGACCACACTTGGGTGTCATAGACCTCATCCGAGATCAGCCATAAATCATGCTGGCAGCATACCTCTGCAATATTTTGCATTGTTGATGTGGAATACACAGTTCCGGTTGGATTATTTGGGGAGTTGATTAAAAGTGATTTTGCCCCTTTTGCCGCCTTATCCAATTCTTCGCGCTGCGGTTGGAACCCGTGCTTTGATCGGGTTGGAACCGCAATTGGGACAAGGCCTTGTGCCCTAAGAGTGCCGGGATAGGTGGTATAGTAGGGATCAAGATAAAGCGCTGTATCCCCGGGATCACAGGCCGCCATATGGGTGGCAAAAAGTCCCGCCTGACCGCCTGGCGTGATCAGCACATTATCGCGTGTCGTTGCAATGCCGGTTCGTTTAGTAACCCTATCCGCAACGGTTTGGCGCAATGCTGCAGAGCCTGGCACCATAGCATACCCTGTATTGCCTGCGGCAGCAGAGGCATGCATCGCCTTTAAAATACTTGGGTCGGTTCGGATGTCATGTTCGCCTATGGTCAGTTCGGTGATCTGGTGTCCTTCGGCCATTAATGCGCGCGCGCGCAGAAAAACTTCCCAGCCGTCAGAGCCCTGATCATTTATATTGCTTATGCGATGCGATGCCTGCACGATTCTACTCCGCCAAAAAACTGCTCCATATGGGACAGTGACATGCACAAAAGTCAAACACTTATCGGTTGCAAACGAAGCCGCTTTCGCTTAACAAGACCATATGGAACACATTACGATCATTTCGATCTGTATTGCTTGCTGAAAACTTTCAGCGGGCCGGTTCTTTCGTCATTTTCAAACCAGAACAAAGTTGCTAAGCCCGCCAATCAGCGCCGTAGAAAGGCTTGTACTCAATGACGACTATCACACTGCAAAACTCAAAAACCCGCAAAAAAGAACGGTTTGTGCCGATCGATCCGGAAAATGTCCGGATGTATTTGTGTGGCCCAACAGTGTATGATCGCGCCCATATGGGCAATGCGCGCAATGTGATTATGTTCGATGTGCTGTTTCGCCTGTTGCAGCATGTTTATGGCCCAAAGCATGTGACCTATGTGCGCAATTTTACCGATGTTGATGATAAAATAAATCAGCGCGCGGCTGAAAGCGGCCAATCTATTTCGGCCGTGACCGAAGAAACCATCGCGTGGTACATAGAGGATATGGCAGCGCTGGGTAATCTTGAACCCAATCATATGCCAAGGGCTACCGAATATATCGCCGAAATGATTACAATGATTGAGGGGCTGATACAAAAGGGCCATGCCTATGCTGCCGACGGGCATGTGCTATTTTCAGTGCAAAGCGATCCTGAATACGGACAACTTTCGGGGCGGTCAGTAGATGACATGATTGCCGGTGCCCGGGTAGAGGTTGCACCCTATAAGCGCGATCCAATGGATTTTGTACTATGGAAACCTTCGAGCAGCGATCAACCAGGCTGGGACAGCCCTTGGGGAGTGGGACGTCCGGGCTGGCATATTGAATGTTCTGCCATGTCTCATGACTTGCTCGGGGCGAGCTTTGATATTCATGGCGGCGGCAATGATTTGCTGTTTCCCCACCATGAAAATGAATTGGCGCAAAGCCGCTGTGCCCATCCAGATCATGGATTTGCCAATTATTGGCTACACAATGAAATGCTGCAGGTTGACGGGAAGAAAATGTCCAAATCTTTGGGAAACTTCTTTACTGTACGTGACCTGCTTGATCAGGGGTACGCAGGCGAAGTGATCCGGTTCGTGTTTCTTTCAACGCATTACGGCAAGCCAATGGATTGGACCGATACCAAAGCCCGTGAGGCGGAAAAAACGCTTCGTAAATGGCGGGAAATCAGCGCGGCAGCCGATGCGCCCGGCACAGTTGACGTAGCGGTGGTCAAGGCTTTGGGTGAAGATCTAAACACTGCTGGCGCCATTACCGCATTGCATGGTTTGGCCTCCAAAGGCGATTCTGCTGGACTGCGCGCATCGGCAGAGCTTTTGGGATTGCTTGGCAATCATATGGGGGACTGGGCGGCTGCTGTTGATTTGTCTGCTTACGAAGAACGCCTGTTTGCCGAGCGCGAAAAAGCCATGCAAACCAAGGACTTTTCCGAAGTTGATCGATTGAAAAGTGCCTATCAACACGCCGGCTTGGAAGTCAGGATGAGCAAAACTGAGGTGACCCTTGTCCCCTCAGCAGGCTTTGATATAGCCCAATTGGACAACTTGGGTTAAACTAGGCAAAAAAGCTGCAAGATCAGCGGATTGGGCAAATATATGGCAAAGCAAAGGCTCTATCTTTACGACACGACACTGCGCGATGGAGCGCAGACCCAAGGCGTGCAGTTTTCCACCCAAGACAAAGTGCAAATTGCCACTGCTTTGGATGAGCTCGGGATTGATTATATCGAGGGCGGCTGGCCCGGCGCCAATCCCACCGACAGCGAGTTTTTCGATCAATCCATGAAAACCCGCGCCACCTTAACAGCCTTTGGCATGACCAAACGGACAGGGCGGTCAGCGGCCAATGATGATGTTCTTGCTGCGGTGATGAATGCGGATACGAAAGCGGTGTGCCTTGTGGGCAAAAGCCATGATTTCCATGTGGAAAAAGCATTGGGTATTTCGCTTGAGGAAAACCTAACCTCTGTTCAGCAGTCTATTGAACATATCGTTGCGCAGTGCCGTGAAGCGCTGTTTGATGCAGAGCATTTCTTTGACGGCTATAAGGCAAATCCAGCCTATGCGATTGCGGTGATTAAGGCGGCTTATGATGCCGGTGCGCGCTGGGTGGTGCTGTGTGATACCAATGGCGGCACACTGCCGGCCGAGGTAAGCGCGATTGTCGGCGATGTTATTGCGGCGGGGATTCCGGGGGATCATTTGGGCATCCATACCCATAATGACACCGAAAACGCGGTGGCCAACTCATTGGCGGCAGTGGATGCGGGCGCGCGGCAAATCCAAGGCACGCTCAATGGCCTTGGTGAGCGCTGCGGCAATGCCAATCTGGTATCGCTGATCCCTACGCTTTTGCTCAAAGAGCCCTATGCGAGCACATTTGAGACCGGTGTAAAACAGACGTCTTTACAGGGGCTTACACGCACTTCTCGGCTGCTTGATGATATTCTCAACCGGGTGCCGGCGCGGCAGGCGGCTTATGTGGGGGCCTCGGCTTTTGCCCATAAGGCCGGGCTGCACGCCAGTGCGATTGCTAAAGATCCCAGTACCTATGAGCATGTGGACCCTGCGCAAGTGGGCAATGCACGCATCATTCCGATGTCCAATCAGGCGGGTCAGTCGAACCTGCGCGAACGGCTGCGCGCAGCGGGCATTGCGGTCGAAAAGGGCGATCCGGCGCTGGGCCGCATTCTTGAGGTGATCAAATCCCGCGAGGCCGAGGGATATTCCTATGACACCGCGCAGGCCAGCTTTGAGCTGCTGGCGCGGCGCGAGCTGGGCCAATGCCCCAAATTTTTTGAGGTCAAGCGCTACCGCGTTTCGGTTGAACGCCGCAAAAACAAGTATGATCAAATGGTTAGCCTGTCCGAAGCGGTCGTCGTGGTCAAGGTCGGCGGGGTCAAAAAACTCTCCGTCAGCGAGTCGATGGATGAGATTGGCGCCGATCGCGGGCCGGTCAATGCGCTGGCCAAAGCGCTGGCCAAAGACCTTGGACCCTATCAGGATGTGATTGATGATTTGCACCTTGTGGACTTTAAAGTGCGCATCACCCAAGGCGGCACCGAGGCGGTGACACGGGTGGTGATCGACAGCGAAGATGCCCAAGGACGGCGCTGGGCCACGGTGGGGGTATCGCCCA
>PBSX01000021.1 GCA_002726375.1 Marinovum sp.
CCGCTAAACAAACTGCTCGCGGATCAGCCGTTCTTCCAACCCATGACCGGGATCAAACAATAAACGATGTGCAATCTCGCTCTCAGAGCTGATATCAACACGGGTTACACGGTCAAATGACCGGCTGTCAGCATCGGCCATCACCGGCCGTTTTTCCGGCTCGAGCACCTCAAAACTAACCATGGCCTGTTTGGGCAATAAGGCACCGCGCCAGCGCCTTGGCCGATAGGCATTGAGAGCCGTGAGCGCTAAAACCTCGGCATCAATCGGTAAAATCGGGCCGTGCGAAGAATAATTATAGGCGGTTGATCCGGCTGGGGTTGCAAGCAAAGCCCCATCACAGACCAGCTCTTCCATCCGAACCCGCCCATCGACGGAAATCCGCAGTTTTGCGGCTTGGGGACCTGCGCGCAGCAAGGATACCTCGTTGATCGCCAAACCCGAACGTTCGCTGCCATCGATGCAGCAAGCGCGCATCCGCAGCGGATTGATNACCGCCTCTTCGGCGTTTGCCACCCGCGCTGGCAAATCATCTTCTTGATANGCGTTCATCAAAAANCCAACGGTGCCACGGTTCATCCCGTATACTGGCGCNGAATACTCTTGGGTGGCGTGCAGAGTTTGCAGCATAAACCCGTCACCGCCCAAGGCCACAATAACATCTGCCNGATCCATGGGGCAATCCCCATAGCGGGCTTTCAGCNTTGCAAGCCCACGCTGTGCGGTTTCTGCGGCACTGGCCGAAAAGGCAATTTTTCCAGTCATCGCATTCATGTTTCCAATACCCCACATGCGTTTNCAAAAGAGCCAAGCGCCCTATACTGCCACCTTAANTGCCGCGCCATTTAAGCGCAATGTCGCAATCTGCTCTTTTCGCGCGTTTGGCTTTCCGATACCAGNGNGCAACAAGGATTCTATTGCACCGGAGATCGAGCAATGACAGCGAATTTAGGAACGGACGGGTTTTTCACGCAGGCGCTTGGCGAGCGTGATCCTGAGATATTTGCCGCCATCGGGGCCGAGCTGGGCCGGCAGCGCGATGAAATCGAGCTAATTGCCTCGGAAAACATCGTCTCGGCGGCAGTGCTGGAAGCCCAAGGCAGCGTGATGACCAATAAATACGCAGAAGGCTATTCCGGCCGGCGCTATTATGGCGGCTGCCAATTTGTTGATATTGCCGAAGATCTGGCCATCTCGCGCGCCTGCACGCTGTTTGGCTGCGGCTTTGCNAATGTGCAGCCCAACTCGGGCTCACAGGCCAACCAAGGCGTGTTTCAGGCACTGCTGCAACCGGGCGATACCATTTTGGGCATGTCGCTNGATGCGGGCGGCCATCTGACCCATGGGGCGCGGCCCAACCAGTCGGGCAAATGGTTCAACGCGGTGCAATACGGCGTGCGCAAACAGGACAACCTGATTGATTATGATGAAGTGGCCGCGCTGGCCGCCGAGCATAAGCCNAAGCTGATCATCGCCGGCGGCTCTGCGGTGCCGCGGCAGATCAACTTTGCCCGCATGCGCGAGATCGCAGATACGGTCGGTGCCTATCTGCATGTGGATATGGCGCATTTTGCNGGGCTTGTGGCCGCCGNCGAGCATCCCTCGCCCTTCCCCCATGCCCATGTGGCCACCACCACCACCCATAAAACACTGCGCGGCCCGCGCGGCGGAATGATCCTAACCAATGACGAAGCGCTGGCCAAGAAATTCAACTCGGCGATTTTCCCCGGCATTCAGGGCGGCCCGCTGATGCATGTGATCGCCGCCAAGGCGGTAGCCTTTGGCGAAGCNCTGCGGCCCGANTTCAAAACCTATATCCAGCAGGTGATCACCAATGCCAANGCGCTGTCGGATCAGCTGATCAAAGGCGGGCTCGATACGGTCACCNATGGNACCGACACCCATGTGGTGNTGGTGGATCTGCGGCCCAAAGGGGTCAANGGCAATGCNACCGAAAAGGCGCTGGGACGGGCGCATATCACCTGCAATAAAAACGGCGTGCCGTTCGATCCCGAAAAGCCGATGGTCACATCGGGCATCCGGCTTGGCTCGCCCGCAGGCACCACCCGCGGCTTTGCAGAGCCCGAGTTCCGCCAGATCGCAGACTGGATCACCGAGGTGGTCGACGGGCTGGCCCAAAACGGCGAGGACGGAAATGCAAGCGTCGAGCAAAACGTCAAAACACAGGTCGAAGCCATGTGCCAACAATTCCCAATGTATCTAGATTTGTAAGCGGGGAAACCTATAGTGGGTTTAGCTGAGTTCGGTGCAGTGGTTTAGGTTACAGCCGCCCGTGACAGTGTTTGAACTTTTTGCCTGATCCACAAGGACAAGGATCATTGCGCCCGGGGTTACCCCAAGTGGCACGGTCATTTTCATCAAACTTAGGCCCATCGGTTTTACCACTCGTTTCGCTGGCAGTTTGCGATTGCTGGGCGGCCTGCTGCTGCGCGATCATCTGCTGCATCATCGCGCGCTGCTCTTCTTCNCTTATCGGGCGNACTTGTGACAGCTGCTTGGTNACATCNACCCGCAATCCATCCAGCAAAGCCTCAAACAATTGAAAGGCTTCTGATTTATATTCGTTCAAGGGATCGCGCTGGGCATATCCGCGGAATCCAACAACACTGCGAAGATGTTCCAATGTGATCAGATGTTCACGCCATTTGCGGTCAATGGTTTGCAATAGAATCTGTTTTTCCACCTGACGCATGGTGTCGGNACCAAAGGCAACAGCCTTTTCCGCCATCATCTGATCGGCAGCATTTTCCAGCTTTTCACGAATGGTTTCGTCATCTGTACCTTCTTCATCAGCCCACTCAACCACTGGAACATCCACGTTTAGATGTTCAAGAACCGCCGCGTAAAGCCCCTCTGAGTCCCATTGATCGGCATAGGANTTAGGNGGCATATGCGTGGTGACCAAATCATCAATNATGTCATGCCGCATATCCTGAACCACATCGGCCAGATCATCGGCTTCAAGGATATCCAGGCGCTGACCAAAAATGGCCTTACGCTGATCGTTCATCACATCATCAAATTTTAACAACTGTTTGCGAATATCAAAGTTGCGCCCTTCGACTTTTGCCTGCGCACGCTCAAGCGATTTATTGACCCAAGGGTGCACAATAGCTTCACCGTCTTTCATGCCCAGCTTTGAGAGCACTTTATCCAACCTCTCAGAGCCAAAAATCCGCATCAGATCATCTTCTAAGCTAAGGAAGAATGACGAACGTCCCGGATCGCCCTGCCGTCCGGACCGGCCGCGCAGCTGATTATCAATCCGCCGGCTTTCATGGCGCTCAGTGGCAAGAACATACAGCCCACCAGCTGCAAGAACCTGCTCTTTTTCGCCAGCATGCTCNGCTTCAATTTTNGCCCNCAATTCTTCNGGGTTGGCATCCGGTTCAGCGGCAAGCGCGGCATGGACTTTCATTTCGACATTGCCGCCAAGCTGAATATCGGTACCCCGACCCGCCATATTTGTGGCNATNGTCACCGCATTCAGTTTTCCCGCATCACCCACAATCTGGGCTTCTTGCTCATGCTGCCGCGCATTAAGAACGTTATGGGTGATTTCAGCCTTTGTTAGCATTTGTGACAGAGCTTCGGATTTATCAATCGAAGTGGTGCCAACAAGAACCGGCTGACCTTTACCATTTGCAGTTTTTATTTCCGAGACAATAGCGGTGTATTTCTCTTCTGCCGTGCGATAGACCTGATCATCTTCATCAATCCGCGCAACGTTTTGGTTGGTTGGAACTTCAACCACCCCAAGCTTGTAAATTTCGGAAAACTCTTCTGCCTCTGTGGCAGCGGTGCCGGTCATCCCTGCCAATTTGTCATAAAGCCGGAAATAGTTTTGAAAGGTCACACTGGCCAATGTGACGTTTTCCGGCTGAATCGCACAGCCTTCTTTAGCTTCGATCGCTTGATGCAACCCATCAGACAGCCGCCGACCGGCCATCATCCGGCCTGTAAACTCATCAATCAGCACAACTTCATTATTGCGAACGATATATTCTTTGTCCCGATTAAAGAGTTTATGGGCGCTGAGGCCCTGATTTATGTGGTGGACAATAGTTGTGCTTTCAGGGTCATAAAGCGACTGATTTTCGGGCAGGATACCGCGTGCACGCAGTGTAGATTCCANAAAATCATTGCCTTCGTCGGTAAAATTTGTGTTTCGGGTTTTTTCGTCAAGGGTGTAATGCTCGTCTTGGAGCTCTGGGATCACATTGTTGATTTCAATATAAAGCTCTGATCGATCCTGCGCCTGGCCCGAAATAATCAGCGGTGTCCGCGCTTCGTCGACCAAAATGCTGTCGACTTCNTCCACGATGGCAAAGTNGTGNTGCTTTTGATACATTTGCGACAGATCNGTTTTCATATTGTCGCGCAAATAGTCAAAACCCAACTCGTTATTGGTTGCATAGGTCACATCGCAGGCATAGGATTTTTGTTTGTCGGCCTCCTCCTGATTGGGGAAAACAACACCCGTTGTCAGGCCAAGAGCGCTATAGACTTTAGACATCCATTCGCTGTCACGTTTGGCCAGATAATCGTTGACGGTCACAATATGCACACCCTTGCCGGTCAGTGCGTTCAGGTAGGCTGGAAAGGTTGCAACAAGGGTCTTTCCCTCTCCAGTTTTCATTTCCGAGATATTGCCTTGATGCAGGAACATACCGCCGATCAACTGCACATCAAATGCCCGCAGCCCCAAAGCCCGTTTGGCCGCTTCGCGGCAATTGGCAAACGCCTCGGGCAGCAGCGCATCCAACTCTGCGCCGTTTTGCAACCTTTCACGAAATTCTTCTGTCTTTTCGATAAGTTGCTGATCAGAGAGCGCTTCAAANTCTAGCTCTAAACTATTGATGGNTTCGACCACTGATTGGACGGATTTGATTTTCCGGTCGTTGGGTGTTCCAAACACCTTTTTGGCGATTTTTCCAAACCCCAGCATGATCTCTCCATCCTTAAAATGGTGCAACAAATTGCAACCTGGTCTTGCCCTACGCGCGCTCTGGCAATAGGAGTTATAGCGTGGCACTGCAGATGCCTTTAGCGATGTAAGCGGCTGGTACGACAGTGTCAACGTTAGCGACCAAGCAAGACAAGTAATTAAAGGGGAAATACCGTGACAAACCGAAGAAATTCAATCTTTGCAGCCATCATTCTTGGTGCAGTGACCGCATCNGCTGTGCAGGCCGAGCCATCAGCCGATACTGTGGTCGCGTCAGTCAACGGCACAGAAATTACTGTCGGGCATATGATTTTAGTGCGTGAAGGCCTGCCAGAACAATATCGAAACCTTCCAAATGAACAGCTTTTCGATGGTATTTTGGAACAGCTTATTCAACAAACCCTATTGGCCGATCTGATCGGAGAAACAGATAGTCGCGAAATTCGGTTAACCCTTGAAAATGACCGCCGCCTAATGAAAGCCTCACAAGCTGTCGAAGAGCTATCCGCGCAAGCAATTGGAGAAGACGAAATCGCAGCTTCCTATGACGCCCGTTACGCGGATGCAGACATGGGCATGGAGTATGATGCCTCTCATATCTTGGTAGAAACCGAAGAGGCTGCCGTTAATTTAATTGATAAACTTCAGGNGGGTGCTGATTTTGTCGAATTGGCCAAAGAGTTTTCAACAGGGCCATCGGGTCCAGGTGGCGGCGCTCTTGGTTGGTTTGGGCTGGGGATGATGGTTCCACCCTTTGAAGCTGCCGTAGTTACAATGGAAAAAGGGGCTATATCCAGCCCAGTCAAAACAGATTTTGGCTGGCATGTTATCAAATTGAACGATACGCGTGCAATTTCGGCCCCTGCNCTTGGTGAGGTGCGCAGTGAAATTATCGCCGAGCTGCAACGTACGGCCATTGAAGGCCAGATTGAAGAGTTGCGCCAACAGGCCACGATTAACCGTACGCCTGTTGATGACATTGGTGTTGCGGTGATCTCACAGTCAGAGCTGATGTCTGAGTGATGGCAGTGGGCGAAAAACGGTCGCCGCTGGCGCCCAAGGCATTTCCCAAGCTTCCAGCCATTNGCGGGGNGCGCTTTGCCAGCAGTGCCGCCGNGGTAAAATATAAGGGGCGTGATGATGTTATGCTCGCTGAATTGGCGGCGGGTACGGCGGTGGCCGGAGTGTTTACCCGATCCAGCACACGCGCTGCGCCAGTTCTGGATTGCCAACGTAAAATCGGCAATACATCCCATGAGAGCGGGGCGGCAATCCTTGTTAACTCAGGCAATGCTAACGCCTTTACCGGGCAAAGCGGAGGAGAGGCTGTCAAGGCTATCACCAGCGCTGTTGCATCCGAGCTTTCTATTCCCGAAGATCGCGTGTTTTCATCCTCCACTGGCGTGATTGGTGAACCGTTGCCCCATGAACGGATCACAGCCCAATTGCCGACCTTGGTTACCAGTTTGCACGCCGATAAAATTGCCGATGCGGCGCAGGCAATCATGACCACTGATACCTATCCCAAAGGCGCGCATTGCAATGTGCAAACCCCAGAGGGAACGGTCAGTATAGCCGGCATTGCCAAAGGTTCGGGAATGATCGCCCCGGATATGGCGACCATGCTGGTTTATCTTTTTACCGATGCCAAGATCACCCAGCAGGATCTGCAGGCGCTGGTATCTGAGTTGAATGAAACCACGTTTAACGCAATCACAGTAGACAGTGATACCTCAACCTCTGATACGCTTTTAATCGCTGCAACCGGCGCAAGCGGGGTTGAAATAACTGCACGTCATGGCGGGNTTCGAGATGGCTTAAACAAGTTAATGCTTGATCTGGCTCACCAAGTAGTGCGCGACGGCGAAGGCGCCAGTAAATTTGTCGAGGTTCGTGTCACNGGCGCTCTNAGTGATCAGGACGCTAAAACCCACGCTATGGCTATTGCCAACTCGCCTTTGGTCAAAACTGCGATTGCTGGTGAAGATCCAAATTGGGGCCGTATCGTGATGGCCATAGGCAAATCGGGCGCTGCCGCTGAACGCGATTTGCTGACGATTAAATTCGGTGACATCACCGTTGCAGAAAACGGCTGGGTATCGCCGGATTATANCGAAGAGCAGGGGGCAGGCTATATGCTGAACCAAGAGGTGGTAATCTCTGTTGATCTGGCGCTTGGGTCTGGTCAGGCAACGGTTTGGACCTGTGATCTAACCCATGGATATATCTCCATAAATGCGGACTACCGCTCATGAAAATGATACTGGTTTCTGCCGTTGCGCTGATTGATCGTGATGGCCGGGTCCTACTTGCCCAAAGGCCCAAAGGTAAATCCATGGCTGGNCTTTGGGAGTTTCCGGGCGGGAAAGTGGAAAAGGGCGAAACCCCNGAGGCCGCGCTGGTCCGAGAGTTGCACGAAGAGCTGGGGATCGAAACCTGGGACAGCTGTCTGGCACCNCTGACGTTTGCCAGCCACAAATATGAAGATTTTCATTTGCTAATGCCGCTTTTTGCCTGCCGGAAGTGGTCCGGTATCGTGCAGGCAAAAGAAGGTCAGTCATTGAAATGGGTGCTGGCAAAGGATTTGTCCAAATATCCAATGCCGGCGGCTGATCTACCGCTTATTCCGATCTTAAGAGATTGGCTTTAACCCCAAGCGCCGTGTGCACATGGGGCCAAATTAAAACCCGCTTTAGATTAGTCGAGGACCCGCTTGACTTCTTGGCGCTCGAAAATTTCGATCACATCGTCAGCGCGGATATCATCGTAATTCTCAAAGGCCATCCCGCATTCCTGACCGGATTGCACTTCTGGAACCTCGTCCTTGAACCGTTTGAGTGTCTTAAGCGTGCCTTCATGGATCACCACATCATCACGCAAAAGCCGTACACCAGCGCTCCGCCGGGCAACACCCTCGGTGACCAGACAGCCAGCCACTTTGCCAACACCCGAGACCTTGAAGACCTCTTTGATCTTGGCATATCCGATAAAGGTTTCGCGAATCTCTGCACTTAAAAGACCACTGGCCGCTGCTTTTACGTCATCCACCAGATCATAAATCACCGAATAATAGCGAATCTCGACACTTTTCTGGTTGGCCGTATTACGGGCCGAGGCATTGGCCCGCACGTTAAAGCCCATCACTGGCGCGCCCGAGGCTTCGGCCAGACCGATGTCTGTTTCCGTGATCGCGCCCACACCAGAGTGTAGTACCCGTACGCGCACTTCTGAATTGCCGATTTTTTCCATAGCCTGCACGATGGCTTCGGCCGAACCTTGCACATCGGCTTTGACCAATATGGGCAATTCCGAGACATTTTCGTCTTCTTTTGCCTTGGCCATCAGCTGTTCCAAAGTGGTTGCTGCACCAGCGGCGGCCCGTTTTTCTTTGGCCAGATCTGCGCGGTAATCGGCAATTTCACGCGCTTGCGCTTCGGCATCCACCACATTGAGGACATCACCCGCTTCAGGTGTGCCGTTCAGTCCGAGAACCTCGACAGGAACCGATGGGCCCGCGGTTTTAATCCGTTCGCCCTTATCGTTAATCAACGCTCGGACTTTACCCCATTGCTCACCAACAACAAAAATGTCGCCTTGGTTTAAGGTTCCTTTCTGAACCAGAACCGTGGCCACTGGCCCACGGCCCACATCCAGCTGGGCTTCGATCACGGCACCTTGTGCGGCGCGATCTGGGTTGGCTTTCAGCTCAAGGATTTCGGCCTGAAGTGCAATGGCCTCAAGCAGTTCATCCAGCCCCTGACCATCAATGGCGGAAACCTCGACGTCTTGCACCTCACCAGAAAGCTTTTCAACGATTATTTCATGTTGCAGCAAATCTGTGCGGACTTTGTCCGGATTGGCTTCGGGCTTGTCGATTTTGTTGATCGCAACAATCACCGGCACTTCAGCAGCTTTTGCGTGGTTAATCGCTTCAACAGTTTGCGGCATTACGGCATCATCAGCTGCAACCACTAACACAACAATATCGGTCACTTGAGCGCCGCGCGAGCGCATTGATGTAAAGGCCGCATGGCCTGGGGTGTCCAAAAATGACAAAACGGCGCCGCCGTCTGTTTTAACCTGATAGGCACCAATATGCTGGGTGATGCCGCCCGCTTCGCCAGTAACCACTTTGGTGTTACGGATTGCATCGAGAAGAGATGTTTTACCATGGTCAACATGGCCCATAATGGTGATCACCGGTGGTCGCGCTATGAGATCTGTTTCGTCGTCTTCAATTTCGTTGATCACGTCTTCGACGTCCGAGTCCGAAACCCGTACAACTTTGTGGCCAAACTCTTCAATAATCAATTCGGCTGTATCGGCATCAATGGTTTGGTTTTGGGTAACCATCATGCCCATATTCATTAGTGATTTTACAACTTCTGCCACTCGTTCGGCCATGCGGTTGGCCAATTCCGAAACTAAAATGGCCTCAGGCAGTTGGACTTCACGCACCACTTTTTCGTGCTCTTGCACTGCGCCCATAGCCTTTTGACGCGCCCGCTCTTGCTTGCGCTTCATCGCAGCCATGGATTTCTGCCGGCCTCCGTCGCCGGAAAGTGCCTGAGTGAGCGTCAGCTTACCCGAGCGTCGTCCATCATCACGGCCTTTGTTGCCACGGCGGTTTTGATCATTATCTCGATCTTTTTTGCGCGATGCTGGGGCTTGCGGCTGCTTTGCAGTTGGGCGCGTAATTTCGCCCTCTTTCTTTGGTGGCGGCGCTGTTTCGGCCACTTTGGCAGCAGCGGCAGCCTGTTTGGCTTTTTCTTCAGCGTCCTTGCGTTCTTTTTCTTCCTGTTCGGATTTTTGGCGCGCCCGTTCTTCAGCCTCGCGTTGCTCGCGATCTTTTGCCTCTTGCTCGGACCGACGGCGAGCGCGCTCTTCTTCGCGCGCTTTATCTTGTGCTGCACGGTTGGCCGATTCTTCGGATTCACGCGCTTTAGCTGCTTGTACCGCTTTGAGACGGCGATCCATTTCAGCGTCTGAAATACCCGCCGGCCGTTTTTTAGACGGCGCCCCAGCAGATTGTGGGCCCGCCGGTTTTGCCGCCCCGGCTTTCGGCACCACGACGCGTTTGCGTTTGGTTTCCACCACAACACTTTTGGTTCGGCCATGGCTAAAGCTCTGCTTTACGTTCCCCGAGCGGGGAGCGCCGCGCAATCCCAAGGTTTTTTTGCCGTCACTATCGCTCATCTAGNTGTCTTTTCCTTCTGGACGGGGCAGAGCCACCGTCAATTCCGCGCAGACCTTTCAGTCTTTGCGCCTCATTTACTACACGCTGCGTTATTCCGCCAGACGTAAGCGCACAATGAATCACAGTTTGTCGCCCAAATGCCGCGCCAAGTTCATCCGATGTAAGCCACCCAATGAACGACCCGCCATAGGGCGTGCTTAATTTTGACTTACCACGCTCGGACCCATCACTCGACTGCAGTAGAACTTCCGCCTGATCTTTTACCAACCAGTCTTTGACTTTTTCATAACCTGCTACAGCGCGCCCGGACTTGCGTGCCAAACTGATTAAATCGACCACACGACGCGCCAATTGCCGTTCAAGATCCCCAAGCAGGTGCTCGGAAAGTTTAACTGCAGTTTTGGCACTGCGCGAAAATAATCCAGTTTTACATGCTTTTTCAAGAGCCTGTCGATCTGCAGCAACCCATATCCCCCGACCGGGCAGCTTCTCTAGAACATCAGGCACCACCATTTGATCCGGTCCGACGACAAATCGAATAAGCCCATACTTGGGCTGCACTTCACCAGTCGCGATACATTTACGCTCGGGCTGCTGTGCTGATTTTTTTTCTGTCGCGGTACGTGACATGATGCTCCTAGCTGAGTTTAAGAAAAGTTAAGAAGCCGTCTCAGGGGCGGTTTCGGGCTCACCTTCATCTTCCCCCTCAGCGTCGTCCTGAACCAAATCATTTGGATCAACCCAGCCCAACGTAATCCGGGCTGTCATGACGAAGTCCTGTGCCTCTTGCAGNCTCACATCAAAGGGTTCAAGCAAACCATCGTCTTTCACCCGTTCACCGTCGACAGTCGTCCAGCCGCCGGCCAGTTCCCAATCTGCGCAGGTGGCAAAATCATCAAGCGTTTTAATGCCATCTTCTGCCAAAACCTGAACCATCTGTGGTGTCAGACCTTCAAAGTTAATCAGGCTATCTTCCGCGCCCAGTTCGCGGGCACGCTCAAGTGCCTTACGAGCCTGTTCTTCGAGATGTTCACGGGCGCGAGTTTGCAGCTCTTCTGCTGTGCCTTCATCTACACCATCGATCACCAACAGCTCTTCAAGCTCAACATAGGCAACCTCTTCAAGGTTGGTAAAGCCTTCAGAAACCAGCAACTGAGCAAAAAATTCATCCAGATCGAGGGTCTCAATAAAGAGTTGCGTGCGCTCTTCAAATTCTTTCTGCCGGCGTGCGCTTTCCTCGGCCTCGGTCATGATGTCGATATCTAGACCCGTAAGCTGGCTGGCCAAGCGCACGTTTTGACCGCGACGCCCAATGGCCAAGCTCAGCTGTTCTTCGGGCACCACCACTTCGATGCGCTCGGCTTCTTCATCCAGAACAACTTTGCTAACCTCAGCTGGTTGCAGCGCATTGACCAAAAATGTTGGCTGGTCTTCATTCCAAGGAATAATATCAATCTTTTCGCCCTGCAGCTCATTCACCACGGCCTGCACCCGGCTGCCGCGCATACCAACGCAGGCCCCCACAGGATCAATTGAATTATCATTGGTGATCACCGCAATTTTAGCACGCGATCCGGGGTCACGTGCGACTGATTTAATCTCGATCACACCTTCATAGATTTCCGGCACTTCCATTTTAAACAGCTCGGCCATGAACTGCGGGTCGGTGCGGCTAAGGAAAATCTGCGGGCCTCTGGTTTCGCGACGAACTTCTTTGATGTAGCAGCGGATGCGATCATTTGGACGGTAGCTTTCACGGCCAATTTTTTCATTGCGCCGCAGGATCGCTTCTCCGCGCCCTACATCGACAATCACATTGCCGTATTCCTCGCGTTTGACCTGACCGTTGATAATTGTACCTGCGCGATCCTTGAACTCTTCGTATTGGCGATCGCGCTCGGCTTCACGAACTTTTTGCAAAATCACCTGCTTGGCGGACTGCGCCGCAATGCGGCCCATATCAACCGGTGGAATTTCTTCGATAAACTGATCGCCAACTGCCGGATCTTCAAGATATTGCTGCGCTTGCTCAACCGTCATTTCGGCTTGATAATTTTCCAACTCTTCATCTTCTACCACCGTACGCACTCGGGTAAATGCGGCCCGGCCGGTTTTCCGATCAATCGCAACGCGGATATCCATTTCAGCGCCGTAGCGAGACTTGGCCGCCCGAGCGAGGCTTTCTTCCATGGCTTCGATCACCAAAATTGGGTCGATCATTTTTTCGCGGGCGACAGCCTCGGCGGTTTGCAAAAGCTCAAGTTGGTTTGCAGAGGTGATTGCCATTTTTACTCCTCCTCGGACCCTTCGGTCTCGATGTCATCAAAACGTTCTTCGTTAAGCGCGTCAGCGGTTTTGCGTTGGCGCAGCATTTGGGTGATCAATTCGTCAGTTAGGATCAATTTAGCATCACTGAGCCATTCAAAATTTAGCCCAATCGTGCCAGCGTCAATATTGATCAAAACATCTTGTCCTTCGGTGCCAGCCAAAACGCCTTTAAAGCGGCGTTGGCCGTCGATCAATTCACTGGTCTCAAGGCGGGCTTCATAACCTTCGAAAGTATCAAAATCCGCCAGCCGAGTTAACGGGCGATCAATACCGGGGCTTGACACTTCTAACGTGTAGGCTTCTATGATCGGATCCTCGACATCCAAAACTGCACTAATCGCTGTGGAAATTTCTGCCAGATCGTCAACTTCGATGCCACCGCTATTTTTATCGGCCATCACCTGCAGCGTGGTTTGACTGCCGCTCATTAAACGCACGCGCACCAACTCAAACCCCATATCCTCGATAACGGGGGTAATGATGTCCGCAAGACGTCGGTCTAGGGCAGCTGTGGCAATCAAATCGTTTGTCATTCGTCCAGATACAAAAAAACGGGCACGCGGCCCGTTGAGATTTCCGGTGGAGCGTTGGTTGCCCAACACGCCGCTGTTGAGAGCGATATAGGCGCATTATTCTGAGTCTGCAAGGGTTGATTTTAAACATGGTTATTTGTGGAAAAATGCACCAGCCTTAGAAACCCAGCATGACGCCCATTGAGCCCTTCCAATATTCTCTTATCCTGAGCGCGGTTCTTTCTGTGCTAACTTCTGAACACGCGCTACTATTCTTTTTCAAAGTAAATCACCACTTCACCTAGAGGAAAACCATATTTGCTCATATAGGCGCGGTTCAAAACACGCGTATCGCTGAGCTGCCACATCCAGTCATCAAACACCACGCGCATGGTTCCATCCGGCACTGGAAGATCAATTTTATAACCCCAGTTAAACGTATCACCGCGTGTTTCACCAAAGGCATCACCGATCACACCACCGGCGGTTCCAGACCATGTGTTTGGCCCAGTTTTCGTGAGTTTCCAAATCCGTTGCTCTTCACTACCATCTGCATAGGTGAAATCTTCTACCATAGTGAGTAAACGGCCATCCCAAGTACCAGTGATATCCACCTCAAAGCGCCTTGAGACATTACCCAAAATATCCTGAAATTGGCCATGCGCCTTGGTTTTTCCGGCAAAAAACTGTTCTAGACGAAATTCACGATCCGACAGCTTTTCATCATCAAGCGATGGCTTTCCGCTGCAACTGGCCAAAAAAACCAATGCCGTGAGTGCTAGAAATAAATTTTTCATAAAAAAGCTCCTTTGGTCAAGAATATGGATCGGATTTTTTAGGTTTCCAGTTCTGATTTTATCCCCAAAATCAATTCGGCCAAGAAAAAAGCCAGCACTAGATTTGCATTTTTAGGGTGTTTTTGCTATGTCGCGCTGTGGAGGATACCCATGACTGACAAATATAGTGTCAAATTTTTAGATCTGGCTTTTACCGATGGGACTCCGAAAAAAGCTTTCCTGACCGCCTGCGTTGTTGGATCAATCCTGACCACAATCAACCATGGTGATACGATTCTTGGNGGCCACTTTCCCCCTCTTTGGAAAGTGTTNCTNACNTATTGCGTGCCATTTTGTGTCACCACTTGGGGGTCATATTTNGGCAAGCGNAGCCNNATCTTNCAACAAAAGCAGATCGACGANCTNTANGGTAATGATCACGCNTNATGACNTAGCCGACCCCAAAAGCTCAGTNTNAAGTNTCCACNNANCTCAATTCANACTACTCNACNGCTTCNATNTCATCATCTTCGACAAAGCGTGAATAGACCCCTTCGGGCAAAGATATCGCCGCTGCCAGATCGCGCATTTGGGTGATTGAGAAACTGACTTTCTGCATCCGGTCGCTAACAGGATCATATTGCTCTACGGTAATGCATTCGGCAAAACTATTGACAATCACATCTTCATGCAGGGGGTTTTGACCTTCGTCAACCAATGTCACAACAGTCGCGTCAAATTCATGTTCGATACTAAACATACTTCTACTCTAACGGGCGGGTGAAGAATTACAATCACGCTTTGATACCAGATGGCGAAAATTCGCTGGTGATCAGCGAAATCTTGTGGGCGATAGCTGGGCACATAGATCGCGGTCAAGCTCAGGCGCGCGATGCAAAATCAAATCTGCGGCCAACTGGCTGGCGGCGGCCGCAGTTTGAAACCCATAGCCCCCCTGACCCGCCAACCAGAAAAACGCTNGCNGCTTTGGATCAAAGCCGATNACAAGCGCATGATCCGGCGCAAAGCTGCGNAAACCGGCCCAGTTGGTTGTCACCNGCTCNACCGGATGCGCCATCAATTCTTCAAATCGCGCAAGGCCTTCGGCCAAAACCATATCATCCGCCCAGGCATCTTGCGGAGGCATCGGGTCTTCGTCAGCAGGTGACACTAGCAGCTGACCTGCATCCGGTTTGGCATACCAACGCTCATTAACCCCGTTGAGCAATGGCCATTCCCGGGCATCATATCCACCCGGAACCGGAATACGCGCCATGGAACGGCGGTAGGGCGTAATTCCAATCGGATCAATCCCTGCCATGCCAGCGATAGGGTCTGCCCAAGCACCGGCAGCGTTCACAAGAAGATCTGCAGTATGAATATCGCCGCCAGCCGTTATCAACCACTGCCTATTTTGATAATCAATTGCAGTGACAGCCGCCTTAGTATGAATGGCCAAACCATGCGACTGTGCATCACGGCGAAAACTTTGCAGCAAAAGATCTGTATCTATGTCGAACACATCTTCGCGAAAAGCGGCAAAGCCAAGCTTCGTGCAGGATAAGAGTGGTACTTTCTTAATCGCATCAGCAGCAGAAATTTCCACAAGCTCAAAATCGCTGGCNTCTGCTCGGAAATCATCTTTTTCCTCTGGCGCACCAACAAGCAACATACCGCGCGGTCCAAGCACATTGCCGGCGGCGCTTTTCAAATAGGGAACNCTTGCACTNTTCAGAGCCCGCACCACGGTATTTCCGTATTTTTCTATGAAAACGGCAGCCGAGCGGCTGCTGGCGTGATAGCCGAGCTGATCTTCTGCCTCGAGCAATGTGACATCTGCGTGCGGTGCAAGACGCGCTGCGACGGAAAGCCCTGCGATGCCGCCTCCGATGATAACAATGTCAGTCATGTTTCCTCCAATCGGTCAGTGGCCGGTGGTGGACCGGGCATAAGAGCAGCAAGACGTTCATAAAGAGCATCATCCATAGCGTAATGCATTGCATTGAGTGATGGCATCAATTGGTCGGTGCTGCGCGCTGATATAATTGGTATCGGTGTAGCCGGATGGCGCGACGCCCACGCCACTGCAAGCGTTGCAGGATGGGTGTTAAGCTCTTCTGCAAGCGCCCCAAGCGCATCTGCTGCAGCGTACATTTGCGGGTCATTATAGCGGGCGGCATAGCGTTCATTCTGACTCAGCCGGCCCGTTTCACCGCGGTTATATTTGCCACTAAGCAAACCGCTTCCAAGCGGAGAATAGCCAGCAACAGCTATCCCTTCGCTAGCGCACATTGGCAAAATCTCGACCTCAGCCTGACGTTTAATCAGGCTNTACATNGGTTGCAGGATGCTNATTNTNAGNTCAAATCGTGCATCGCNATNGNNGCNGCNTTCATNACCTGCCANGCGGCAAANTTCGATAGCCCNAAGTNGCGGATTTTGCCCTGNTCCCGCAGCATGGCNAATGTTTCGANTGTTTCATCAAGCNCNGTTTNGGGATCAAANCGATGCAAATAAAGCAGATCAACCATATCCATTTGTAGCCGCTTCCGGCTTTGATCAAACTGTGTGAGGATCGTATCGCGCCCCGCCCCGCCAGTATAGCCGACCTTGGTGGCTACAAATAGCTCTTCGCGGTTCTGCGCCGCAAAACGGCCCAGTAGAGTTTCAGCCAAACCCGCCGTATATAAATGTGCGGTGTCAAAATGAATAATGCCGGCATCTCTGCACATATTATACAGTTTTTCAGATTCAATTGGATCAGCGCCCTCACCCCACTGCATGGTGCCAAAGGCAAAACGTCCAATAGGCGTTCCATCAACTGCAAAAAGATCTGTCATTCGCATTTTCTAAATAAGGATCCGCAAAGATGCAAAAGGCCCCGCTAACCGAGGCCTTTTACTAGATTAAATCACCCTAAGCTTTTTAAGGCACAGTGGGCTGTTTAAGGTACATCTCCTTCAATGCCCTCAACATA
>PBSX01000113.1 GCA_002726375.1 Marinovum sp.
TCTTGGCGCGGCGCCATGCGCATTGATGTGGTGCCATTGAAGTGAAACGATGGAAACTTGGCGTTGATCGCCGCCCAGACATCCACATCATTTTGCCAAGTGATCCTGGCATCAACGATTTCAACCGGTTCTTCATCAGTTACAAAACGAGCCGTGCCCATGGTATACACACCGATATCCGGCAGGCTGCCACCGCCGGTTTCTGGCCGGTTTCGGATATTGTTGGGATCTGCGCTGTTGTTATAGGAAAAAACACCATCCACCTGAACCAACTCACCGATTGCGCCGCTTTGATAAAGCTCTGTCGCATAGTGCCACTGGGGATGATGCACGATCATATAGGCTTCGGCCAATAAAAGCCCCGAACTGTCGCGCATGGCGATTAGATCATCAATTTCTTCGGCCCGCATTGCAATCGGTTTTTCACACAAAACATGCTTGCCTGCATCAAGCCCTTTTTTGCACCATTGAACATGCAAATGATTGGGCAGCGGAAGATAGAGCGCGTCTATTTCAGGATCAGCCAGCAGCGCATCATAATCAGTATAGATCTTTAAATTAGGCTCCATAGCCTGAAAAGGCGCTGCTTTCTCTGGATTTGATGTGGCCAAAGCGCAAAACTGGGTATTTTGCGCCAGCATCATCGCCGGAACCATTTGCGTTCGGGCAAATTTCGATGCCCCGACAACACCCCAGTGCATAACTTTTTGCATAGATTACCCCTATCCCAGCTTTTGGTTAGGATAGGGGTTTAAAGTAAAAGTGGAAAGCCCTAGGCCGTCGCAACAAGACCTTTTTCAAGCGCAAGTTCGCGCATTTTAAGCTGCAGCTTTTCAAAAGAACGTACTTCAATTTGCCGAATACGCTCGCGGCTTACATTGTAATGCTCGCTGAGTTCTTCTAGCGTAATGACTTTTTCCGCCAACCGGCGCTTGGCCAAAATATCTTGTTCACGCTCGTTTAAGACTTCCATCGCTTCTGCCAGAAGCGCGCGGCGTGTGTCCAATTCATCCTTGGCCTCATAGTCTGCCGCCTGATCCGCATCTTCGTCTTCAAGCCAATCTTGCCACTCCATTGAGCTGTCGCCATCGGCTGATCCGACCATCGCATTGAGCGAAGCATCGCCGCCAGAAAGCCGGCGGTTCATACTAATAACCTCAGCTTCGGTCACGCCCAAATCTGTGGCAATTTTCGTCACATTATCAGGATGCATATCACCTTCGTCCAAGGCGCCGATCCGGGATTTAGCCTTGCGCAAATTGAAGAATAGTTTTTTTTGGGCGCTGGTCGTACCCATTTTAACGAGCGACCAGCTGCGCAGGATATACTCTTGTATGCTAGCACGTATCCACCACATAGCATAAGTTGCCAGTCGAAACCCTTTTTCAGGATCGAAGCGTTTGACCGCCTGCATCAAGCCGACATTGGCCTCTGAGATAACCTCAGCCTGCGGCAGTCCGTATCCGCGATAGCCCATAGCAATCTTTGCCGCCAATCTTAGATGCGAAGTGACCATTTTATGTGCTGCCTCGGTGTCCTGCTCTTCGACCCAGCGTTTGGCCAGCATATATTCCTCTTCGGGCTCAAGCATCGGAAATTTGCGGATATCCTGCAAGTATCGGCTTAGACCACCTTCGGGGGTTGGGGCTGGAAGATTTGCGTAGTTGCTCATGTCGCTCCCTTAATGTTCATCCTGTTAACATTTAGTTAGGATTTGATGAAATCTGTTTCAAGGCCTGTTCAAATTTTCTACGCTATTTACATCGATTTTGGGCAAAAATATGACCATTGATGCACATTTTCACAAAGATGTGTTCGTTAAATCGCCCAGCAAATTGGAAAAATCATCCGGCAAAGGTGCTTCAAAACGCAGTTTTTCATCGCTTACCGGATGCACAAAGCCTAAAACACTCGCGTGCAGCGCTTGCCGAGAAAAATTGCCAATGGAGTCACTTGCTTGCTCTCCCATCGCTTTGCGGGCAATCCGCCGCTTACCACCATAAACCGGATCACCAATCAACCCATGGCCCGTATGGGCCAAATGCACCCGGATCTGATGGGTCCGGCCGGTTTCAAGCCAGCACTCAATCAACGCGGCAGCCGCTGGCGCTCCAAATCGCTGCGCTATCCGCACCCGCGTAACCGCATGGCGGCCGCCTTCAAACAGCACTGCCTGACGCTGACGGTCTGTTTTGTGCCGCGCAAGTTGGGTGGTGATTTTCATAATATTGCCCGGCTCAAAGTTCACGCCGCGGACCCCGCGCAACCGTGGATCACTGGCCTCAGGCACCCCAAAACACAGCGCCTGATAGAGCCGCTCGACGCTGTGGGCGGCAAACTGGTCAGCCAAATGATGATGCGCTTTATCGGTTTTGGCCACCACCAAAAGCCCACTTGTGTCCTTGTCGATCCGGTGGACAATCCCCGGCCGCCGTTCGCCGCCAATTCCCGAAAGTGATGCCGCGCAATGATGCAGCAGCGCATTGACCAAAGTCCCACTGGGCGTTCCCGGTGCAGGATGCACCACCATGCCCGCCGGTTTGTTGACCACGATTAAATGTGGGTCTTCATAAACCACCTCAAGAGGAATGTTTTCCGCCTCGGTGGCGATTTGTCTTGCCACTTTCAAAGTGATCTCAATCAGGGCGCCGGCCGCAACTTTTGTCTTTGGGCTGGTCGCAATTTTGCCATCCACACGCACCGCGCCCTCTTCGATAAGTTTACCCAAACGGGTGCGTGACAGGTCCTCTTGCTCTGGCGCATCGCGAAAAAGCGCTTTATCAAGGCGGTTGGGTGGATCTTCCGCAATCGCAAACTGAACAAGGGACATCGTCATGACCGAACCTTTTGAGCCAGAACAAGATGTGCCGCATCTGGCGTTTTTGCGGCGGCTGGTGACTGTGTTAAGCTTCACCATGATCGCGGGCATGGTAGTGTTAATAGCCCTGTTTGTCATCCGGTTTCAGGACAGTGGAATTGATTTTCCCCAGTCCATAACCCTGCCCGATGGCACAAGGCCAGCGGCCTTTACCCAAACCCGATCCTGGTACGCTATTGTGACCAGAGATGACCAGATCCTCATTTACAACCTCAAAGGTGAATTGATGCAAACTGTGCCCGTCGAACTGCCGTAATGGGCCGCACTACGCAGACAGCGTAGCTTCAAATTCGCGCCACTCGCCTTTGCTCATACCCGAGGTTTCTTGAGTGACTTTTTCGCCGCCAACAATCCGGCGCACACAGTCCAAAGCCGTAGCCGACAGCGTCGCGCCCCCCATCCGGTAATCTTCAAAAGCGCGATAGGCAAAAGGCACCCAATCCGCAACAAGCTTGCACATTTCATCGGCGTAGACCCGAATTTCATATTGCGCATGCGCATCCGCGCGTAGCCGCAGGAAATGAAACAGATTGTGCAGATCAACCTTCCAGTACCACTGGGTGTAAATATTGGCCGGTAGGTTCATCCGAGCAAGTTCGCGTGCGAGCCCTTGCTGGCCATCTTGGGAAATCATCGCCTCATAATTGTCATAGGCGCGGGTGCTGTCCGCTTTGAGAATTTCTAGAACCTGCGCCGCTTCCGCGCCTGTCAGAACTTCACCTCGGCCCTGATTGTTGACCACCGATTGCGCGGCCACCTTATCCGGCGCCGGAATATAAAACTCACGGTCCAAAATAGAATAACGGGCGGAATATTCATTCACATTCGCCGTGCGGTGGCGAATCCACTGGCGGGCGACAAACACTGGCAGTTTCACATGAAGTTTCAGCTCGCACATCTCAAACGGTGTGGAATGCCAGTGCCGCATTAGATAGCGGATCAACCCTTCGTCGTTTTGCACCGATTTAGTGCCCTTGCCATAACTGACACGCGCCGCTTGGCAGATGGCTGCATCATCGCCCATATAATCTATGGCCCGCACAAAGCCATGATCCAGAACGGGATAGGCTGTGTAAAGGTGGCTTTCCATGCCGGGGCTGACCGTCCGCAATGTGGTCTGACTTTGGGCGCGTTGGGCTTCAATTTCAGCCAGTTGATCAGGCGACAGCGGCATGGGCGAATCCTTTTTAGCAGTGAATCGGTTCCACTATATCTTGGGCAAGGGAATGAAGAAACCGCTAGATCAATGATAATTTAGGGGAATTATAATCTTTCGCTTTGGCGCTGCCCCGCCAAAGCTCGGCAAAGCGGCCGTTGATGCCACTCTGGACAGTCGGGCAAGACATGATACTCTATGCACAGAACTGAAAAGCGATGGCTACATAGGGGCAAAGCAATGGGTATTCGATATCTTCACACCATGGTTCGGGTCAAAGATCTTGAGGCCTCAATGGCGTTTTATGAACTGCTTGGGCTGAAAGAAACCCGCCGCCATGACAGCGAAGCGGGCCGCTTTACGCTTGTGTTTATGGCGCCTGAAGGACAAGAGGACTGCCCGGTCGAGTTAACCTATAATTGGGATGGCGATGAGGGGCTGCCCAGTGACAGCCGGCATTTTGGGCATCTGGCCTATTCGGTGGATAATATTTACGACACCTGCCAGCATTTACAGGACAACGGGGTTGTCATAAACCGCCCGCCGCGCGATGGACGCATGGCCTTTATGCGCTCGCCGGATAATGTGTCAGTAGAATTGCTGCAAGATGGCCCAGCGCTTGCCCCGGCTGAGCCTTGGGCCTCGATGGGCAATACGGGGCATTGGTAAAACGCGACAGCATCAGGCAGTTGATGACGTCAATAAATATACCTGATTTGATCAGTCCAGTAGCGTTCGACCTGTTTAAGCGTGGATGAAATATCTTTGATCGACGCTGTGTCCAGAATATCTTGGGTAATCAGCCCTTCGGCATGGCGGGCAAAAAGCCGGGCCACCACTTCACGCACAGTGCGGCCCTTGGGGGTTAGCTTGACCCGCACCGATCGGCGATCAAGCTCGCATCGCTGGTGGTGCATATAGCCCATATCCACCAGTTTTTTTAAATTATAGCTGACATTGCTACCCTGATAGTAACCGCGGGTTTTCAATTCACCAGCGGTCAGCTCATTTTCCCCCACATTGAACAAGAGCAGCGCCTGCACCGCATTTATTTCCAAGGCGCCAACCCGTTCAAATTCGTCCTTAATCACATCCAGAAGCAGACGATGTAATCGTTCGACCATTGCAAGGGCATCAAGATAGCCACTCATAAAAGCCGTTTCCTTGGTGGCTGTCACTGCGCTTGGAACATTCATTGCCGTCTCCTGTGATCGGTGTTGATCAAAGACTGCCGCATAAACCCAAATAATCGGTTAAATCTGAAAAAATTAGCCATGCACTCGGGAAATATGCACTTTTATATTCCCAACTAGCTCTTTGAATTGCGGCGCGCAGGCGCTTTGCCCCGACACCCATTGATAAAGATCCTGATCATTTTGATCTAGAAAATCTTCATAAATATCCAGTTCTTCGGGGCTCATCGTTGGTAGACAATCATCCGCAAATCGAGACAGGATAATATCCATTTCCTTGATCCCGCGCCGCATCGATCGCATCTTAAGCCGCTTAAGCCGCGTCTGCCGCGCCTCGCTCATACTGGATCCTTTAGGTTTTGTCGCAGTTGCTTTTCCAACCGACCAAGGCGATCTGACGACTCTTTTAGCGTTGATTTAAGCGTTCTCATTTCAAGCAAAAGATCGCTCATCTCTTGGCTGATCTCAGGCGCAACCTCCGGGCTATCCACCCCTTCGCCCTCGCCGTTGATCAGCCAAGTGATTGAGACATTTAACAGACCGGCAAGCATCGACAAACGATTGGCGCGCGGCTCAGAAAGGTCGCCTTCCCAGGCCTTGAGGGTCGCCAGTTTAATCCCCAAACGTTTTGCCAGCTGCTGCTGTGTCATGCTGGTCGCATCTCGCGCTGCCGCCACCCTATCCCCAAAAGTTGCTGTATCGGGCCCGTACCAATCGAGTGCTGCATCTGTCATAAATTACCCTAACCTATATTTTCTTGATCCCATGTGGCGCAGAGCCTATGACAAACCAACCCAAACTACAAACAGGTTCCCCTATGTCTGTTCTATCAGCCGGTCTTGCGCGCATAAAACCTTCGCCAACCATTGCTATGTCATCACTGGCCAGTTCGCTGCGCCAAGAGGGCCGCGATATTATCAGCCTAAGCGCGGGCGAGCCGGATTTTGACACCCCGGACCACATCAAAGCCGCCGCAATTGCCGCCATTGATGCTGGTAAAACAAAATATACACCGCCCGATGGCATGCCCGAGTTGAAAGCTGCGATTTGCGATAAATTTGCCCGTGACAATGGCCTAAGGTATGAGCCCAAGCAGATTTCCGTCGGCACCGGTGGCAAGCAAATATTGTATAATGCTTTGGTGGCTTCGCTCAATCCCGGGGATGAAGTTGTGATCCCTGCCCCTTACTGGGTCAGCTATCCCGATATGGTGCTGCTGGCGGGCGGCACGCCAGTGATTGCCGAAACCCGCGCGGAAAATAACTACAAACTGACCGCAAGTGATTTGCGCGCCGCGCTTAGCAGCGCTACTAAATGGTTCATTTTTAACTCGCCCTCAAACCCAACAGGGGCCGGATATACCCAAGACGAGCTGCGCGCCTTGACCGATGTGCTGCTTGAGTTTCCCCACGTCTGGGTGATGAGCGACGATATGTATGAACACCTAGCCTTTGACGGGTTTCGCTTTTGCACCCCCGCGCAGATTGAACCACAGCTTTATGAGCGCACACTCACCTGTAACGGCGTGTCCAAAGCCTATGCCATGACCGGCTGGCGCATTGGCTATGCTGGTGGGCCAGAGCCGCTGATTGCAGCGATGCGCAAAGTGCAAAGTCAAAGCACATCGAACCCATCGTCGATTAGCCAGTGGGCTGCGCTAGAAGCGCTAACTGGCCCACAAGAGTTTCTGGCAGGAAATAATGATACGTTTGTGCGCCGCCGCAATCTTGTGGTGGCTGCCCTAAACGCCATCGACGGCATAGACTGCCCGATGCCTGAGGGCGCGTTTTATGTCTATCCTTCCATCGCCGGGCTCATTGGCAAGCGCACTCCAAAAGGTCATGTGATTGCAACGGACGAAGACTTTGCCATGCAATTGCTCGAAGAAACCGGTGTGGCGGTGGTTTTTGGCGCGGCCTTTGGTCTGTCGCCAAATTTCCGTGTCAGCTATGCCACTTCGGATGAATTGCTAAAAGACGCTTGCAAACGAATTGCAGATTTCTGCGCCTCACTAGACTGAGGATAAAAAGGGCGTTTTAAAGTCGCCGCAACAACACTCCAAAACGCACCAGAAGCATAACGGCTGCTGCCGACAACCCAACCGCCAAGCCGGCCCAAAGACCTGCCCCGCCCCAATCGAGCATAAAACAAAACACATAGGCGCCGGGCAATCCGATGATCCAGTAACTGACCACGGCCATGGCCATCGGCACGGCGGTGTCTTGAATGCCGCGCAAAAACCCCAAGGCCATAACCTGTGCGGCATCCACCACCTGAAACAGCGCCGCCATCAACAAAAGCACACTGCCATAAAGGATAATCTGGTCAAAATCTGGATCGCTTGCATCAATAAAGGCTGAGAGCAAAGGTTTGGGCATCGTCACGAAGGCAAGGACCGTAAAGGCTGCAAAAACCATCGAAAGCACAAAACCCGCAATAGCGCCTTGGCGCAGCGTAACTGCATCGTTTTGGCCAAAGGCTTTGCCCACCCGAATGGTGGCCGCGCCGGATAGGCCAACGTGAACAACAAAAACAAGGCTGGTGAGCTGTAGCGCCACCCCATGGGCCGCCAAGGGCACTGTGCCCAGCCACCCCATCATAATGGTGGACCCGGAAAATAGACCCACCTCGGCAAAACTGGTGGCACCAATTGGCGCTCCCAGTTTTGCCACTTTGAGCAAGGCGCTCCAATCAGGGCGCCACAACCGGGCAAATATCTGTTGCTCGGGCAAAGCCCATTGGGCGTATAGCGACACGCCTATCGCCATAAAAATATTGACCGTCAGTGAAGCAATGGCCGCGCCTTGCACGCCCAGTTCTGGCGCCCCACAATTGCCAAAGATCAGGCAATAATTCAGTGGAATATTGATGATAAAGCCGCCCACTGTAATGAACAGAACAGCCTGCATCAATTCTAATGCAGAAAGATAATCTTTTATCACAATCAATATAAGCGCCGGCAACAGGGCAAAACCGACAATGCGCAAATAGCTCTGTGCAACATCAGATAATGCGGGGTCTTGCCCGAACATTTCCAAAACCGCCCCAGAGAACCAAAAAAGACCAAAGCATAGGACAGAAAATAATGCCGACAACCACAGCGCCATCCGCGTCACACGGCGTATTTGCTGATTGTCCCCGCTTGAGACCGCACTGGCCACCAAGGGCATAACCGCGTGGCCAAACCCTGATCCAACGATAAAGAAGACAAAGAAATAAGTACTCCCCAGCACCACGGCAGCCAAAGCGTCGATAGAATAGCGGCCTAGCATGATGGTATCTGTCACGCCGATTGAGACATGCACAATATAACCGGCCGCCAAAGGAGCGCCGAGCGCTATCATTTTTTTGATCTGTGAACGGTAAGCGTCAGAAATATACATTCTTCTGCATTACCCCTAAGCAAAGCATGCCACAAGAAAAAGCCGTGCTATCGGATCACTCCAATAACGCGGAAAGGTGATAGAGTTGTTTTAAAAGATGCGCCCCGGCAGAAGGGATTTTAGGGGTGGGATGCAATTACCTGCCCGGGCGCACCTTAACCGACAAACCAAAAGGCCGTGCAGTTTTAGGTATCTATCCTGATGAGCCGACCAATCCGCCGACCTCCAGGTTATTTAATCTTAGAAAAAGCAAACAAGATTAACCTTTTCAATGAACTTAACAGTGCCCTTTCTAAGATTTTACAAGGTCTGTGAGTAAGCCCTTGCAATAGGTTAAAAGTGCAGTTTCGGGCCGTCTTACGCAACATAGAAAGTTGCAAAGTATACTTTGCAGAATCGAGATGTATAAAAATTAAAAATTTTTACGCTATTATTCAATATCTTACGACGCATTAATCTAAATCGTCACCTTTTTAAATTATCAAATTGGGATTATCGTTTTTACCAAAATGTGTCAGATGATACGCATCCAATCTAATTTTCCCAATGCTTCTCATCATCCCACAGATATGGCTATATTTGCATATCGTAGAGCAGTTTCTGCTTTTAAGAGGTTTCCATATTTGACTTTCTTTTGCACGATGTTTCGCTTGGTGACTTCCCCTTGCCTTTGCAAAGTGTCATACTGGGCGCAAAACAAATATGAGCAGCCTTTATGAGCGATCTATTAAGCCGCGCCTCAAGTGATGATTATGACGCCTCTTCTATAGAAGTATTGGAAGGGCTTGAGCCCGTTCGCAAACGCCCCGGTATGTATATCGGCGGCACGGATGAGCGCGCATTGCATCATCTGGTTGCTGAAGTCCTGGACAACTCGATGGATGAGGCCGTGGCCGGACATGCCAACCGGATCGAGGTTGAGCTGCACAGCGATTATGCGATCACCATCCGCGATAATGGCCGCGGTATTCCGGTCGACCCGCATCCTAAATTCCCAAAAAAATCAGCCCTTGAGGTGATCTTATGCACCTTGCATGCGGGCGGTAAGTTTAGCGGCAAAGCCTATCAAACCTCGGGCGGCCTTCATGGGGTCGGGGCATCAGTTGTCAATGCGCTCTCTGACAGTATGGTGGTGCAGGTGGCGCGCAACAAAGAATTGTATGAACAGCGCTTTAGCCGCGGTGTTCCTCTGGCGCCTCTGGCCAAGCTTGGCCCAACGCAAAACCGTCGTGGCACTACCGTAACATTTCATCCCGATGCCGAGATATTCGGCAAACTGTGTTTTAAACCGGCGCGGCTTTTCAAATCAATCCGCTCGAAAGCCTATCTTTTTAGCGGTGTAGAGATTCGTTGGAAATCAGAAGTTGATGATGGTGAAACCCCGACCGAGGCAAGTTTTCATTTTCCTGGCGGATTGAGCGATTATCTAAATGAAACGCTAAACGGNGCAACCACTTATGCCGAGCAGCCCTTTANCGGAGTTGTTGAGTTTCAAGANCGNTTTCAAATCCCCGGCAANGTGGAATGGGCGATCAATTGGACCCCGTCGCGNGACGGGTTTATCCAGTCATACTGTAACACAGTCCCNACCCCCGAAGGCGGCACCCATGAAAGCGGGTTCTGGGCCGCAATCCTAAAAGGCATCCGNGCCTATGGNGAATTGGTCAACAACCGAAAAGCCAAGGATATCACCNGGGATGATCTAACCACNGGCGGCTGCGCCTTGGTCAGCTGTTTTATCCGCGAGCCNGAATTTGTCGGCCAAACCAAAGACCGGCTGGCCACNAANGAAGCCCANCGCCTGGTGGAAAATTCGGTGCGTGACCATTTTGACAATTGGCTGGCCGCTGATACCAAATCGGCGGGTGCAATTCTTGATTTTCTTGTGCTACGCGCCGAAGAGCGGATGCGCCGGCGGCAGGAAAAAGAAACCCAGCGCAAGACGGCCACCAAGAAACTGCGGCTTCCGGGCAAACTGGTGGATTGTTCGGCCACTGCGCGCAACGGCACGGAACTGTTTCTAGTCGAAGGCGATAGTGCCGGCGGTTCGGCCAAAATGGGCCGAGACCGCAAAACCCAGGCTTTGCTGCCCCTGCGCGGTAAAATCCTAAATGTGCTGGGCGCGGCCAGCTCAAAGCTTGGAACGAACCAAGAGATTAGCGATTTATCGCAGGCTTTGGGCGTCGGCATGGGCACCCGCTTCAATCTTGATGATCTGCGCTATGACAAAGTTATTATCATGACCGATGCGGATGTGGACGGGGCCCATATCGCCGCACTTTTGATGACCTTCTTTTTCACCCAGATGCGGCCCATGATTGATGCTGGCCATCTTTATCTGGCCTGCCCGCCGCTCTACCGGCTGACCCAAGGGGCCAAAAGGGTCTACTGCATTGACGAGCAAGAGCGCGACGAATGGCTAAAAAAAGGTCTGGGCGGTAAGGGTAAAATTGATGTCAGCCGATTTAAGGGTCTGGGTGAAATGGACGCCAAAGACCTAAAAGAAACCACAATGAATCCCGCGACCCGTAAATTGATCCGGGTCAGTATTGATGAGGACGAGCCGGGCGAAACCGGAAATCTGGTGGAACGGCTGATGGGTAAAAAACCCGAGCTGCGCTACCAGTACATCCAAGAAAATGCCAAGTTTGTCGAAGAGCTGGATGTATAAAGGCAGCCTCCCGTCCATGGCATTTTTTGAAAAATAGGTTTGCTGTCAGCGGTTTAACCACTAGGGTTGCCCAAACTTATTTATGAGGTGGCTCAATGTCCTATAGTACTTCTGCTTTGATCATGTTGGCCGCAGGTCTTGGCATTCCGGTTTTGGCGGCGCTCAACGCCGCGCTTGGACAGTTCCTTGGCTCGCCCGTGGCGGCGGTCACAGTTCTATTATGCGTGGCCTTTAGCGCGACTTTTGTCATCTTACTGACCACCTCTAGCCTGTCTTTTGCGCGTTTGGCCGAAGCGCCGAGGCATCTGTTTCTGGCAGGCTTGCTTGTGACTTTCTATATGTTGTCGATCACCGCTATTGCACCGCATTTCGGGGTGGGAAATGCGATTTTCTTTGTGCTTTTAGGCCAATTGATCAGTGCAGCGGTGGTGGATCACTTTGCGCTTTTTGGCGCGTCAGGCTCACCGCTGTCGCTGACGCGTTCGCTTGGGCTTGGGGTGATGGCGCTTGGCGTCTGGATCACCCAGCAGGCCTAGCCGCCGGGTCAGGCTCCCACGGGATAATTGTTAATTCAGGCCAGTGTTTTTTGGCGCGCAGGGCTTTCTGGGCATGAGTTGCGGCATTATTAAGCAGATAATTAGGCGCAATGCGAAACGAAAACACCTCGTTCAAGCCATAGGGTGCATAAAGCTCTAGCTGATCTTTGGCATTTAGCCGAACACCCACCGAATGGGTGATCGAGGCAAATCGATCAATCGCTTCGCAAGATGAGCTTAAAGCAGGGTACGCGTGTCCAAAATGATCCTTATACCATAAATGCACCCGGGCCTGATTGCGCAGCTCGACCAGAACCGGACATTGTGCAAACACCTTTTGGCTTTGCTTGATTTTTTTATCTTCTGCCTCGTAACTCAGGTCGGTTTGATCAAAATAAAACACATCAACGTCTTTCACCCCATGCATCCAGGGCCGGCCAGTTAGATAATTCCACAGATTGTTGTAAATCGCACCGGACACAATCCAATCATCCGGCAGCCCCATTTGGCGAAGACGGTATAAAAGATCCATCATTTCAGAGTTGGACGTGATGATGTCTTTTAACGTAGCAGCCTGTTTCTCATAGGGTAAATTGGCAAAGCAAAGATGGTTCATCAGAAATTTCATATATCAAAAAGGATAAAAGACTAAAGCATCCCCAGACTGGTAAGAAATCCATCCAATGACAACAGCCATCAGCCGCCAGATTATAGAAACTCGCGGATCAATCTGGCAACCTCATCAGGTTTTTGATGGTGTAGCCAATGGTCGGCGCCGGTGATCTTTTGCAACGTAAAGGCATCGCAAAGCGCATCCATACCTGCAAAACTTGAAGGCAAAAGCGCGGTGTCATCGGTTCCCCAGATCAAAAGATGCGGCACCGAAATCCGCATGGCATCTGCGTCAAGTGGTGGCGGGGGATCAATTTCCGCGCCCAGTTCGGGCACATATAGCCCAGTGGCCCGATACCAGTTAATCATGGCTTGCAACCCCGCAGTGTCACGCCACGCGGCCAGATAGTCTTTAAGCCGCGCGGCATCCAGCCACGACATATTCATTGGACCGGCAAACATTTCTCGTAATTTAATGAAGTCATCAGCGGCAAGTACCTGCTCTGATCCTGCACGCTGCAACCACAGGATATATTGCGAGGCCGCAATTTGATCCGCATCTTCGATTAAAGCGCGTTGAAACGGAATTGGGTGCACGCCATTTAGAATGACTAATTTGCGCAGCAAATCAGACCGCGCAATCGCCAGCGCATAGGCCGCCGATGCGCCCCAATCATGCCCAACGACATCAAGCGGCCCACCAATATGATCAATCAATGACACCAAATCACCAACCAGATGCTGAATGTGATAGGCTGCAACATCACTTGGCGAATAGCTTTGACCATACCCGCGCTGATCTGGCGCTATACAGTAAAACCGGTCGCTCAGCCGTGTGGCCACCTCTTCCCATGCGCCGGAATATTCCGGAAACCCGTGCAGCAGCAAAAGCGGAGGATTTTTGGCATCGCCCCAAGTTCGAAGGAAAAATCTATGACCATTCAAAGTGACAAATTCTGACATTGTTTTATTCTCGGCTTGCTCTCTTGCTCTGGCGTGAATTATGGTTCACGGACGTCTAAACGACTGTGCCGTCCAGCCCGGAGAAAATCAATGGTGACGCAACTGACTCTGCCTTTTGTCCAGAAATTTCTAGATGAAAATTTTGCTCAATGGATTTTGGATCTTCAGCCGAGGCTCACCTATTTTGCCGATGGCAGCGCCGAGATCGAAATCCCGATCACGCCGCATATAAAACGCTTTGGGGATATTGTATGCGGCCAAGCGATCAGTGCGTTGGCGGATACAACAATGGTGTTTGCCTGCTTTAGTCATCTTGACCGATTGGCCCCTGTCACCACCACGACACTGGACAGCCAGTTTTTGCGCCCTGCCTCGGGCGATATTTTAACCTGCCGTGCCAAAGTGGAGCGGGCCGGCAAAGCGATGTTTTTTCTCAGCGCTGAATTGACCACACGGCCAAATGAAAAGAGGGTCGCCCTTGCGAGCGCAACATTTTACCTTCCTGCTTAGGCTTGGGTCGTAAAACGCTTTAGTGACAGGCTTTGCCCAAAGCTTTTAAACGCCAGTAGTTATAAGGAAGCGGCGTGATAAAGCCGGCCAGAAGCATAAACGGGATGACCCACCATGTGAGCTTGGCACCGCCCGTCAGCCAGACATCAACCAAATTCATCGCGGCCTCCATCGAAATCATCGAAATAAGCGACATGCCAATTGCCGTTTGAAACGCCACTTTCAAAGCCATTTGCCGCATCAAAATAACTGTTTCAAGCGCGATTGAGGTGAGCAAACCGTTGCAAATTGCTAGGCTCATGATCGCGAGCGTGCTCCATGGGATACCGGTGTATTGAAAAAAAGCAATTGTCCCCAAATCCCCGATCGAGCAGCCGAGCAAACACCACAGGGTATTTTTGGAAGACCGCCGCCATGTGTGACGGCAGCGCCAGTTGATTGAGAATGTATCTGTTAAAGCGCTCATAACGACCCTGTTTGCCTCTCTGTTATCACTGATATAGGCTCTCCAGTAACTGGAAGGTCAAGGGAGGCCAAAATGAAAATTTCACACGCCGCAGAAAAGGCCAGATTGCCGGTTAAGACCGTGCGCTATTATGCCGATATCGGGCTGGTTGCCCCCGCAGACCGCAGTGCATCTGGATATCGCAGCTATGATCAGGACGCGATTCAAAAGTTGATTTTTATCCGCCGCGCACGCGCTTTCGGGTTTAGCATTACCAAATGCCGTGAATTGCTCGGGCTCTATGTGGATGACAGCCGCTCAAGCGCGGATGTCAAAGATATTGCCAAACGGCGGCTGACCGAAATTGAGGAAAAACAGAAGGAACTGCAATGTCTGCATGATGAGCTGGCCCATCTCATCTCTGCTTGCCGCGGCGATGATCGCCCTGATTGCCCAATTATATCCGGCCTTGCCCAACCGGCGTGATATGATTTACCGCTTGTTTTCGCTCTGGAGCGCCAAGATTTTGCACCACCGCGATACCAACGCGATGCCGACGCAAAACCGATCCCGAAATCGAGCCTATTTCGCTGCTAACTTACCAACCATTTCCCACAGCGCATCGGGCACATCGACCGTGGTTGCAGGGGTTTTGCCCTGCCCCGGCATCCGGGCATTTTGATCAAGAGAAACCGCATCTGCTACCGCCTCAAACCGGTCATAAAAGGCCGGGCCTGAGGCCGGATCAATCAAGAGATAATACTGGCCCAAATCATGTGGCGGGCCTTCGGGCGCTTTTAGCGGTTTGACATCACGCGACACCACGCCGCCGGTCATTCCGGCCGCCAGAAGCTCAGCCATCAGGCCAAATCCCCAGCCTTTATAACCGCCCATGGAAACCAGTGAACCGGTCAGCGCCGCCTCGGGATCAGTGGTAGGATTTCCTTTGGAATCAATGGCCCAGCCTTTTGGAATGGGTTCTCCTGCGGCTTTGGCCATGGTGATTTTACCCAGCGCCACAGTGGTTGTCGACTGATCGAACTGCATGGCAATACCGCCCTTGCCGTCAGGCACTGAAAAGGCAATTGGATTGGTGCCAATAACTCGGGTTTTGCCGCCCGGAGGCGCCACAATTGGCGAGGCATTGGTGAGCCCAAATCCGATCAGTCCAGCGCGGGCAATTTGTTCGGTAAAATAGCCCAGCGAGGTACAGGTATGCGCATGGCCCACAGCAAGGCTTGCCACCCCTAATTTCTGCGCCGCCTCAACTGCCACAGGCAACCCCCGCGCAAAAGCAGACTGGGCAAACCCCATTTTAGCATCCACATGCACCGCCCCGGCCTTCGCAGACGTCACTACTGGTTCGGCCGTGCCATTGACCCGCCCGCTTTGCAATTGCAGGCAATAGCTTTCAAGATAATACAGACCGCAAATCCGATTGCCGACGCTTTCTGCTGTGGCCACAGCATCGGCGACATGTTCACAAATCCAGTCAGCCGCCCCATGGGCCTGCAATGCAGTTTTCGTTGTTTGTTTAATGATTTCAACGGTAACTATGGCCATCTAGAATCCCTTGGTTTGCTTTTTCGCACATTAGCTTTGAACACATGCGCTGGGTTTTTCAAGAGCTGATTTAGGGATCATGACAAATCCAGTCCCGGCTTAAAACGTCTAGTTTACAGCGATGGACATTATTGCACCATTTTTTTCTTTGAATTTGACAGTGCCAAGGCCTGTTGCAACATTTTCCGTGATCGAGGTGATTGACCTTGGCGGTTTTTGAGCCAATATCTCATGTAAAAATCATACCGCCTTGTTAAACAGGCGCTGAACTTTCCGTAAATGGAATTTTAAAGGATTGAATATAATGTCCCTTGCAAATGGTCAGTCTTACCTTGCTATTCCCGGTCCATCAGTTGTTCCCGAGGCCGTTCTGCGTTCAATGCACCGCTCTTCGCCCAATATCTACGAGGGCGAATTGGTGGACATGGTTCCTTCTATAGTATCAGACTTGCGCTACGTGGCGCGCACTGATCAAAATGTCGCGCTTTATATCGCGAACGGTCATGGCGCATGGGAAGCCGCACTGGCGAATATGGCAGGACCGGGTGATACGGTACTTGTAGCTGCCACGGGGCAATTTGCACATAGTTGGGCTGAAATGGCCGAAACTCTGGGGATTAAAGTAGAAATAATTGAATTTGGAACCCAGTCAACAATCGAAGCAACGCGTGTTAGCGAGGCTTTAATGGCCGATAAAGCACAACGCATAAAAGCGGTTCTGGTCACACATGTGGATACATCCACATCCATCAAGAATGATATAAATGAAGTTCGCGTAGCCATTGATGGCGCAGATCACCCTGCCCTATTGGCCGTGGATTGTATTGCATCGCTTGGCTGCGATCGCTTTGAAATGGATGCATGGGGTGTCGATGTGATGGTTGCTGCTAGTCAAAAAGGATTGATGGTGCCGCCTGGATTGGCCTTTGTTTATTTCAACGAAAAGGCGGCTGAGCAGCAATACTCACTTGAACGGGTCAGTTCTTATTGGAATTGGCAGCAGCGTGTTAGCCCAGAGGGTTTTTACCAATATTTTTGTGGCACGGCGCCAACCCTTCATCTTTATGGGTTGCGCACCGCTTTGGACATGATCAAAGCCGAAGGCATCGAAGCCATCTGGACACGTCACAGGGTGCTTGCCCAAGCCATCTGGTCTGCAGTAGATCGCTGGGCAAGCGAGGGTGGAAAAATGAGGATGAACGTGGACAACCCAGAGCACCGCAGCCATGCTGTCACATCGCTCCATCTGGGTGCGCCCGATGGAAAAAAACTACGCCGCTGGGTGGAACATGGGGCCGGTTTAACCCTTGGCATTGGCTTGGGCATGTCCACTCCCGAAGATCCCAACGGCGACGGCTTTTTCAGGTTTGGCCATATGGGACATGTCAACGCACAGATGATTATGGGGCTGCTGGGCACCGTTGAAGCCGGGCTTTGTGCACTTGATATCCCGCACGGATCCGGCGCTGTCGAGGCCGCAGCGCAAGTTATGGCATCAGCGAGCTAATGCCGCGCTAAGCGCTTTGGGCAGCAGGCCGCGCAATAATTCAAGATCCTCTGGATGGCCGGCACTGACCCGAATGCAGCGGTTTTGCGGGGCCACGAAAGGCATCCTAACAAACAGTCCACTGGCCACAAGATCGTCTAGGACCGCTTTGGCAAAGACACCATCCTGGCCGCAATCTATTGCAACAAAATTGGTAGCAGACGGCACCGTAGACAACCCGTTTTCTTCGGCTATCTGCGCAATTGTAGCGCGGCCTCTTGCCACCTGTTCCCGCACATGGGCAAGCCAGTCCTGATCACCAAGCGCTGCCAATGCACCGGCTTGCGCGGCACGGTTCATCCCAAAATGATTGCGGATTTTCTCAAATTGCCTGATCAGATCACGCGCGCCCAAAGCATAGCCCACTCGCGCCCCTGCCATGCCGTAACCCTTTGAAAAGGTGCGCATTCTAATTACTTTAGGGTTATTAATCTCTACCTTTGGCGCGGTGCCTTCGGGCGCAAATTCGATATAGGCTTCATCCAGTACTAAAAGACAGCCATCCGGCACATTAGAGATCATTTCCTCAATCACATCCGCGCTATGCCATGTTCCCATCGGATTGTCTGGATTAGCAAAATAGATCAGTTTGGCATTTTGCTGTCCGGCCAATTCCAAAAGCGCGGCAGGGTCTTCGTGATCCCCAACATAAGGGGTTTTGAGCAAGGTCCCGCCAAATCCAGCCACATGATAATTAAACGTCGGGTAGGCACCATCTGACGTCACGACTTTGTCGCCCGGTCCGATCAGCATACGGACAAGATAGCCCAAAAGCCCATCTATTCCTTCACCAACCACAATATTTTCCGGCGCTATGGCGTGGTGATCGGCCAAAGCCGCACGCAAGTCAAAGCTCGTGGGATCACCATATTGCCAAATCTCCGAGGCTGCTTTCTGCATCGCCTCAATCGCCATAGATGACGGGCCAAAAACGTTCTCATTGGCCCCAAGACGGGCCGCAAAAGCGCCGCCTCTTGCCCGCTCTTGGGTTTCAGGACCCACAAAGGGAACACTTGCCGGCAGGCTTTCAACCAATTGGGTATAGCGCGGTTTGCTCATAGCACAGAGATAATGGTATAATGCCATCAGAGGCAAGGGCGTAAATGCCCAAGGATCACGCAATTTTGAGCCGATCGGGGCGGTAAAATCCAATCCAGTCTTGACCTTCGCAGCGATCAGGCACAGGGTCTGCAGAAATAAAACGGAGCCCGACTGTGCGCCATAGCAACCAACCTTTTGCTGCATATGAATGGATGATCGCCTGGCGCTATCTGCGCGCACGCCGCGCCGAAGGTGGCGTCAGTGTGATGACATGGATCAGCCTGATCGGTATCACGCTGGCGGTGTTTGCCTTGATTGCTTCCCTTGCTGTCCGTTCGGGTTTTCGCTCGGAAATTGTAGACACAATTTTGGGCGCAAATGCTCATGTCACTGTCTATCAAATTCCGACAACTGATGATTTTGGCCGTTTGGATCGTACCATTCATAATTATGCTGAAATGGCGCATGCCATTGCACAGATTGATGGGGTCAACCGCGCGGCGCCGCTGATCAAAGGTCAGGTGATGGCCAGTTTCGGGGGCCAAAACGCCGGTGTGCAGGTGTACGGTATATCAGCTTCTGATCTACTAACATTGCCGCGGATTGCAGAGCCGGAAGACTTTGTAGGGGATATTGGCGATTTTGAACAAGGCATTGCCATCGGCTCGGGCGTTGCGAGAATTTTAAATGTAACACTTGGCGATAAAATCAAACTTATTTCTCCAAATGGCGTTAAAACAGCCTTTGGAACCAGCCCGCGCGTTAAGAGCTATCCGATCACCTATGTGTTTACAGCAGGTCGCTATGACATTGATAAAACCCGCGTTTATATGCCCTTTGCCGAAGCTCAGGACTATTTTAACCGTGAAGGGGTGGCCGATGAGATTGAGGTTATGGTCGAAAACCCTGATCAGGTAGAAAGATTAGCTGAGGCCATTTCATCCGCCGCCGGGGCTCGCGCCCAGCTTTGGAGTTGGAAAGATGCATCAAGCAATTTCTTACGAGCCTTGGAAATCGAAGATGATGTGATGTTTATCATCATGACTATATTGGTTTTAATTGCGACCATGAATATCATTTCCGGCTTGATTATGCTGGTGAAAAACAAAGGGCGAGATATCGGTATCCTTCGAACCATGGGATTAACCGAGGGCTCTGTGATGCGGGTGTTTTTTATCTGCGGCGCCTTTACCGGCTTAATCGGGACAACATTCGGTGTGATCTTGGGCTGCTTGTTTGCAATTTACATCGACCCCATTTTTTCATTGATCAATTACCTTGCAGGGGGCGGTGTTTGGGACCCATCTATAAGAGGCATTTATTCAATTCCAGCAGAGCTGCATCTAAACGACGTTTTATCTGCGGTATTTTTATCATTGGGTT
>PBSX01000114.1 GCA_002726375.1 Marinovum sp.
CTCCAGGCTGCAGCGTGACAATATTGACATGCATATCATGGCGCAGGTCTTGCGGATCGACAAAGCGGGTTGTCGTCCAGGCCCCATCGGTGTCGGGCATTGCAATGGGGGTTTGGTCGCTCTCATGAGAAACGAAGGCGGTCGGTTGTACAATTCCATCCACCGCGCAATACGCCTTTCTAATCCAGTGAAACAAAGCGCGCCCTTCGCCTTGGCTGTGTATTTCCCACTTGCAACCAGCCGGCAGGTAGACATAGCTGCCCGGGCGCAGGTGATGCTCAGCGCCCTCTATGATCAGGCTTAACACCCCTTCAACAACAAACAGGACAGACTGTGCAGAGGGATCTGTTTCGGGCCGCTCACTGCCACCATCGGGCATCAACTCAACCATGTAATGGCTGAAGGTTTCCGCAAAACCCGAGAGCGGGCGGGCCAGAACCCACATCCGCATCCCCGTCCAAAACGGCAAAAAACTGGTGACAATGTCTCGGTTTGTTCCCCGCGGGATCACTACATACGACTCTGTAAAGACTGCACGATCAGTCAGCAATTGCCTTTGTGGCGGCAGGCCGCCGTGCGGACTGTAATCGGGGGGATGAGACATCTAGGGGCCTTTCTAGTTTAGATTGCTAAGCTAACGCGGGACTGGGCAAAAGAAAAAGCCACGAGAAACTTAAACAATCGCTTGTAAATTTTGAAAATCATCTAAAGTCCCTGCGGCGTGCCGATCACCATGATGCGCAGCCTCTCTGGCTGAAACAGCCGCGCTGCCACGCGATTGGCCTCCGACAGGCTTACTGCTTCAATTTTACCGTTGCGATTAGCTATATAGCTGGGATCCAAACCCTGCAGCTGCATCCCGGCCAAGATACGCGCAATCTTTGCGTTGCCATCAAAACGTAGTGGATAAGCACCGGTAAGATAGGTTTTTGCGCGCGTCAGCTCTTTTTCGGTGATGCCATCACGCGCGATTTTAGCCCATTCTGCCTTAAGCACGTCTATCGCTTCAGCCACCCGCTCGTTGGCTGATGCAAATTGTCCAAGATAGAGATTGGCATAATCCGCGGTGACCAGATAAGTGTTTACCCCATAGGTCAGACCGCGGGTTTCGCGCAACTCGCGCATCAGACGGCTTTCAAACCCGTTGCCGCCAAAAATATAGTTAAGAATATAAGCCGCAAAGAAATCCGGATCATCACGGTCAATGCCAGAGTGCCCAAACAGCGCCACGGACTGCGGCGTTGGAAAGTCGATCACCTGTATCCCCGTCTGCAATCCGATCGTTGCCGGCTCTAGCAGCGGCAGATCACTGTTTGATGGCAAATCACCAAGCAGATTTTCGATCAAAGTCGAAAGCTCCTCTGCCGTAATGTCACCGACCGCTGAAACAACGACCCGCCCACGAACCAGCGTGTTGCGATGGCTGGAGACGATATCATCGCGGCGCAGCGCTGATACGGTCTCAGTGGTTCCAAGATCGTCGCTGCCATAGGGATGACCGCCGTAAGCTTCGGCGTCAAAGGCTTTGCCCACCAGATCATTTGGGTCTTTTGTCTGCGCCCGAATTCCAGTCAACATCTGCGCCCGCACCCGTTCAATTGCATCCTCGTCAAATCGGGGCGCGATCAGGGATTGCCGCAATAGGGCAACAGACTGCGCACGATTGGCCGTAAGAAACCGCGCGGATATCCCCAGCACATCTTGATAGGCACGGTAGCCAAAGGATACCGCCAAGCCCTCTTTCGCGGCAGCGAAAGCCTGCGCGTCCATCTCACCCGATCCCTCTTCCAACAGGCCGGTCATCAGTTGCGTCACACCGCGTTTTGCCAAAGGTTCAAGAGCCGAGCCGCCGCGAAAATGCAGCTCGAGCGCCACAAAAGGAATGTTGTGGTCTTCAACCAGCCAAGCATTTATGCCCGACGGGGTGGTGAGGGTTTGCACAGCATTTGCCGCCCAGAGCGGCGCGGCCCATAGGCCGATGAAGATTGCGACAACAGCGTTAAAAATTCCCCGCATCACTGCATCTCCTCTTCTGGTTTCATCAGCCAGCCCGTAACAGAGCCCGCATCGCGTAAAACATCTTTCGCGGCCGCCATAATATCTTTGGCTGTGACCGCCTGAATGATATCAGGCCAGGCGTGAATATCGCTCAGCCCAAGCCCTGAGGTCAGCGCCGCCCCATAACTATTGGCCAGCCCTTGGACATTATCCCGGGCATAAATATCCGAGGCTGAAAACTGGGTTTTGATCCGCTCAAGCTGCTCAAGATCAACGCCGGCTTCAAAAAACTCTGCCAGCGCCTGATCAAGCGCCTCTTCAGCGGCTTGCAATGTGACGTCTGCTGAGGGGACAACTGCAAATCCGAAACTGCTGTCATCAAGCGATAACCCGTCATAGAAGGCTGCAGCATATACCGCAGTTGACGTCTCAAATTGCAATTTTTGCGTCAGCACAGACGTCTGCCCGCCCCCCAAAATTTCCGCCAGAAGGGTGAGCGCTGCGGCAGTGCTTTGATCCCCCGGGTCGCGCTCGGGGGCCAGATAGCTGCGCGTCATATAGGGCTGCGCTACTCTTTCATCGCGGTACGTCAGTCGCCGCGCTGCGATTTGCGGCGGCTCTTGCGGGCGGGCGCGCGGGCTTAGGTCCGGATTAGCGGACAAGGGCCCATAATTTTTTTCTGCCAATTGGCGCACGTCATCGGGCAGCACATCACCGGCCACAACCAGCACCGCATTGTTGGGTGCATAATACTGCCGGTAAAAATCAAGCGCATCGCCGAGGTTTAGCTTTTCCATTTCGTGCCGCCATCCGATCACTGGCACTCCATAGCGGTGATTGAGAAAGAGCGCGGCGGTGCTTTGCTCGCGAAACAGCGCTCCGGGACTGTTTTCCACACGTTGATTGCGTTCTTCGATGATCACTTCGCGTTCGGTCACAATATCCTCCTCACTGAGGTCGAGGTTGACCATACGGTCCGCTTCCATCTGCATCATCAAATCAAGCCGATCTGCTGCAACACGCTGGAAATAGGCGGTAAAGTCCTTACTGGTAAAGGCGTTATCGCTGCCGCCGTTTTTGGCCACCACTCGGGAAAATTCTCCAGATTCGAGGGTTTTGGTCTGCTTAAACAGCAAGTGTTCAAGAAAATGTGCGATCCCTGAAACCCCCGCAGTTTCATCGGCAGATCCGGCTCGGTACCATAGCATATGCACCACCACCGGTGCACGGTGATCTTCGATCACCACCACCTGAAGTCCGTTATCAAGCGTAAAATCAGTGACCTGATCAGCGATGTCAGCAGAGGCTGCCAAAGGGATAATCAGCAAACCAATCCATGGCAGACAGAAACGAAACACTTTCATCAATCCCCTCCTCTTTGGCTCAAAGATATCTTGCTGTCAGAAGGTTTCAACCAACCGCAGTTGGTTTCTTGCCCCGATAAGCCAATTATCGCTCAGGATTTTGATGGTTTTGCCTTCAGATCAAGGTTGACACGCCGCCGCCGGCCCATATTTGAGTTTATTCAGGCGGCGGCAGCGTGCCCAATGAGGTAGGCAATCGCAGCGGGCCCTGCTTTATTAGACTGCGCTCATGCGGCGATATATTTGCATTGCCGAAGCCTGACAGCGCCGCAGTCGTATCACTGCATCCACCCACTAAGGCCACGGCCATAAAAAATAAAACCATCCGCAAACGCATCCCTTCCCCCTCACCTAAGATCAATTTTAAAGTGATCTTTGCGATTGGTCACTCACTATTTTGTGTCAGCCGCTTTGGGCGGATCAGAAAAAAACATAAGCCCGATAGCCCCCGCGAAAATTGATACATCTGCAAGGTTAAACGCAAACGGATTATCCAATCCGCAGCATGACATATTTAGAAAATCGGCCACTGCACCATAGATCGCACGATCCAAAGCATTGCTGAGTGCGCCGCCGATCAAAAGCCCGCCCGATATAAGCCCAAGCCTACTCAGAGGCGTGCGGCGAAGCCAAATGGCGATGGCTGCTGAGACAAACACAGCGAAGCCGATTAAAAGCCAGCGCTGCAGGGCACTGTCACCTGAAAACAAACCAAAGTTTACCCCATAATTCCATGCCATTCGGAAATTCAAATAGGGTGGGAAAACCTCAAGCTCAAATTGGTTTCTGAGGTCGATCCCAAAGACCACGACATATTTGCTAATCTGGTCAATCAGCAAGGCGGCAAGAGTTGAGATAAGCATTAATCTATGCATAGCTTAATGCCTAAAATGACGCATGCCGGTGAACACCATTGCCAGCCCGGCAGCATCGGCGGCGGCGATCACCTCATCATCGCGCATTGAGCCGCCGGGTTGGATTATGGCTGTTGCGCCAGCTTCGGCAGCGGTCATCAACCCGTCAGCGAAAGGAAAAAACGCATCAGACGCCACTACAGAGCCTTGGGTCAAAGGCGCGCTTAGCCCTAGTGTTTTAGCCATATCTTCGGCTTTTCGTGCCGCAATGCGGCAACTGTCGACACGGCTCATCTGGCCAGCTCCAATGCCCACTGTTGCCGCCTCTTTGGCATAAACAATGGCATTGGATTTCACATGCTTTGTCACCCGCCACGCGAACAACATATCAGCCAGCTCTTGGGCACTCGGCGCGCGTTTGCTGACCACTTTGAGGTCAGCTTCGGTGATATGGCCAGTGTCTTTGTCCTGCAATAAAAACCCACCAGCCACTTGCCGCAGGGTTGCCCCGGGCTGCTGCGGATCAGCCATCCCGCCCGTGGTCAGCAAGCGAAGGTTTTTCTTAGCGGCAAAAACTGCGATTGCCTCGGCAGTGGCGTCCGGCGCAATCACAACCTCGGTGAAGATTTTGCTAATCTCTTCAGCCGTGGCTTTATCTAGGGTTTGATTGACGGCGATAATTCCGCCAAAGGCGCTGGTCCGGTCACAATCAAACGCCGAACTATAGGCCGCTGCAAGGCTTTCGCCGCGCGCCACACCGCAGGGGTTTGCGTGTTTGACAATCACGCAAGCTGGTCCACCGGCGGCGTCAAATTCACTGGCCAGCTCAAAAGCGGCATCGGTGTCATTGATATTGTTATACGACAGCTCTTTGCCCTGATGCTGAATGGCTGTGGCCACCCCGGCGCGGGCGTTGCCATCCACATAAAACGACGCTGATTGATGCGGGTTTTCGCCATAGCGCAGGCTCTGCGCCAAATTTCCCGCCTGACTGTGCCGCCTAGGGGATTTATTGCCCAAAGCCTGTGCCATCCAGCCCGAAACCGCCGCATCATAGGCCGCGCAGCGTGCATAGGCGCGCTGCGCCATTTGCTGGCGGAACGCATATGAGGTCTGGCCATCCTGCGCCGCCAATTCGCCCAGCAGCGCCTCGTAATCCTCGACATCCACCACGGTGGTCACAAAGCGGTGGTTTTTTGCAGCTGCCCGGATCATGGCTGGACCGCCAATATCTATATTTTCAACGCAGCTGTCATAGTCGCCGCCGCCAGCGACTGTTTGCTCAAAGGGGTAAAGGTTGACCACCAAAAGGTCGATCCCAGCGATATCATGGGCCTCCATTGCGGCCTGATGATCGGGATTATCGCGCAGCGCCAGCAAGCCACCATGCACCTTGGGGTGCAGAGTTTTGACACGCCCATCCATCATTTCAGGAAACTGGGTAACAGCAGCAACATCCGTCACTTCTATGCCGCTGTCACGTAAAGCCTTGGCANTGCCACCGGTGGACAGAATCTCAACACCGCTTGCGCTGAGCGCTTGGGCCAAATCAATCAGGCCAGTTTTATCGGAAACAGAAAGCAATGCACGGCGCAGCGGGAAAAGATCAGTCATTAGTAATAGGGTCCATTTTTTAGTTAACCGGCAGCTGTCACATCCAAATTCACATCACGCACTGCAACCGCAGTGTCATGCGCTTTGGACAGGGACCAGCTGATGCGCGATGCATACTCTATTGCGCGCTGAGATAAAACGATCTGTTTTGTNGCGCGTGGGTGCAGCCGGCCATTTTCCAGATAAACACTGTTTTCAAGCTGAATCTGGCAGCTGCTGTCAAACCGGAGCACCCAGATTTCACCACTTTTTAGCGTCAAGGAAACCGCAGTGCCGCCCAGATCAACTTGCGGATCTACATCTGGATGCAGATGCAGGCGTACCTGATAGGCAAGACCGGCAAGCTCTGAGGCCTCAAACGNTTTATTGAAGGCGCGCTTATCTTTGTCCTCTATGGCCATCAATATATCTTCGGCAACCAGCGCACGGCCATCTGACGACAAATCAAGCTTNCGCACATGGGTCAGCCCATTGAGAGCCACATAGCCATTGTGTCCGCCTTCAAATCGGATTTTATCACCCATTTGTTTGATTTCACACAGCAGTTTGGTAGGCCCATCGATCAACGCCTCACGCGCGCGCNCGCCATAGCTTAGGGTGCGGCCCAGNCGGGCACTGGACAGCCCGTCGATATAAAGTGTTGAATGCGATGGCGTTGCCCGCCCCGCACGCCGCCAGGCGGCGCCATAGCTGACACCTGATCCACAGTTGACAATCAATGGCCGCCGACCAGAGCACAGCTCAAAGGCCAAACTAGAAGCATGCGCATTAATCGAGGCCCGCCCAAAGGGTGGCCGCGCGGCATCAATAATCACACTGGTGCGCCCGGCAGACAGCCGCGCATATCCCATTGCCAATGCATTGCTTTCAATTGTTTTATTCCCCGATTGCACCAAAGCATGGTCAAGCCGGCCTTCAATGCCGCGGCCGCCACCATGAAACCGCGCCAGACTACCATCGCTATGACGCAAGCTGCGCAGGGTTGGGGCGATCCGGTCAATGGCATCAAGATGCGCGGGCGCCGGTGTCCAACCTGCATCACGCAGCGCCGTCACGGTCCAAGTTAGCAGCGTAAACACCTCAAGNAATTCTTCGGGGTTTCGGGTCAGAATACCACCCGAAGCATCAATCTGGGTACGACATTCACGCGCCAGCGCACTGGTTGCAGGGGCAACGTAATGTTGCATATTCTTGAGCGCCAAACCTGCATAAATCAGCCCNGACAAAGCCTCAAAGCGCGGCAATCCAGGGGCCGCTTTGGACCACCGACGCCCCAAAAACATAGATTGCCGGCCAAGCGCGAGGAAAAATTCATCGCGCGCCTTGGGCGATTTGTCCTGCACCAACATCAAGCCATGATGCACCCAGCGAATAAGACGCCGGCCGGTTAAATCCGGCACCCAGCCAGCGCCGCGTCCTCCACCATATCGCTTGATCCAATCCGTGGTCCATACCGCAGCCAGCTTGCCCGCCTGTGGGGTGCCCACTGCCGCCAGATCGTCAAGCCAGCCAAAGCCATGCACTTCATCAAGAAATTCCTGTTCGCGCACNGGAATATCCCAAGGCGCTTTGCCAGGGGCTTCAACCAAATGACCTGCAAACATCAAATTTCCCGCACAAAGCTGTTTGCCGCGCGCATAGCTGCCAATCGAGCGTGGCTCGGGCGCCACTTTGAACTCGGTTTCAGGCCGCGAAAACCGCAGCACACGTGCCGTCAGCCCGTGCATCACTTGCAAATACAATTGCGATAGATTGTTAGCTTGTGCCATTCACCCCGCCCTACTCGAGAACTGGCCTGTGAGTATCTCGTAAACTATATTCAAACGGGACTGGAGAGTCACGGCACAATCATCCCCCTATTGTCCGTCCCAGCGTAAAATCGAAATGAAAAATCCGTCAAGGCCGCCTTGCTCTGGCAACATATCCGGCCGCAGGCGCAAGCCTTCGGGGATAGACCTCATTTGCGAATCAACAAACCCCGCCTCGAACGCACTGGGATCAATTTTTAGACCGGGATGCCGCTTAAGCGCCTCTTCGATTTGGCACTCGCCCTCATCCGGCAAAAGGGAACAGGTGCAAAAGACTAAGCGCCCACCGGGCTTCAGCAAGCTGGTCGCATGGTCAATCATGCCGCTTTGCANCTCTATCAGTTCGAAAAACTCACTACCATCTTTGGCATAGGGCAGGTCAGGATGGCGGCGAATGGTGCCAGTGGCAGAGCAAGGCGCATCCAGTAAGATGATATCATAGTCTGCGCCTTGGTACTCCAGCGCGTCTTGCACCTCTAGCTGCGCCGTAAGCTTGGTGCGGGCCAGATTTTCCTCGATCCGCCCAAGCCGNGTGGCCGAGATATCAATCGCGCNCACCTNNGCGCCGGCGGCCGCCAATTGCAGGGTTTTGCCCCCNGGGGCAGCACAAAGATCAAGCGCGGACAGCCCTGCAATATTGCCCAAAAGCCGAACCGGAAGCGCCGCAGCCGCATCCTGAACCCACCACGCGCCACTATCATACCCNGGCAAGGCAGATATCTGCCCTGCTGCAGACANGCGAAGCGANCCACCAAGCACCACCTCGGCGCCAAGCTTTTCAGCCCAGTGATCAAGCTTGTCAGGGNTTTTAACCGTGATATCCAAAGGNGGAGTTTGAAAATGCGCCCGCTCTATNTCTGCCACTTTGGGCGGNCCATAAGCCGCTTGGAGCGGTTTGCGCANCCATTTGGGCAAATGCGGCACCCGCAGCTCGCCGTAAGCTGCCGGCCCATCGGCTGCAACCTTACGCAGCACCGCATTGGCAAGCCCCTTTAGGTGACCGCCGCGTTTTGTCCCCGCCACTAAATTCACCGCCGCATTGACCACCCCATGCGGATCGCCGCCACTGCACAGTTCATACGCTGCCAGCCGCAGAATATTGCGCACATTGTCCGGTGGGGTTTTGCGCAGATGCCGCGATAAAAGACGATCGACGCGCTCAAGACCGCGTAGAGTTTCAACCGCCAGTCGTTGGGCGCGGGCGCGATCGCCGGGCGGTAGGGCCTGCAGCACACCACTGGCAATAATTTCGGCCATCAAACGGCGCTCGATCAGAACTGCATTTAGCAGCTGAACAGCACCGCCGCGGGCGGTTTCGGGCGGTTTTGGCATTGATTGATCCTTGCCTTGGCTAGACGGCCGCGTATATCAAGACAAAGAGCAAGAGGAAAGAGCGCATGAGCGAGAAAAAAGACCTGCCAGAGGCCGCTAAGCGGGCCCTTGCCGAAGCCGAAGAACGGCGCAAAGCGGCGCAAGCGGTCACGCGGCCCAAAGAGTTGGGCGGGCGCGATGGCCCCGAACCCGTCCGCTATGGTGATTGGGAAAAAAATGGTCTTGCGATTGATTTTTAGCGCCTAGCCAAGCTCGGTGCCAACCGGTAATGCAAACCCGTGCAAAAAACTGTCGCTGTCTTGCGCCGATTTTCCCGCGCGCTGCAACTGGGTTAACCGCAGCGTGCCTTGACCGCAGGCAATTTTTAAATCTGGACTTAGGACCTGCCCCGCCGGTCCCGATGTGCCTGCATCCTCAACCAGCTCAGAGCCCAGACATTTGACCCGATCCCCCAGAGCCATCGTCCAAGCGCCGGGAAACGGGCAGAGCCCGCGAATTTGCCGGTCAACCTCGGCCGCAGGCCGCGTCCAGTCGATCCTGGCCTCGGATTTGTCGATTTTCTGCGCATAAGTGACACCCACCGTGTCCTGCGGTGTTGCCGTAAGGCTGCCCAAAGAGTTTAGGGTTTGGATCAACAGCTGCGCGCCCTGCACGGCCAGTTTATCGTGCAAGCTTGCAGTAGTATCCGCAGCGGTGATCGGCTGCACCCCGCGCAAAAGAACCGGTCCGGTATCAAGTCCTGCAGCCATCTGCATAATTGCCACCCCGGTTTCGCTGTCCCCCGCCATAATCGCGCGGTGGATGGGCGCTGCCCCGCGCCAGCGCGGCAACAGCGACGCATGAATATTAATGCAGCCATAGCGCGGTGCATCCAGAACCTCCTGCGGCAGGATTAAACCATAGG